>NZ_CP065707.1:0-316250 GCF_016028255.1 Streptococcus oralis
GAAAAGAGAGAGGAAGTTAGTACGAGCCCTAACCAAGAATTTTCAAATATAGCCCCCTGAAGAAGTCCTCTGAACATGAGTTCCTCCTGGATTGGTCCCAAAACTGTAACACTTACAATAAAGGAAAGCGGAAGTCCTTTACTCGTTTCCTCAAGGTGTTGAGCCGAGGCACCAGAAGCAACTGAGAAAAAAGCATGATAACCTATATTTACTAGCACAGTAAGAAGAAAGGTTCCAATGAACAGCAAGAGCTGTTTCTTGCTTAGAATACCAAAAGAAATCATGTCAAACCATTTCGCATAGCCAAAACTAAGGAAAAGCAAGAGACTCTTTATAATAATGAATGTGTACTGGTGTTGAAAATAATCTCCCTGATTAATGGAATAACCCGCTGTACCAACGATTGCAAAGACTAAAAATCCCAAAAACAAGGCATGACATTTATTAAAAATTCTCATAAAACTATCCTCCCCACCAAACAGACTTCCCTACACGTCATCTTTTTTAGCTCCAGTCTTTCCAAAACAAACCATTTTATACTCTTCGAAAATCAAATTCAAACCACGTCAACGTCGCCTTGCCGTACTCAAGTACAGCCTGTGGCTAGTTTCCTAGTTTGCTCTTTGATTTTCATTGAGTATTAGTAGCCAAAATCCGACCACATAGGCAGCTCCTAAGAATATAGCCATTAAAGCTAGCATGGGATTTAGGAAAGAAAAGACCATCACAGATACAATAGATCTGAATAGTCACCATTTATATTTTCATACTACCATCCTATCAAACAAATAATCAAAACAGACAATTCTACTTTCAATTGTTCACCTTTCGCTCCACTTCCATTATAGAATTTTCCTGACTACTATAGGATTGACTAACTTCTCATGATTCGTTGTTACCATGCTTTCAGCTCTCATCAGAACCTCACATCAATAGATCAGTCGTACATCTTTTCTCGTAGACTCTCGTGATTTAAATATATGGATTAGGTATACCTATTTGTACTTTAGAGTGTGAAGCCACTTTATTCTCTAAACGTGTCTTACTATAACATTCCTGTTCTTTAAGCCACGATTTCGCTATGCCTTCTTCTCCCCGCTAGCTCACGATAGTCAGGTTTGAGAATCGCTATTGAATTCACTGGTAGCGGATGCACACGGAGGACTTACACATCAAATAAACGTCATGCCCGTCGTACTCAAAAAAGAAAGGACAAAATTAGTCCTTTCTCGATCTTAGCTTTTCTTCAACTCACTACAGTTGACAATGAGCCAAAGGATAGTTAATAACCTATTGAAGTGTCAAATGTTGCTAACTCCATTTATCTTCAAATTTAAATAGACACATTATCGGAGTTATCAGTAAGAAAAAATCTAACCAATTCAGATAATTCATAATATAGGATATAATACCAGCCATAACGAAAAGGTACAAAGCTGTACGATATCCTCTCTTTGGGTTTTTATCAGCCTTGGTGTTAAAAATAATGTACACACAACAAATTGCAATGAGTATAAGCTGAATCATAGTTTCATTTAACATATTAATACCCATTCCTTTGTTAAACTATTTTGGGGGTCTCAATCCAAAAGCTAAAATGCCACCTACTATAGCGCCCCCTGTTGCGCAAATCAAGTAAGCTTGAGGGCCTCCAGCAATACAAGATTGTCCTGCCTGAAATGCACCCGACAAGGCTCCTACAACTACATCTCCTCCCAATCCACCTCCAGAAATATTACTTAATTCTTGATTATCTACTATTTTGTAATCAAACATAATTTCTACTCACTTCTATGGCCAAATATTATCAGCAATTGCAGTAAAAGCACCACCAAGTTTAGCTCCAGCCCAAGCACAGCCAGCAGTCATAGCCCATGCGGAACCACCAGTAAGGAGTCCTCCTACCGTACACATAGCAACTCCGATACCTGCTCCATAGACAGCTCCTTTTCCTACTGTTCCCCAATCAGTTCCTCCCTCAATGCTAGCCAGCATTTCAGTATCCATAATCTTAAATTGTTCCATCATTTTTGTATTCATATCGTATATAACTTTTCAGTTACGGAACAAGTTTAATATAAAAATTATCAAAAAAACATAGGCAATGAAGAGAAAAAATAATTTATCATAGATTAGAAATAATATGACAAAACAATTCAATGATGTTAATTCAATAGTCTTTTGTTTTTTATCAGAGGTACTTATAGATAGATAAATAAGATATGTTTGGAAAGCGAAGAGAATAATATAGAATATAGCCTTCATAAAATATATCTTCCATTTTTATGATGTAGCACTATAGGCTAAATATCCACAAATCAATGCTCCTCCAATTCCTCCTATTGCAGCGCCCCATGGTCCTAGAAACTTCCCATATTTCACTCCACCCGCTGCACAACCTAAAGCAGCAACTACAGCCGCTCCTCCGGAATTACCTCCATAAATCTCACTTAACATTGTTTCATCTACATTATAATAAGTATTCATACAAATCTCCTTTTATCAAAATCCACCCGTTGCACCTGTTACTCCTGCCCAAAGAGCCACACCAAATTTAGCTCCTATGTATCCACATGCTCCCATAAATGGCGCTCCAACACCACTCGCAGCACAAATGGCTGTTCCTAAGCCCCAGCCACCAAAAGCTGCACCACCACCTTCTAAGACATTAGTTTGCCAATTATTCTTGCCTCCTTCAATACTGGATAACATAGTTATATCCATTTCATGAAATTGTTCTATCATTTTTGTATCCATAACAAATACTCCTTTTTATTTTTAATTTTTTTCCTGTTGTAACTTTGACAAGTTTAGTATATCATCGTTTATTAATTTTTTTCATCCAAATCTTGAATTGTCATCGAAACGTCTTGAATTGTTAAAAAATTTAAAAAGCAAGCATTAAAAACATACTTGCCCTTTCACTCTTGTCTATAGGAAAATTCTAGCCATATGTTATTACAAACAAATAATATCATTGCACCTGTTTACCATCTATTTTTATTTATGAATTTTTTGTTTCACTTTAATCATTATAGAAGCCATAAAAAACGCGACAGCTAGCCGAATCAGTTGGTAACTTTCTTCCTCTCCTGTTTTCGGTAATAATTTTTCATTCGAAGTAATAGATTGGCTTACATAATCAGGCTCCTTAACATCGGTTAAAGGAGTTTTATTTTCTTGAGTAGCATCAAAAATAGGTTTGAGAGTTTCCAATTGATCCTTATTGTCTAACATTGCTAAATCGCCAGATTGAGTAGTTTTAGCTTTAGAAGTTGAGTTTATACTCTCCACTTTCCCACTATTTTCACTATTAGAATTGGGATTATCATTGGATGTTTTCATTTCGGTTCTTTTTTCATCACTCATACCTTTGCTTTCACTTACAACTTTATCACTAGTACTCATGCTGTCATTTCTGGTTTTCTCATCATGCACATTTTCAGTTACTGTATCCTCAGAAGATGCTACTGTCTCCGTTTGCTTAGGTGAGTTTCTCGAGTACATATAATCATAAACCTGTTGTGCAGTTGCTCCGCCACCAACCCATCCAGATATCGGATGTCCGTTTCTTAAATACAAAATTGTTGGTGTTCCTGGAATCCCGACTTTTTTAAATAGAAACTCTCTCGCCTCCCCATCAAAATCCTGACCATCCAAATCATAATACTCTAACTTCTTTTCAATCAAGTTATTAAATTCTTTCAATTCAGGAGAAAATTGACGACAATGAGAGCAAGTTTTTCTACCAAAATAAATAGTATGTTCTAATTGATCCTCTGTAAAAGATTGACGTACAGCTTCAATATCTATCTTTTTAAAGTCCGTAACATTCTGTTCATACTCTTCTGGAGTTACAACGGCAGGTTTATTCTCCACCTTTTCCTTAGTCGATGGCAAATCTGGTGCCACAAGAGAACTATCATTAGTCTGTATAGAGGAAGAAGTAGTCTGATCTTCTGCATATACAACACCCGTAGTAATAGATGCAAATACAAGTGGCACAAGTAATAGCGATTTTATATTTTGTTTCTTCATAAGAAAACTCCTTTACATTTGTTATCTTTATCTTACCTTATTTAAAATTACAAATTCATCTAAATCTTAAACGGTCATCAAAACATCTTGAATTGCAAAAACTTCATTAAAAAGGTAAGCATTTCGAAAACACCCACCTTTTTAATGAAGTTTTTTGTCCTGTTGCGACCTTGACAGGTTTATTATAGCACTACTTTTTAATACTCTTTTACTAAAACAAAAGTCTATTTAAAAGATGAATACTTGAGAATACCTACTATTTATTCTATTTTTTACAAATCACGTAAACCAGTTCTATAGATCAATAGTTTCATAACTTTTTCTTACTATGATTTTTATATAGCTTATTATCTAATCTATGTTTTATCAGACTATAGATTGTAATAGGAGTACTTACCAGTACCAAAATATTTCTCCAGAGTTCCGTTGAAATCATGAATACTCTTATGCAAAGAAAAATAGACGCCAATATTAATAAAACTCGGGCAAACAAATCTAAAAAATATACGTATTTTTTCATATTTCTAGTTTCTCCTTCACTCTTACTTTAATATATACTAAATAAGTGAGTTTTCAATTCTAATACTGACTAACGTTCCCTCTGCTCTAGACAAGAGTACTGTAGTATTATCTATTAACTAACCTATATTTAAACTATTCATCGATATTGATATTACTTAGCATATACTTTAAAAATTTAAAAACTTTCATAAGAACTCTAATCTTTTACATTAGCCTATAAATTATTTGTCGCTTATACTTCTCAAAACAGTGCTTTGAGCTATTTGTAACTAGTCTACTAGTTTAATATCTGATTTTCATTAGGCATTAACTAACAGGGGTAGCACAAAAAAACATATTAGTAACCGTGCCTAAACCAACCGCTCCCCACGGACCTGCAAAAACAGCACCTACGCCAATTCCAGCGGAAATTGCAGTTTCACAATCACCAAATTTTTTACCACCTTCAACGCAAGCAAGCATATCAGTATCCATACTCTCAAATTGTTCCATCATTTTTGTATTCATAACAAATACTCCTTTTATATTTTTTATTTTTGTCTTGTTGCAACTTTGACAAGTTTAGTATATCATTGTTTTTTTAAAATTTTTCATCCAAATCTTGAATTGCAAAAACTTCATAAAAAAAGGTAAGTATTTCAAAAACACTTATCCTTTAATTTGAGTTTTTTGTCTTGTTGCAACCTTGACAAGTTTAGTATAGCACTGTTTTAATTTTTTTCACTCAAATCCAGAGTCACAATAAAAATATTAGGAATACATAAACTATAATTAACATATCACCTATACTGTACCCTAGTATCCATATCTAATATTAGATAATTCTCTTAATTTTTTTATCTGATCAGACTGAATTTCAGATAAATGGAGCGCATTTTCAATTAATACATTTGAAATTTCAATGTTCATTCGACTAAGGGTATAAGGAATCGATATACTTCCTTTCTTTAATTCACATTCGTAAGAAATCAATATATCTTTCAAAGGGAGGAGTTGAGAATCACATTTTATATTTTGAATAAGTTCTTCTAATATGATGATAGCTTCACGGCGTCTTTCAACCCCACCAGAAAACCACTTTAACCCTCTCATTATAGAGGTCCACCCGAATTCCAACCTGCATTCCCACCTGAAAATCCATTAACAATAGAATTAGTAAGAATTTTATTTATAGCTTCAGGCCAGTTTACCCAGCAACCTTTAGAGTTATCACAATATAAACCATTACCGTAATATATTGTTTTTCCTCCTACTTTACTCGCAAGCATCTCAGTATCCATAATCTCAAATTGTTCCATCATTTTTAGATTCATGACAAATACTCCTTTTCATTTTTAATTTTTGTCTTGTTACAACTTTGACAAGTTTAGTATATCATTGTTTTTTAAAATTTTTCATCCAAATCTTGAATTGTCATCGAAACGTCTTGAATTGCTCAAAGAGCATAATTTCCTTAGTCAACTAATAAGAAGTGAATAAAATTAAATTCTATTATTCAGAAATCTAATCTTATTCACTTCTCATAATCGATAATTATTTTTAATCTACTATTTTTAGCTAAATATCCTGTGTAAAAAAGTCAGCAAAAATGGTAATGTTGCGAAAATATTATTAATCACATGCACCGCATAGGATGGATAAATGCTCTTGGTATAGCGGGTCAAACCAGCAAAGATGATTCCAACTGTTGCAAAGACGAAGATATCTAACAGACTAGGCAGGCTTGAAAAATGAGGGAGAGCAAATAAAATAGAAGGAAGAAGCAAATCAAGACCAAATCGCGAATGCTTAAAGAAAGCGTGTTGCAGTAATCCTCTATAGATTAACTCTTCCATCAGTGGAACCAGAAAGAACAGGGCTATATAAATACCTAGCTCTGCAAAGTTAGTCCCACTATAACCAATCAATACAGCCCAACCTTCCGCAATTGACTGGACATGTTTAGCTGTCTGAATATTAAAAGATATATGAACTATCGCTACTAGGACTGCCAGAATTGAATAACAGAGCCATTTTTCTCTCGGAACGCGAAAGAGATAGCCATGGCCTGTCTTAACAAGAATCCAAATCATGACTCCGCTAAATAGCAAACTCAAGATATTTTGAATCCAGAAGAAATTTCCTATCTGGGAAGAAAATTGCCAATAGTTTTGGACAATAAGCGTCAGTTGAGAAAGGCCAAATACGAAAAATAGGTAGGATAAAATTGCACTTGTTTTGAATAGAAGCTGGTACTTTTTCATGTAATCCCTCCTTTATAAACTCGGAACATCTCTAATATAAACCATATTCCCCTAAATCCTTACTCTAAATCTTAAGTAGTGCTTGAGATTTCCTGAATGGTTAAAATAAGGGAAATTGGAAAACAGGAATATCTATGTCTTTATTTCAAAAAATCACTGCCTCCCCCAGATAAACCTGAGGAAAACAGTGATTCAGTTTTTAGGAATCAGGAATGAATGTAAGGAGATGCATTTGACATTTTTATAATAAAAATCAAAAAACAAGGTATAATCTTTATTGAAAACAGCCATAAAGGTAATCACTTAAACACTAAGTAAGCCTTCCTACAAGCCATTCTTTACCTCCAATCTCTCTAAAACAAACCATTTTAATAACCAAAATCCGACAACATAGCCAGCACCAAAGAATATAGCTATAAAAGCTATCATGGGATTCAAGAAATAGAAGATCACAACGGACACAAAGGTTAGCACAAAAACATTGAAGGCAATGGTGTCGGAAGCCAAGACTAGAATATAGGGTGTCAACCAGTCTAAGGTTTTCGAATATGGGAAAAATAAGTGTTTATACATGATATATTCCTATACAGTATAGAGAGTATAAACTCAAAGAAATACCCGGATTAATAACTCTCTATACTAACTCAATCCTCTAATGTGGCCATAAAACTGAAGCTGCTGCCCCACCAGCTGCGCAAATCAAATAAATCTGAGGAGTTGGGAAAGGGATTGTCTGCATACAAAGCGAAATCCCCTCAACTGCACCACCTACTCCACTTAAAAATGCATCTGCAAGTTGTTTATCACCAGCTGTTATCGTTGTTAGTTTTTCATCGGATAAAATGAAGAAATTATTGACTGATTGTTCCATTCTTTTCACACTTTCTTTATTAAATTAATTTGGCTAGTAGATAAAAGATAGATTAAGGCATTAAAGATAATGAAAATATGTCCGTAAAATAAAATCAACTTCGCATCCAAACCAAGATACAGTTTGACCATCACAAAGATAAGCAAAAGGATTTGAAACCATAACGTTTTTCCAAAAATAAATTTAAAGCGATTTCGAATTTCTACTTCCTTGATTTTTACCGTTACTCCTTTATTAGCAAGAAGGAAAACTCCTACTTCGAACAAGCCACTGTAGAGAACAAGCCACCCAATCGATACATTAGAGATTTGCAAAAATGTCCCTAAAAGAATATCCAAAATACTAGTCAAGAAAATAACAACAAATAATCTATATCTCATATAAATCTCCTCCTTACTACTATCTTTAAAAGTTTAACTTGCCCTCAAAGCTCCCCAAGCTGCTGTACAGAACTGTGCTCCTAAAATCCCTCCAGCAAGAGTTCCCACAACTGGGATAACACTCCCCAGAGCTGCACCTCCTATTGTACAAACTCCCAATGCTTGAACAACTTCTCCAGCCCCTACTTTATCTCCACCTTCAACGCAAGCGAGCATATCAGTATCCATAATCTCAAATTGTTACATCATTTTTGTATTCATGACAAATACTCCTTTTTTATTTTTAATTTTTAATTTTTGTCCTGTTGCAACCTTGACAAGTTTAGTATATCATTGTTTTTTAAAATTTTTCATCCAAATCTTGAATTGTCATCGAAACGTCTTGAATTGCAAAAACTTCATTATAAAAGGGTGAGTATTTCGAAAATACTCACCCTTTTATACTTCATTAACCTCTACTTTTTATAATACTTCAAACCCCAAATAAGCAAAAGCATGATAAGCAAGCATAGAACCGCGCCAATATAAGCGATTAGTTGTTGGTAAGATTCTCCTGCTGTGATACCTCTATACAAACAGATAATAGACATAAAGCCTGTCAAGCCGATGAACATGAGTTGATTGGTTCTAGGACTAACCAAATCATCATCTTCAAACTCTCTTATCTTCATTTCCCTAGTGAGATAAACAGTAGCCAAAATAGAAGCTAAGTTAATAACCACTAAAAGAAATTGGAAAACCAAGGAAAAATTTAAAAATTGACGAGATAGAAATAGATAAGTAGAGACAAGCAAGGGCAACTGCCCTAGGAACAATCTCGCAAGGAAGATGGTCCGTTTTTTTAAAAATATTTTTTTCATTGCTTTCTCCATTACAATTAAATGACATCTAATCATTTTCTAAAATTTGATAACTTTTGTGAAATGTTTTAGCAGAAACAACTCTATGATTGGTGATATCTATATAATCACCTGGATAACCAAGAACATACATTCCATAACCAGCGAATCCTCCTCCAACTGTTCCAACTAGACCAAACTTGATATTCGTTGCGAGAGAAGTGTTGAGACCTGCCATTAGAATGCGTACATGATTATCCAACCAAACCATATAATTTTTTTGAAAAGCTTCCTCTACCCAACTTGGTTTAGGAGTTGCTTGACCAATTTCCCAAACATCAACAATTTGATTCCCATATTTTGCCTTCATAGCTTCAATCCTTTTTAAATACCATTACATGAGTTTGGAGTTCCCCCTATACCATAAGGACCACATGGTTTTGAAAAATGTATAATAGGCCACTTACCATTTAATTGATCCAAAGTTGGAGAAGGTGCTAGCCCACCCAATAAACCAGCAATCATATCTCCCCAACCTCCGAAACCTCCTTCAACTTTCGCAAGCATATCAGTATCCATAATCTCAAATTGTTCCATCATTTTTGTATTCATGACAAATACTCCTTTTTTATTTTTAATTTTTATCTTGTTGCAACTTTGACAAGCTTAGTATATCATTGTTTTTTAAAATTTTTCATCCAAATCTTGAATTGTCATCGAAACGTCTTGAATTGCAAAAACTTCATTATAAAAGGGTAAGTATTTCAAAAACACTTACCCTTTTATACTTCATTAGCTTCTACTTTTTATAATACTTCAATCCCCAAATGAGCAGAAGCATGATAATCAAGCAGAGAATAGCGCCAATGTAGACAATTAATTGCTGATAGGATTCTGTTGCTGTGATACCTCTATACAAACAAATAATACACATAAAGCCTGTCAAGCCGATGAACATAAGTTGATTGATTCTAGGACTAACCAAATCATCATCTTCAAACTCTCTTATCCTCATTTCCCTAGTAAGGTAAACAGTAACCAAAATAGAAGCTAAATTAATAACCACTAAAAGAAATTGGAAAACTAAGGAAAAATTTAAAAACTGACGAGATAGAAATAGATAAGTGGAGACAAGTAAGGGCAACTGACATAGGAACAATCTCGCAAGGAAGATATTCCGTTTTTTAGCAAGAAAAGTTTTCATTCCTTTTCTTTCTTTTTAATTAAAACAAAATAGATCATAACCGCAATCAGATAGGCTATGGTATAAAATAGATGATACCAAATACTCTCCCTAAGCGGATAAAGAAAGATGGACATGATCAGATACAAGGTTAAAATGATTAATATTTTTTTCTTCATAAGATTTCCTCCTAAATGTATGCTTTATCTTAGTTTAGCTACAACCTTTACACTGCTAGTATAGCACTCATTTTGATTTTGAATCACTGAAATCATAAATGATCATCAAAACATCTTGAACAATAACAAGATTTTCATCTATACAAAAATAGTTATACTCAACAACAATCCAACTAAAGAACTAAACACATATAGTTTAAAATACTTTTTGAGATTTCAAACAATACTGACAAAGTTAATAATAAACCTGTGGTAGTATTTCCCAGTTCTACTGCTTTCTAATTTTATAAGTGTATTAATTAAATAATGTATTAGAAAAAACGAACAAGACTGTGTTAATAACCTATCTTATTCGTTTAATTTATTAGACTTGTTCAAGAATTATTTGAAGCAAGATTTGGTTAAACAGTTAATTTTTAATGTTCCAACTAGCCATTAGTTTTTAGTTTTCACCTATTTAAATCAGCTAAAATAATCCTTAATAGCACCTGTATATTATAGTTCCGGAGTTTCAACAAAATACCGAACAAGTCGATTATTCAATTTTTATAGAAGTTTACAAGCACCTTTTAACATGGAACTGGAGGTGCAGGATTCCATGAACTTTTTGGAATGCATACTGGAGGAACATATGGACCAGGTTTTATCATCCCTCCGATACTCTTCAAAATCCCCCAGCCAATACATCCGATATCTCCAATAAAACAGTCATCTCCACCACTAATTGTCTCTAATTCTACTTCATTCAAAGCAATATAATCAATTTTTTTCATTGTTATAATTCATTCCTTTCGTTTTACTCAAGGCACAACACAGAATGAAAAAGTGTTGTGCTCTTTATTTTGTTTTATAATAATAATGAGAAAGCCTATCACTACTACAAATCACGGATAGGTGAATAAATGAGTGGTACAGCCACTACCTCGTATTTTTATAGGTGTCATTCTTTCCATCCAGCACAAGAACTGTGACTAGGAGCACGTAAACTTATAATTGAATAAGCGACTCGTTTGCAAAAGAACAGTTTCTATCCGTACATAGGTCATTAAGTTATATATATTCTTATACAATACAACACTATTATATCTATACACGAACACAGAACCACTGATGAGGATTTTTCCGGCATTGATTCGTAAAATCACCAATTGCTGTATCAACAATTCTACCTACAACATAGCCACCTACCGTCCAAAACACAGCATCGTCAACCCCAAATATTCCTCCCTCTATTCTATCAAGCATTTCATTATCTATAACAGAAAATTGTGACATCATTTTTGTATTCATGACAAATACTCCTTTTTTATTTTTAATTTTTGTCCTGTTGCAACCTTGACAAGTTTAGTATATCATTGTTTGTTAAAGTTTTTCATCCAAATCTTGAATTGTCATCGAAACGTCTTGAACTAGCTTTTTATTTGAAACCACCTCTAAATTTTTTAAAAAAAGATAATTTCTAATCACTTTTTTACCATTCAGGAAGTTTCAATGACAATTCAAGATTTTATAAAATATGAACTTAGTATCATGGTATAATAAATTCATATTTTATATGAAAGGATTTGCCAATGACTTCTTATAAACGTACATTTGTTCCCCAAATAGATGCTAGAGACTGTGGTGTCGCTGCCTTAGCCTCGATTGCCAAATTCTATGGTTCAGATTTTTCTCTAGCTCACTTGAGAGAACTTGCAAAGACCAATAAAGAAGGGACGACTGCTCTTGGCATTGTAAAAGCCGCAAATGAAATGGGCTTTGAAACAAGGCCTGTTCAAGCAGATAAAACGCTCTTTGACATGAGTGATGTCCCCTATCCATTTATCGTTCACGTTAACAAAGAAGGGAAACTCCAACATTACTATGTTGTCTATCAAACAAGGAAAGACTATCTGATTATTGGTGATCCTGATCCTTCTGTAAAAATCACCAAAATGTCAAAAGAACGCTTTTTCTCTGAATGGACTGGAGTAGCTATTTTTCTAGCTCCCAAACCCAGCTATCAACCCCATAAAGATAAAAAGAATGGTCTACTGAGCTTCCTCCCTCTGATTTTCAAACAAAAATCTCTCATTGCTTACATTGTTCTCTCAAGCTTATTAGTCACTATTATCAATATCGGTGGTTCTTATTATCTCCAAGGAATCTTGGATGAGTACATTCCAAATCAGATGAAATCAACTTTAGGAATTATCTCAATTGGTCTAATTATCACCTATATCCTCCAACAAGCCATGAGCTTCTCCAGAGATTATCTCCTAACTGTTCTGAGTCAGAGATTAAGCATTGATGTAATTTTGGCCTATATTCGTCATATCTTTGAACTTCCTATGTCTTTCTTTGCGACACGTCGTACAGGAGAAATCATTTCACGCTTCACAGATGCCAACTCTATTATAGATGCCTTAGCTTCTACCATTCTCTCTCTTCTTCTTGATGTTTCCATTCTGATCCTTGTAGGGAGCGTCTTACTGGCACAAAACCCTAATCTCTTCCTTCTTTCTCTTATTTCCGTTCCTATATACATGTTCATCATCTTTTCTTTTATGAAACCTTTTGAAAAAATGAACCACGATGTCATGCAAAGCAATTCTATGGTTAGTTCTGCCATTATCGAAGATATCAACGGGATCGAAACCATCAAGTCACTCACAAGTGAAGAAAATCGCTACCAAAATATTGACAGTGAATTTGTCGATTATTTGGAAAAATCCTTTAAACTTACTAAATATTCTATTTTACAAACTAATTTAAAGCAAGGAACAAAGTTAGTTCTTAATATCTTTATCCTATGGTTTGGTGCTCAATTAGTCATGTCGAGTAAGATTTCTATCGGTCAGCTGATTACCTTTAATACACTTCTTTCTTACTTTACAACTCCTATGGAAAATATTATCAACCTACAAACTAAACTCCAATCTGCGAAGGTTGCTAATAACCGCTTGAACGAGGTCTATTTAGTTGAATCTGAATTTCAAGTTCAAGAAAATCCTGTTCATTCAAATTTTTTGATGGGCGATATTGAATTTGATGACCTTTCTTATAAGTATGGTTTTGGACGAGATACCTTAACAGATATCAATCTAACAATTAAAGAAGGTGATAAGGTTAGCCTGGTTGGAGTTAGTGGTTCTGGTAAAACAACTCTAGCCAAAATGATTGTCAATTTCTTTGACCCTTACAAAGGACAGATTACCATCAATCGTCAGGATATTAAAAATATTGATAAAAAAATCTTGCGACGTCATATTAATTACCTGCCCCAACAAGCCTATATCTTTAATGGCTCTATCTTGGAAAACTTAACCTTGGGCGGTAATAATATGATTAGCCAAGAAGATATTCTAAAAGCTTGCGAATTAGCTGAAATCCGTCAAGATATTGAAAGAATGCCTATGGGCTATCAAACTCAACTTTCTGATGGAGCAGGTCTGTCAGGAGGACAGAAGCAACGAATTGCTCTCGCTCGTGCTCTTTTAACTAAATCTCCTGTTTTAATACTAGATGAAGCTACTAGTGCTCTCGATGTTTTGACTGAGAAAAAGGTTATAGATAATCTTATGTCCCTAACTGATAAAACCATTCTCTTTGTAGCCCATCGTCTAAGTATAGCCGAACGGACTAACCGTGTCATTGTTCTTGACCAGGGTAAAATCATTGAAGTTGGTAGTCATCAAGAGTTAATACAGGCGCAAGGCTTCTACCATCATCTATTCAACAAATAAGGAGAATGTTATGAATCCTAATCTTTTTAGAAGCGTCGAGTTTTATCAGAGACGTTACCATAATTATGCGACAGTATTGATCATACCACTTTCATTACTGTTTACTTTCATCTTAATTTTCTCCCTTGTTGCCACAAAAGAAATTACCGTTACGTCACAAGGAGAAATTACCCCTACAAGTGTCATTGCATCCATTCAGTCAACTAGTGATAATCCTATCCTAGCTAATCATTTAGTGGCAAATCAAGTAGTTGAAAAAGGTGACTTACTCATCAAATACTCTGAAACAATGGAAGAAAGTCAGAAAACTGCCTTAGAAACTCAGTTACAAAGACTTGAGAAGCAAAAAGAAGGACTTGGAATTTTGAAACAAAGCTTAGAAAAAGCGACTGATCTTTTTTCTGGTGAGGATGAGTTTGGCTACCATAATACCTTTATGAATTTTACTAAACAAGCTCATGATATTGAACTAGGTATCTCAAAGACTAATACTGAGGTTTCAAATCAAGCCAATCTTGCTAATAGCAGTTCATCAGCTATTGAACAAGAAATCACAAAAGTTCAACAACAAATTGGAGAATATCAAGAGCTGAGAGATGCTATCATAAACAAAAGAGCGCGCTTACCGACTGGCAATCCACACCAGTCAATTTTGAATCGTTATCTTGTAGCCTCTCAAGAACAAACACAAGAAACTGCAGATGAGCCATTTTTATCTCAAATCAATCAAAGTATTGCAAATCTTGAATCATCTATCGCAAATCTCAAAATTCAGCAAGCTGGTATCGGAAGTGTAGCAACTTATGATAATAGTTTAGAAACCAAAATTGAAGTACTCCGCACTCAATTTTTACAAACAGCTTCTCAGCAACAACTAGCTGTGGAAAATCAACTAACAGAATTAAAAGTACAACTAGATCAAGCGACACAGCGCTTGGAAAACAATACCTTAACCGCTCCAAGTAAAGGTATCGTTCATCTGAACAGCGAATTTGAAGGTAAAAATAGAATTCCAACTGGTACAGAAATTGCTCAAATATTCCCTATTATAACAGATACAAGAGAAGTACTAATCACTTACTACGTATCATCTGACTATCTCCCCTTACTAGATAAAGGACAAACTGTAAGATTAAAACTTGAGAAGATTGGAAATCACGGCATTACCATCATCGGCCAACTTCAGACAATTGATCAAACTCCTACCAGAACAGAGCAAGGCAATCTCTTTAAATTAACCGCTCTTGCAAAACTATCTAATGAGGATAGTAAACTCATCCAATACGGCTTACAAGGTCGCGTCACTAGTGTAACTGCAAAGAAAACATATTTTGATTATTTCAAAGATAAAATTCTAACCCATTCTGATTAATTTTCAGATAACACTCTAGAACTATTTATTATCTTATCAAAAAGGAGAATCATAACATGGATAAGAAACAAAATCTAACTTCATTTCAAGAACTAACAACTACTGAACTCAACCAGATTACAGGTGGAGGATGGTGGGAAAATTTCTTATATAGCGTTAATAGATATTCTCATAACCTCACACAAGGACTTCATCAGCCAATACAACTATAAAAAAATAAGACCGAGATACAAGAACTCTCGGTCTTATTTTCATCATTCTGTATGCATCATAGTAAGTACCTGACGAAAGACTTGATTTTGACAGATAGTATTGAGACTAGCATTGGGATAACTTTCCACTATCTTCATAACGGTATAAAGACCAACTCCTCTCTCCTCCCCTTTAGAACTAACTCCAAAAGAGAAGATTTCAGAAACATCTATGCCCTCTTCTTTGATGGAGTTTTCAATGATAAAGTTTTCCTTTGCTCCACTTTTTAAAAAGGCGATTGAGACATAAGGTTGACTAGCCTCTACACTGGCTTCAATAGCATTGTCACAAAGGATAGACACAATGGTTAGAAAATCAAGTAGGCTCATACCCTCAACTTGAATCTCCTCAGGAACTTCGACATTAAAGACAATATCCTTTTCTCTGGCTTTTATAAATTTTCCTGCGAGGAGACTTTTGAGGGCACGATCCCGAATATTCACCAATCTACCAAGGTCATATTTGTTGTCCTGCAATTTCTGACTGGAATCCTTCAAGACGGAGTCGTAGATCTCTTTTATCTGCTCCATATCCTCCTCTTCAATGCCTAGGCTTAAGCTGGTCAAGAGGTTGGCATAATCATGACGAAAGCTCCGAACTTCCTTATAAAGCTCCTCTATATGCCGACTATACCGTTCCATATCTCTATAGCGCAGGGCCTGTTCTTGGTTCAGTTTCTCCTGAAGTTTTTCCTTCAAATAGGTATCCAGCTTCTTGATAACCCCCATAAAAAAGAGCAGGTAAAACACTAGGATCAGATGGCGAACAGTCTTTGATTGAATGCTTTGTTCATATTCAAAGAAAGACAGAGTTTCCATAACTAGATAGTAGGTTCCCATTATCCAGTTAATTTTAGTCAGGGATTTTTGAAAATCTTTATCTAGAATCTCCCTTCTCAAGCTAGTGAAATCATAGTCTAACCATTTCAAAAAGGCTAGAGAAATGAAGAAATTGAAAATTATTATACATAACCAAATAAATGAATAATTATCATATACTTGCCCTTGGCCTAAAAACGGAAGAACAAAATAAGAAACACCTCTATAAAAGAGATTCACCAATGTCATTGGAAAGAGACCATAAAAGAAAAGGAGTTTTTTAGGAAGCCCTCTTAACAATAAGAAAGATAACCCTATGCCAAACAAAGGTTCTATAAAATATGACAAATATTCACTCACAGCTAAAAATTGAAAAGTCGCAAAAATGGCCCCTAGGAGAAATTTCAGGAGAAAGGCCTTAAAAATCCTCTCGAAAGTAAGATCAATTCCATCTACCTTAAAGAAAATGACAATTTCTAGCCCATTAGTAATAAGTGTATACAATAATATCCAAGCAATATTCATAAATTCTCCTAGCTCAATGCAAATTATTGATAGCCTCAGAAACTTCCCTAACCTTATAACGCGCGATTAGACAACTTCCACCATTGGGAAAGAAAAGCAGTTTTTCTTTCTTATCCAAATGCACCACATTTGCAGGATTGATGAGAAAAGAACGATGACACTGCAAGAGACGAGGCTCCTGCTTGAGAACCTCCTCTAGGCTCGCCGTAAATTCCAGTCTATCCGTCTTGGTATAGAGAATAACACGATGGGCTCTAGGAGACGTTTCGAGATAGTAAACCTCTTTAAAAGGATACTGGAATTGAGCAAATTTTGATTTAAAGTAAAAGCAATCTTCCGCCAGGCTTTTGCTGTCTTGACTATCGGCATAGAGAAGAGCTGTCTCGATACGAGACTCAAACTCCTCCGCCGACAAGGACTTATCAATGTAGTCCAAAGCAGACACTTGGTAGCGAAAGGACAGGGGCATAAACTCCGAGTGAGTCGTCACAAAGACGATCAGGGCATAAGGATCTCGATCCCGAATCTTTCTTGCCACTTCTAGGCCTTTCATCTCCTCATTTCGAATCTCAATGTCCAAAAAGAATAGCTGATGTGCTCCCTTCTCATGCATCTCTGCCAGAAGTTGGTCTGGCTTGCCAAAGACTTCAAAAGAGCTGGGAATGATATGATGTTCTTTCAAGAGTTTCTCAATCGTCGTTTCAATCCTAGTCTGTTGGGAGAAATCATCTTCTAAAACAAATATTCTCATCTTCTTACTCTCCTTGTTTCAACCATTTTTGGCGAATGTCTCTATAGCGACGTCTGGCATACTTGACAGCATATTGACCTTCTTCTCCAAGAAAAAGGATTCTTTCTTGAAAATCAATCGATTTTAATTTATCAAGATTGACCAAACAATTTCGATGACATCTCATCAAGGTTTCCCCATATTGGTTCTCAAGATTACTTAAATTTTGAACCATATTAAAACTAGCTTCTTCTGTAATAATCTGTACGGTATGGGCTTTAGTTGGATGTGTTTGAATATAGTAGATATCCTTTATGTTTAATTTGAAAATTTCTTTCTCTTTTTGGATGATAATGTAGTTCATGGATAAAACCTCCTAAAAAGAGGATAGCATAAGTCTAGAAACTATTTTTCACCAAATCCTAAACGGTTCTCAAAAATTCCTAAAGTGTCGAATCATTCGCAAAATAGCTATGATAATCTTACAATTATTTTATCATAAAATCCTGCAATTACCATTCAGGAAATTTCAATGACAATTAAAGATTTGAAGGTAAAAAAAGAGTTAAAAGTGATAAGCTATGATTATAGAAAGACAATCACTTGAAACAACTTTAGAACCATCACAAAGGAGGCATTCTCATGACGGTTACAGACCCAATCAAAACAGCTCAGACTTTAATTACTGACTTAAATAAAGCTTACCAAGCATGCAAACAGGTAACAGCTGACGATATCCGCTTTCAGGAGCAATTAAACTCTATTCTTGGTTTTCTAGCGAAGGCTGAGACTGTGGACAATCGATTCTTGATTGAGCTGGAAAAATTTTACCAGACTTCCAGTCTTCTCATGGGCCTCAGTGCTCTCGAACCAGATGCTCCTACTCGCGCCGCTTGGCGGGCCTATGACCGTTTTCACTTTGACCAAGTCAAAACCAAGTTGAGTCTCTACGGTCCAACCATTATCTTGTAATACTCTTCGAAAATCTCTTCAAACCACGTTAGCCTTAAAACTAGGGTTTGAGTAACCTGCGGCTAGCTTTTTGGTTTAATTTTTGATGTTCATTGAATATACGTAAATAAAATAAGTTGAGTGAACTTGTACTCAACTTATTTTTTTATCTAATCTTATAAGTTTTAGTCCTGCATCTGACGTTTCACCTGATAAGGCAAGTACAAGACTTGTAAAACTAAACCAGCACCCAGCAAGGCTAGGAGGGCCTGTTTTTCTTGGAAAGTCACAAGGCCGACGACTAATTCCACTATCAAGACGAAACTGGTCAATCCTCTGACTACAGCCTGCAACCCTCTTTCCTTTTGTCCCTTGTCTAGTGGGAAGAGCTGGGTCAAGTATTGGTAATCAAAGGCGTGATAGAGGGCTAGCAATTGGAAGAGCAAGAGGTAGTTAAATAGAATCACCACTGCCATCGCAATCCAAGCTTGCTCGATAAAGACTAGTGCTAACAAGGATAGGAGCAAAAGGCGGAGACTAAGGGCAAAGAGGTCTCCATTTCGCAGGTAAGAACGGAGATAGAGGTTTTGCCAAATCTTGCTCGGCACTTTCTGAACTGCTTTTAGGATAAAATCCAGATAAGCGCGACGTTTGACACTATTTGAAACGCCCTTGACCTGCGTAAAGAGAGCAAAGAAACGAAGCAAGACTTGCTTGCGCTTGCTTTCTTGGGCAATGACATAGTCCCAGTCAATTCCGTTCCCAGTAAAAAATTTACTAACTTTTTGACGAAAAATCAGGTATTTCCCAGTTCCCAATAAAAGCACATAGATGAGAAAGACTGGCAAACCATAGCCCATGGCTAAAAATAAGGGCGCAAAAAGAAGTAAGCAGAGAGTCTGTACCAATAGCCAAAAGACCAGTGAGCGCACCGTCTGCCCTTTGAGGTGGGACATGATCTCCTCTTCACTGACTAAGAGAAAGAGTTTGTCAGGTACTTCCATGTAGGTCGCGATTCCTCCCCAAGCTAAAAGCAAGGCAGAGACAATCCCCAAAAACAAGAGAATAGGCCAATGATTTTCAGGAAAATCTTGCAAGAGTTGACTGTACTGGTAAGCTAGAAATCCCAGCAGAACAAGCAGGAACAAGACAAAGTGGTCATTGAGAACATAACGCAGATAACCGACACATTCCTTACGAAAAGCCTGCTTTCTCTTTAAAAACAAGTCTTTCATAGCTCCTCCTCTTTGGTCAGAGCCAGGTAAATGTCATTCAAACTAGCTTCAGGCATGTCAAAGGCTTCACGGAGTTTCTGGAGGTTCCCCTGAGCCCTCACCTCCCCCTTGTGGAGAATAACAAAGGCGTCACACATCTTCTCCGCCGAGTCCAGCACGTGGGTACTCATTAGAATGGACTTGCCTTTTTGCTTTTCCACTTCCAAAAGATGAATCAAGTCAGAGATAGCCAGCGGATCGAGCCCAAGGAAAGGTTCATCTACGATGAAAAGACTCGGATCCACGACAAAAGCACAGATAATCATAACCTTCTGCTTCATTCCTTTTGAGAAATGGACAGGAAACCAGTCTAATTTTTGATCCAGACGAAACATCTTTAACAAAGGTTCTACACGCTCAAAAGCCACTTTCTGATCGATACCATAAGCCATAGCAACCGTCTCGATATGCTCTCTGAGGGTCAGTTCTTCATACAAGCTAGGCGTTTCTGGGATGTAGCCAATCTGCTTGCGGTAGTTGGTTGCATCTTCTCGCAGGGTTAGGCCATTAATCTTGATTTCCCCACTGTAAGGCGTCAAAAGACCGATAATCTCATTGATAGTCGTTGATTTCCCAGCACCATTGAGACCAATCAAACCAACCAACTGCCCACTTTCAACTGTAAAGGACACATCTTTCAAGACAGGAACGTGAACATAGCCTCCTGTCAGGTTTTTAATTTCTAACATATTTTCTCCGAATCTGGTATAATGTAGCTATATTATATCAAAATTCAATACAGTAGAGGTGGATTTTATGTCAGATTGCATTTTTTGTAAAATCATCGCAGGGGAGATTCCTGCTTCAAAAGTATACGAGGATGAGCAGGTTCTTGCCTTTCTTGATATCTCTCAAGTAACGCCTGGACACACCCTCATTGTACCAAAAGAACACTATCGCAATCTTTTGGAGATGGATGCAGCAAGTGCCAGCCAACTCTTTGCCCAAGTGCCACTAGTAGCTCAAAAAGTTATGAAAGCTACCAAAGCTGCTGGTATGAATATCATCGCCAACTGCGAGGAAGTCGCGGGTCAAACGGTCTTTCATACACACGTGCACCTCGTACCTCGCTACAGTGCAGAAGATGACCTTAAGATTGACTTTATCGCCCACGAACCAGACTTTGACAAACTCGCCCAAGTCGCTGAAACCATTAAAAATGCTTAAGGAGTTGCCATGAAACTATCCAATCTATTGCTATTTGCAGGAGCTGCAGCTGGAAGTTATTTTGTCGTGAAAAATCGCCAAGCCATTCAGGATGAAGTGCTAGATACAACTGACCGCGTCGAAGCTATCAAAGATGATTTGGATATCATCCAAAACAGCCTACAAATCATCGACCAACAAAAATCCCTTATCAAGGAATACCAAAAAGATTTAACCTATAAATTCAAAGTCTTGGAAAAGGATTTTCAAACTAGAATGGCGGTCCTCCAAGAAGAAAAACAAGAATAAGAGAGCCTCCAAGTTTCCTTAAATCCTTTTTGGGTTACTAGATTCGAACAGAAAAGGGAGGGAATGAAAGTGAAACAGTTTTTAAAAGTTCTAGCGAAGGTCATCGCGATCCCTTGTGGCTGTCTCTGCCTTCTGACGGCTCTAGCATTTCTACTACTGATGAATCTTTTCAAGGCCTCACCGAGTGACATCCAAAAAGGAAATGAATCCTTAAAACAAATATTTATCTCTCTTGACATGCCTCCTGAGAAAGTAGAATCAAATGGAAGGTATCAATTCGAGGGTGGAGGCTTAAATTTCTATGTTACTTTCTCAGATGAGGTTATCAATAGTCACCCCGTCCTAAAAGAAAGTCCAAAACTCACCAAAAACCGACTGGAAGTCTATGTCCTACAGGCAGGGGATATTTCATACTATAAGGTAGGAGACAACTTGTTCAATCATGGTTTAATACAATTTTTAGAAAAGGAAAGTGAGAAGTATTTCCAAGAAAAAGGAAAGAAATCAAATTCTTCTTACACAATTCTAAATTGGAAAGATCAGGAAAATCTTAAAAAGGGAATTGCATTCTATGAAAAAGCTTTGACCTTAGTGGATATTCAAGATAACTCGGCAATCAAACACATTGATACTATTACTATTAAGCCTGGCAAAGAAGCGGAAATCAAGCAACTCATCCAAGAGATGGATGAGGCTGGCTTGCTCACTCAAAAGTATAGATAGTAGACTAACTGGAAAATGATTTTTCGATACTAAATTTCCCAAAATTATACAAAAAAGAGCCTTGAGGCTCTTTTTACTTTATTCTCCTTCAAAGGCATCTTTTATATGGTCAAAGAAGCCTTTTTTCTTTGGATTGACTTTCAAGTCACCTGCAGCTGCGAATTCTTTAAGCGCTGCTTTTTGGCGATCATTCAAGCCTGTCGGAGTCACGACATTAACAGTGACGTATTGGTCACCAACAGCACCACCACGAAGGCTCGGTGCTCCCTTGCCCCGTAGGCGGAATTTCTTACCAGTCTGAGTTCCCTCCGGAATAACCAATTCAACATCTCCATGCACGGTTGGAATTTCCACAGTATCACCAAGAGCTGCTTGGACAAAGTTGAGGTTCAGATTGTAGAAAATAGTCGTTCCTTCACGTTCAAACTTATCACTAGCTTCCACAGAAACCACTACATACAAGTCTCCGTAAGGTCCACCGTTAAAGCCAGCTTCACCTTGACCAGCTAGGCGGATTTGTTGGCCTGTTTCCACACCAGCAGGGATTTTCACATGTACACTATGAGCTTGTTTTTCATGACCTGTACCGTGACAAGTTGTACATGGGTCTTTGATTTCTTTTCCACGACCATGACAGACATCACAGGTTACTTGGCGACGCATCATACCAAGAGGAGTCTGCGTATCGACGTTAATGACACCAGCGCCATGACAGCGTCCACAAGTGACTGGACTTGTCCCTGGTTTAGCACCAGATCCGTTACATGTACGACAGCTTGCTTCACGATTGTATTTGACTTCTTTTTCCGTTCCGAAGATAGCCTCTTCAAAGGTCAAGTTCACACGATACTGGAGGTCATCCCCTTGACGAGGAGCGTTTGGATTGCGCGAAGCTCCGCCTCCTCCGAAAAAACTTGAGAAGATATCTTCAAAACCACCGAAGCCACCTGCTCCGTCAAAGCCACCGAAACCACCAGCACCACCAAAGCCACCGTTGGCACCTGCAGCACCATATTGGTCGTAGGCTGCACGTTTTTGGTCGTCACTCAAAGTCTCATAGGCTTCTTGAACTTCCTTGTACTTTTCCTCAGCACCAGGCTCCTTGTTGATATCTGGGTGATATTTTTTGGAAAGCTTACGATAAGCCTTTTTGATCTCGTCTGCCGAAGCGTTTTTTGACACCCCCAGACGATCATAAAATTCAGTATTGTTCATACAAGATACCAAGACCGTAAAATTCGACTGAAAAATAGGAAATCTGACGCTGGAGCGATGCTCCTAGGCAGATTTATCTTTTTTCCGAGAATTTAGGTCGGGTTCAATTCCTTTCTTTTATATTGATGAGACAAGACCCAAACAAATCAGGTTCAGTCCCTTTTTACCGAAAAACAGAGGCTGGGTTGCAACCTCTGGATTTCTTCTTATCATTACGACGTGAGATTTTCGAAACGATACTTTTTGAAAAATTTTTAACGCGGTAGCTGATAGGATTTTAGGTTCGTCTTTCAGACTCCCAAAAATCCTAATCATCCTCGTGGGGGTTCGACTACGAACTAAAAACTTTCAATTTTTAGTTCTGTCTCACCGCCTATTTTTCCGTAAACTCTCCGTCTACGACGTCATCGCCTGCGTTTCCTGTTGTTTGTGCGCCTTCTGCTCCTGCTTGAGCTTGTTGAGCTGCTGCGGCTTGTTCGTAGAGTTTAACAGCAAGGCCTTGAGCTTTTTCGTTCAAAGCTTCGAGTTTCGCTTTCATTTCGTCCAAGTTGTTGTCTTCTTGGGCTTTCTTAAGCTCATCAAGGGCAGCTTGGGCAGCGTCGCGTTCTGCGTCGAAGCCTTTGCCTTCAGTTTCCTTGATGGTCTTTTCAGTCGCAAAGATAGCTTGGTCTACTTCGTTACGAAGATCTACTTCTTCCTTACGTTTCTTATCTGCTTCAGCGTTTGCTTCTGCATCTTTCATCATGCGGTCGATTTCTTCGTCTGTCAAACCTGAGTTTGATTGGATAACAATTGTTTGTTCTTTTTGAGTTCCAAGATCTTTAGCCTTAACAGACACGATACCGTTCTTATCGATATCAAATGTTACTTCGATTTGTGGGATACCACGAGGTGCAGCTGGGATATCAGTCAATTGGAAACGTCCAAGAGTCTTGTTATCTGCTGCCATTGGGCGTTCACCTTGAAGAACGTGGATATCAACGGCTGGTTGGTTGTCTGCTGCTGTTGAGAAGACTTGTGACTTAGATGTTGGAATAGTAGTGTTGCGATCGATAAGTTTTGTAAATACTCCACCCATTGTTTCGATACCGAGTGATAATGGCGTTACGTCAAGAAGGACAACGTCTTTAACATCACCAGTGATCACACCACCTTGGATGGCAGCACCCATGGCAACAACTTCGTCAGGGTTTACTGATTTGTTTGGTTCTTTACCAGTTTCAGCCTTAACAGCTTCTACAACGGCTGGGATACGAGTTGAACCACCAACAAGGATGACTTCATCGATTTCTGACAAGCTCAAACCTGCATCTGAAAGGGCTTGACGAACTGGAACTTTTGTACGTTCAACAAGATCACGAGTCAAATCGTCAAATTTCGCACGAGTCAAAGTCATTTCCAAGTGAAGAGGTCCAGTTTCACCAGCAGTGATGAATGGCAAGCTGATTTGTGTTGAAGTTACACCAGAAAGGTCTTTCTTAGCTTTTTCAGCCGCATCTTTCAAACGTTGCATTGCCATCTTGTCAGTAGACAAGTCAATACCGTTTTCTTTCTTGAATTCTGTTACCAAGTGGTCGATGATTTTTTGGTCAAAGTCGTCACCACCAAGTTTGTTGTCCCCTGCAGTTGACAATACATCGAAAACACCGTCACCCAATTCAAGGATAGATACGTCGAATGTACCACCACCAAGGTCGAATACCAAGATTTTTTCTTCTTTGTCAGTCTTGTCCAAACCGTAAGCAAGAGCTGCTGCAGTTGGTTCGTTGACGATACGTTCTACTTCAAGACCAGCGATTTTACCAGCGTCTTTAGTTGCTTGACGTTGAGCATCGTTGAAGTAAGCTGGAACTGTGATAACTGCTTTAGTTACTTTTTCACCAAGGTAATCTTCAGCGTAGCCTTTCAAGTATTGAAGGATCATAGCTGAGATTTCTTGTGGAGTGTATTCTTTTCCATTTGCAGAAACTTTTTCAGAAGTTCCCATCTTAGACTTGATAGAGATAACTGTATCTGGGTTTGTGACTGCTTGACGTTTCGCAGCGTCACCAACGATGATTTCACCGTTTTTGAATGATACTACAGATGGAGTTGTGCGGTTTCCTTCTGGGTTTGCGATGATTTTGCTTTCAGTTCCTTCAAGAACTGCAACTGCTGAGTTTGTTGTACCTAAGTCAATACCGATAATTTTAGACATGTGTTTTTCTCCTTAAATTTTATATTCTTTCTTTTTGATACTCTTCTTAGGTGGCGGCGCCGTCAGAGCTTGACTTCGTCAATCTCTTTGACTAAACTTTGAGCCTAAGGTCTCAAAGTTTGCGCAAATAGCGCCACGGCGAAGAGTATCATCTTTTGTTCACTTCGCTCACTATTGCAAAGCTGAACTACTTTCTTATCTTTCTTCATAGTTTATTGTCGTTTCGGACAAGATTTCAATGTATTTATGGTGCGACACGAGAAGTCGAAATCGATTTTATTTCGACGACGAGTTAGTAAGGAGGCTAGGCAAACGCCATAGCGATTGCCGTTTTCTGACGAGTTGCTTCAGCAACCGTCAGAATTGCCTAGTTATACACCACCACCATAGCTGGGCGTAGGATGCGGTCATGGAGTTTGTAGCCTTTTTGGAAGACTTGGGCGATGGTATCTGCTGGGTGTTCGTCGTCTGCTGGGAGAGTTTGGATGGCCATATGGTAATTATGGTCAAACTCTCCGTCCGCTGCGATTTCTTCGATTCCCTCTTCTTTCAAAGCGTGAATCAAGCTTTCTTGCACCATTTCCAAGCCCTTCTTCACATCATCTGTCAAACCTTCAACTGCTAGTGCACGTTCTAGGTTGTCGAGCGATGGTAAGATTGCTTTTGCCAAGTCTTGACTACGATAGCGTTGCAAGTTTTGACGCTCTTCATTGGCACGACGTTGAATATTTTGCATTTCTGCATGAGCACGAAGGTATTTATTTTCAAACTCATCCGCGCGTTCATTTGCCAAGTCTAATTCCGACTTTTCAGGAGTTGTTTCTTCAGCTGTTTCCACAACTTCCTCTTCTTTTACTTCTTCGTTTTTTATTTCCTCAGACATTTTTCGCCTCCTTTTTAGGAATTTATGTAATTTCATATTCAACCCACCTCATAATGATTACTACTCAAATAGCGATAGAAATCTGTGAGTTTCATAGTTAGTACTCGATTGACAACATTGAGTTGATTGACCAATTGCTGGTAATCCAGATTAACCGGACCGATAATGGCAAGAATTCCAAATCCTCGATAAGGAATGAGGAACTTACTGCTAATCACTGCTAGATCAGCTAGACAGGATTCTTGACTGTCCGCAACACGGACGCTTTGCATCTGATCTTCATGCAGACCCTCACGAATCTCCAGAGCCACTTTCTGTGGTTGGTCAAAGAACTGATAGGATGCGAGATTGGCAAAATTCAAGAGATTGACCTTGCCCGACACTACAATATTTTCATTGAACATTTCTTTAAAGATGTGTTCAAAGAGATCCATGACATTGTCCGTTGTTGTGAAGTAACGCTGGATAATCTGCGGAATCTCCGTCCGAATCTTGTAGTGAATATCTAGAACGGTGTGACCTAGGAAACGTTCCTGAATGATTGCCTTAAGCTTCAGCAAATCCTCCTGCAAGAAGTTTCTTGGGATCAAAAACTGACTGGTAACCGTTCGCGACTCGTCTAGGGTAAATACTGCCAAGGCTGTATGTTGTCCCAAAACAACGATATCAAAGGCTGTCAACCGTTGCCTGCTCGGCTCAACATCTAGCGCTACAACTGTGCAGCCACTCAATTCTGTCAAGACATTAGCAGCCTCTTGTAGAATATCCTCTAGCTTGAAAAATTCCTGATCAAAGGCTTTGACAATCTCATAGACCTCATTTTCAGCCAGCCGGTCAAAATCCAATGAGTGTTTCACATAGTACTGAAAACCAGCAACACTTGGCATCCGGCCACTGGAAGTATGCGCCTTTTCAAGCAAACCTTGCTTTTCTAGAGCCGCCATGTCATTACGAATGGTTGCACTGCTAGAGTTAATAGACTCTTGCAAGGCTTTGGATCCGACAGGTTCGTGCGTTTTGGTAAAGATGTCAATAATCATATTTAAAATGTCCTGCTGACGCTCTGTAACCATCTCATCACTCCTCTCTGTCTGATCGATTAGCACTCTATGCACCCAAGTGCTAACTCATGATTCTATTATACACCCTTGAAAGAGAATGTCAAGACAAAAACTCAAAAAATTAGCACTCTTTTATTAAGAGTGCTAAAAATCAGTCTGAGGACCTAGAATCTCACTTTTCATCCACTTGGTATTTCCTTTTAAGTCTGAAAAAACCATAGATTAGATAAGAAATCAGAAAAGCATATAACAAGAAAATAATAAAGAAAGACATAGAAAGTTCTTCTTTAAATAAACTCATACAAACAACAAAACCACCTGAGAAAGCAGCTGTACAGGAACGAAGTCTAGAACACATTACCTCCCATCTGAGACCATTAGTCATATAGACTTGATCCTCTGGAAGTATATCTGAAGATGATTTACGAAGAATCAAACAAGAACCTGTTTCTATCAATTCCCAACCTCTATTTATAAATTCTTGCAGTTCATGCTTATGCTTTCTAAGAAATCTAGAATCATAGATACGATAGATGACATCGTCCGATTGACATTGCTCAAAATAGAAAAAACCAAAACGACTAGTTCTATATCTCCAGCCTTTCAAGTGCATCTCATGTAAATAATCTTCTTCCTTGTCCAAATCAACAACGGTGAAAATCCGAAATTGTACTTTGCTATTCATTGCCTGACCTCCAAATCAGAAAACAAGTATTGTTTCAGCTATCAGATAATTCTTTCCACTTTTGGAACAATTTCCAAAAAATATAAAAAATCTGAATCGTAAAAACTATCAATAAAACACAATCCATAATAACAATCAAAAACATTACCCAACTGAAAGAACTACCTCCACTGAGAAACTTTGAGAAAACCGGTAGTAGAGCTGAAAAAAGAATCAAAATAGGTAGCATCCGCATTATTAAAATCCGTTTGACCATGGCTAACTTCCCAGTAGCGTCATTATAGATTTCAAACTCGGCATCCAACTCAATTCCAGAACGAAGCTTTCTAAAGTAGGAAAAGCCATTAAAGTCTGTAATATGCTCCCAGCCACAGTCTTTAAATAGTTGTAAATAGGAGGCTCTCTCAGATTTTTTCATGGGATAAAAGTCCAACTGATAAGACACCTGCTCCGGTTGGCACTTTTCAAAAGTGTACTTAACTGCAACTACTAAGTTAGAGTAGCTTACTTCCTTAAGCCTCCAGCCCTTAGCATGCATTTCCGCAAGGTATAAAGCCTCTCTATCATAATCCGCAATGGTAGTAATTCTATAAACAACCTTCTTTTCCATCATCCTTCCTCCCGACTGTTTCTGTAGAGTCGTTCAATACGTTTCAATTCAATATCTAAGACTTTTCGTCCCAAATCTGTTATTTGATAGATTTTCCGTTTCTCCTCTTCTCGGACAAAGGAAATCAAGCCATCCTTTTCCATCTTTGACAAGGTCCCATACATGGTCCCTGGACTAATCGAAACTTGCGAATCTGTCATCTCCTTGACCTTTTGTGTAATACCATATCCATGGTTCTCCTTCTGTAGACAAAACAAGATATAAAAACCCGTTTCAGTCATGGGAAGGTAAACACGCCTGATCTTATCTGTTAATTCCATTTAATCACACCTTCTATTTAGTTCGATATATCGCATCTCGTTATATAAAATATATCACAGTTCGATATAAAATGCAAGAAAAAAAGACCGCCCTCAGGCAATCTTTCTTCTATATTAGTAAAGGTCTAGATAGTTATCAACTTCCCATTGTGACACAAAGGTTGCGTAGCTAGCCCACTCGATACGTTTAGCCTCAAGGAAACTAGTGTAGATGTGGTCACCTAGGGCAGCCTTGACCACTTCATCTTCTGTCAAAGCTTTCAAGGCGTTGTGAAGAGTTGATGGAAGGTCTGTGATTCCAGCTTCCTTACGCTCTTCTGCTGTCATGATGTAGATATTTTCTTCAATCGGAGCTGGTGCTTCGATTTTGTTTTCAATACCATGCAAACCAACTTCCAAAAGAACCGCCATAGCGATGTATGGGTTTGCCATCGGATCCACTGAACGCAACTCAAGACGAGTTCCCATACCACGTGAAGCAGGCACGCGCACAAGTGGCGAACGGTTACGACCGGCCCAAGCAATGTAAACAGGCGCTTCATAACCTGGAACCAAACGTTTGTATGAGTTAACTGTTGGGTTCATGATGGCAGTATAGTTGTAGGCATGCTTGATCAAACCACCAAGGAAATGATAGGCCGTTTCAGATAACTGCATTCCTTTGGGATCATTTGGATCAAAGAAGGCATTATTTCCTTCTGCATCAAACAAAGACATATTGCAGTGCATACCTGATCCGGCAATACCAAATTTTGGTTTCGCCATAAAGGTTGCGTAAAGACCATGTTTGCGAGCGATGGTTTTAACAACAAGTTTAAAGATTTGAATCTTGTCACAGGCACGGAGGACTTCATCATATTTGAAGTCAATTTCATGTTGTCCAACCGCAACCTCATGGTGACTTGCTTCTACTTCAAATCCCATTTTGGTCAAGACATTCACGATTTCACGACGCGTATTGTCTGCAAGGTCAGTAGGGGCCAAATCAAAGTATCCACCCTTGTCATTTACCTCAAGAGTCGGATCACCATTTTCATCCAGTTTAAATAGGAAGAATTCTGGTTCTGGTCCAAGGTTGAAGGATTTAAATCCTACTTCCTCCATATGACGAAGTGCACGCTTCAAATTACCACGAGGGTCACCTGCAAATGGCTCACCCTCTGTTGTATAGACATCACAGATCAAACCTGCAACACTTCCATTTTCATCTCCCCAAGGGAAGACTGTCCATGTGTCCAAGTCTGGATACAAGTACATATCTGATTCATTGATACGTACAAAACCTTCAATAGAAGATCCATCAAACATGGCTTTGTTTGACAAGACCTTATCTAACTGTTCATCTGTAGCAGGAATTTCGACGTTTTTCATGGTTCCCAGAATATCTGAAAACATGAGACGGATAAAGGTAACATTTTTTTCCTTGACTTCACGACGAATATCTGCAGCTGTGATTGGCATGGGTTTTCTCCTTAATATATGACTACTTGCGGTTGCCTAACCGCGACCAAAGGGTGACCGTACTGAAGCAAAGCGCCCCTGCTGGAGGAGTTCATTGTGAAGTGCACGACGCACTTCCGTCTGACTCACGGCTTTTTTGGACTTCGCCTCGCGTTCAGCATATTTTTTCTTAATCGCAGCAATATTATGACCTTCAGAGATATAATCTTTGATTTCAAGTAGACGATCCATATCATTCAAAGAATACATGCGACGGTTCCCTTCGTTTCGATCAGGCTTTATCAACTCTTGATCTTCATAATAACGAATCTGACGCGCCGAGAGATCGGTCAATTTCATAACACTGCCGATAGGAAAAACAGCCATATTTCGGCGAAATTCTCTTTCCTTCATTTACAATTTCCTTCTTCCTGTCTATTATAGTCTAAAAAAAGACATACGTCAACGAATAATGTCACAAAATGTAACATTATTTTCTTTTTTTCTCCCAAAAGAGTTTCAGTTGCTCAATATCATAATTTACAAGGATTGCGACAAAAACTCCCATAAATGTTTCAAATACACGCGCAAACACGTACAAAAATGTTTCTCCGCTCGGTATTGATAAGGTAATGATCAACATAGCTGCTACACCACCAATAACTCCTGCCTTGTTGTTCATAGCAACATTTGTCATAATGGTTAACATGGTGCAAATTGGCACAATCAGCAAGGTTACCCAAAAAGCTTCTTGAAATAAGGTATTTAAGAGGAAAAAGACAAGAGCATAAAAACCTCCGATGCTATTTCCTAAGATACGCGAAGTTCCAAAATGGACGCTCTTATCAAAACTTTCTCGTAGACTGAAGACCGCTGTCAAAGCCCCGATTTGCAGTCCCTTCCAGCCAAAAAAACCAAAGATTAAGAGAACTAGAAAAACAGCAATTCCGGTTTTAAAGGTTCGTAGACCAAGCTTGAACTGTGACTTATCAAATTTATATTTTTTAAAATAACTCATAATCTCAACTTTCTATTTCCATTTTATCATAATTTAGTTGATTTTATGAGCCAAAATCAATCGGAAGCGTTTTTAATTTAGACTATAAAAAAGAGGAAACAGAGTTCCTCTTTTCATCGTTTCATTTAAGAAAACTTATTTTTCTGTAAGCGCAGCCAATCCTGGAAGAACTTTACCTTCAAGAAGTTCCATTGACGCTCCACCACCTGTAGAGATCCATGAGAACTTGTCTGCGCGACCAAGGTTGATAGCTGCGGCAGCTGAGTCACCACCACCGATGATTGATTTCACGCCTGGTTGTTTCACGATAGCGTCCATCACACCGATTGTACCAGCTTGGAAGTCAGGGTTTTCAAACACACCCATAGGTCCGTTCCATACAACTGTTTTGGCACCCGTCAAGGCTTCGTCAAACTTAGCGATAGATTTAGGACCGATGTCCAAACCAAGGAAGCCTGGATCTACTGCTTCACCTTCAGTATCACGTACTTCAGTGTAGTCAGCAAATGCGTTTGCTTCTTTTGAGTCAACTGGCAAGATCAATTTGCCGTTTGCTTTTTCAAGAAGAGCTTTAGCGACATCCAATTTGTCTTCTTCTACAAGTGAGTTACCGATTTCGATACCTTGAGCTTTGTAGAATGTGTAAGTCATCCCACCACCGATAAGAACTTTATCAGCTTTTTCAAGCAAGTTTTCGATAACACCGATCTTGTCTGAAACTTTTGAACCACCAAGGATAGCCACGAATGGACGTTCTGGAGCTTCAACTGCTTCTTGGATGTAGGCAATTTCATTTTCAAGAAGGAATCCAGCAACTGCTTTTTCAACGTTTGCTGAGATACCAACGTTAGATGCGTGTGCACGGTGAGCTGTACCGAATGCATCGTTTACGAAGATGCCATCTCCAAGTGATGCCCAGTATTTACCAAGTTCAGGATCATTTTTAGATTCTTTCTTGCCATCAACATCTTCGAAACGAGTGTTTTCAACCAAGAGAACTTGTCCATCTTCAAGAGCGTTAACAGCGGCTTCCAATTCAGCACCACGTGTAACACCTGGGATAAATTTAACTTCTTGTCCCAATTTAGCAGCCAAGTCAGCAGCTACAGGAGCAAGTGATTTACCTTCTTTGTCTGCTTCTTCTTTTACACGTCCAAGGTGAGAGAAGAGGATTGCACGTCCACCTTGTTCAAGGATGTACTTGATAGTTGGAAGAGCTGCAGTGATACGGTTGTCATTGGTAATCACGCCATCTTTAACAGGTACGTTGAAGTCAACACGAACGAGAACTTTTTTCCCTTTCAAGTCAACGTCTTTAACAGTCAATTTTGCCATTAGATATGACTCCTTCTTTTTTTATACGTGTTAATTATATCACAAAATCAACAAAAGAGATAGCAAAACCCTAAACTTTTCGAGTTCTTTCTTCTATTTATTAACCTAAAAACCTAGGATTGCAGTGCGGGAAATAGTAATCTTCACATAATTCGGTTGGAATAATTTAGGCAAATTCTTGATTGATCTGCCTAATTATTTCTATACTATCCTTTTTCTAAGATTTTAATCCTTAATATTCTAAACTCTACAGTCCTTCTTTTTGAATTGCTAGGTTTCTTATTATACAATATAACTAAAATAGTTTCTTCAGTTTGTGCTATTTGAAATTAAAAGAAGGGGAATTGCTACGATGAAATTAGAAAGACTAATCTATATTTTACTGTCTCTTTTAAATAAGAAGAGAATAATAGCTAAAGAGATTGCAGATAGGTTTGAAATATCTACTCGAACTGTATATAGAGACATGGATACACTCAGTTTAGCGGGGATCCCAATCTATTCAGAACGCGGAGATAAGGGAGGTTTCTATATACCAAGCGACTATAAGATAGACAGGAACTTTTTCACTGAGGAAGAGAGACAGTTTATCATTAATATGAGCCAAAATGTTAGTAAAATCGTTGGTCATTCAAGTCTTGACAGTATCGAACACAAGCTGTCTTCTCAAGAAATTACAAGAGCAAACAGTCCTTTTTACTTTGATCTCAGTTCCTGGACTCTTAATACAAATTATTTACTAGAAATTGAGGAAGCGATACAAACTGAACAGATGATTTCTTTTTCTTACTATTCGAAAAAACAAGAAAAAAGTCAGCGAACCATTATCCCATACAGATTGATCTATAAACTGAATGCTTGGTATGTTATCGGTTACTGCTTAGAAAAATTAGATTTTCGTATTTTTAAATTAACTCGAATTCGAGAACTAGAATCAGTGGAGATAAAAGATAAATCATTCGATTATCCACGTTTATCTCAAGAAAAGTTAGAGTTTTTTTTAAATCCGCCCAAAAATAAAGTGGAGGGGCAAAGAGAAGAAATCAGAGTCGAGGATGAAATAATAAAAGTTCAGGCATTTAGAACTTTAACTCCTTCGTTTTTTGATTTACTATTAAGCTTTGGTTATCAAGTAAAGGTCGTATCTCCAAATCACTTACAAACTCTACTGGTCAGTACTCTCAAAAAAAATCTTCAGCAATATGACAACCTGTAGTCATATTTCCTTTTGTATACTCTTAAGTGGGCAAAATATTTCGTGATATTCATCATAGCCCAATTATTTTACAGGAGGTTCCAAATGGATACAAAAACACTTGCAGAAAGCTATTTTACGGCAGTAAATGAGGGAGGCTGGGAAGGTTTCGTAGCTGAAAACTTTGACTATGGCATGTGCGATAGTATAAAAATTCGACAAGGACGTGATGTTTATTTGCAAGGCGCAGGCCAATTCTATGCTTTGAGCCAGCATCTTGAAGTGAAGCAATTACTTGTTGATGGTCGAACAGTCTCAGCTTTAAATCGCTACCGTCTACATTCTCCTCAAGGAAAAGAACTAGAACTGGATGTCGCAGAATTTCTGAAATTCGATGAATTTGATAAATTAGTTGCATCCAATATTTATTTCGACACCTATCGTTTCCAAAAATTTATCCAAGGAATTGAATAACAAAAATCTAGCTTCAAATTTACTCTTCAATTTCAAAACTAAAAACAAGGTCTGACTAATCTACAGTCAAACCTTGTTTTTTATTTTTATGAGAAAATCCAAGATTCGTAAATCTGATTAGTCTTCTCTCTTCTTTCCAGCAAGCAAGCCGTAGCCACTCATTACTCCGAGGAGTCCCAGCGCTACTAGACTAGCATCTTTTGTCGCTCCCGTATTTGGAAGCTCTTTGCTTGTTTCTTCAACTTTTGCTGGTGCTACTGAAAGAGCTTGGTCCCTTGTTTGTGAGACTTGCTCCTCTTTCGTTCCTACTTCAACAATTTCTGGAAGAGCTTCCTTGAGAACCTCAGTCGAATGAAGGGTGTGTTTGCCCTGAGCATCAACTTCTACAAAGCGACGAACTTGGCCTTCAACTCCTGCTTGCACAACACGGCGCTGGCCTTTGAGGATAGCTGAATTTAGTCGTTCTTGACGTTCGAAGGCAAGTGGTTTTTCTTCAATTTCAAGAGTTGGTTTCTCGAGAACTAAATCTTTCACACCTTCAGCTGGTTGGTTGCTTGATAGAACTTTTGTACCAACTTCGGTGATTTCTGGGATTGCTTCCTTGACTACCTCAGTCGAACGAAGAGTGCGTTTACCTTGGATATCTACTTCTACAAAGCGACGAACTTGACCTTCAACTCCAGCTTGAACTAGCTGGCGTTGTCCTTTGAGAAGCTCGGCGTTTGGTCGCTCCTGGTGTTCATAGGCTGTTGTTTCAGTTTCAACAACTAGTTCAGGGAGGACTTCAACTGTTGGAGCTACTTCATTTGGATCCATGCTACCAACGTGGTGACTTTCTTCTGCAGGAGCTAGTTTCTTATTCAGCTTTTCTTTCATTTCCGCAAACGCTTGAGGAGTTGGCGTTTGTGAAGATAACAAAGCTTCTGCTTGGGCAATCAACTCAGCTTGAGAATCTTTTTCACGAACTTTTGTCAACAAGCCTTCCAATTCTTCTCTAGCAGTTTGATAACGTTGATTTCCATCCAGGTCTGCTCCTGCTTGTTTCAACTCATTCAAAGCCCGGTTGACTTCTTCTTGGCTAGCATTGTGGTTTTCTGCTACTGCTTTCGCTGCAGTGAGCTTCTCTACTAGTGTTGCTTGTTTGTCCTCACTTGAGAAGGTGTAGGCAAGGGTTGACTGGCGACCTTGGGCAGCAGTGATTTCTTGTTTGAGGTACTCATCATTGACTGCAGTCTTTGGAGAAACCAAGACATCGAACTCAGCTGTGTGTCCCTTGTAATGAAGGGTCAAGGTCTGACGACCAGTCTTTTGAGCATCGTAGCCCGTAATTTCAACACCTTGATCTGTGAAGGCATGGCTTTCTTCTGTCTCATCATCATAGAGAACGCCGAAGCGCCCTTCTGCAAGATCCAGTTGCTCTCCTACTAGATAGTCCGTTTTCGGTTTCTGAGTAATGTACAGACCTGCTACTTCCTTTGGTTTTCCTTCATCTTGACCAGTCACTTGTACCTTCAAGTCACCGCTTACTGGAAGTCCAAGATAGCTAACTGTGAGCTTTTGTTCCCCTTTTTGATGAGCGTTGTAGCCAGATACTGTCACACCTGAGTGAGTAAGGTTGATCAGCTCATCGGCTTGTCCCCCTTCGTATTGAACACGGAGAGTCCCACCTCTAAGGTCAAGTTTTTCTCCCTCTTTGTAAACTATCTTCTTAGGTCCTTTTTCAAGGCTAACTGCAGCAATTTTTCTCTCATCCTGCGGAATTGCTACTGCCAAGGTGTTACTGATTTCTTTGCCAGGTAGTTGGGTACGATAGTAGAGGAGAGTTGGTTGCTTGTCAAAGCCCAATGGTGCTGTTGCCAAGTCGCCTCCAGTTTCAGACTTCAAGGTTGCAATTGGTGTTTGTGAATCTGCCTTGTCGTAAACGGTGATAGTTGCACCCGCTGGAACATCAGAGAAACCAAGTTGAACTTGATGGTTTCCAAGTGAACGAGCAGCTACCTTAGCCATTGGAATATTTTGACTTTCTGTGTCCAAGGTTTCGTACATCTTCCAGTTGTAGATACGAATGGCTTTCCAAGGTGTTCCGTTATCAGATGTAATGACATGCAAACGCCAGTCTTGGGCGGTGATTGGTTTATCAAGAGTGATATCCGTCACGTGCGCTTTATTGCCACGGACTTCCTTAGCTAGTTTCCACTCGCCATCTGTATCCTTGTAGTAAAGATCAAAGTCCTTGGTGTTCATCAAACCGTCGTTTACGGATTCTCCACCAGCTCCCGCATGATCCATGACCCATCTAACAACGGTACGTGGCTTGGTCAAGCGAATATCCACACTACCGCTCAATTGTCCTGAAGACCACTTGTCTGACAGACTTGTAATCGTACCGTTCAACATACCTTCAATACCTTCTCCACCTTCAGTATTTGGGAAAGTGCTACCAATAACCTTTGCACCTGGAACGATATTTTCAGCTAAAGGTCTTGGAAGAGTCGTATCCTGAACTGTCATCCCCCAGTTAAAGGATGCCGTCGCAGCTTCGGAACGAAGGCCATTTTTACCAACTGCAACGACCTTCAATTCTTGAGTCGTACCAGTCGCATTAGCAGAACGGCTAACTTTTGGCAAGTAGATGGTTGAAGCAGATGATCCTGTCAACAAACGCCAGTTATCTCCATCTTTTTCGTAGACTTCATAGAAATCTGCATCTTGGTTACCCGAAAATTGAACCACTGCTTCAGCTTCTTGGGCATTCTTAAGAGATTGCTTCACCACAGAGAGACCTGTAGGCGCTTGCGGTGCTTGGTGACTGTCTGAAATTGTTAATTGTCCTAGGTTAAACTGATAATCTTTTACAGCTCCTTCATGCTCGAAGAAGAGTTTGACTGCATAGATGGTTTTACCTGCTAGTGAGCTGAGGTCAAATTCTTCATTCTTCCAGTCATCAGAGAGAGTCAGTTCTTTCCATGCAGCTGCATCCTCAAATTTGTAGTCTGGAGTCGTAGAGAAGGCCATATAAACTTTAGAGCCTTTTCCTCCCTTGTGGGCAACACGGAGTTTGGTTTTCTCCGTTACTTCTAGTTTAGTAGAATACAAATTCACATCCTGGTCCGTCTTACCAGCTACATCACCTGAGAATTTAAGGGAGTTCCCACCATTATATGCATCTGTAAAGTCATATTCTGCATGGAGTTTTTCCCCTGTCGAAGTCTGCCACCAGCGCCATGTTGGCAAGACACCTGAAACCGAACGATAGTTCCACTCAGAATCCTTAGAAACTTTACCGTCTACAAACCACTTTCTACCATGACCTGTATTAAAAGAGGTAGTGAAGGTCCGACCTACTGCTGGAGTGCGATCCGCAACTAAATTGGCAATTCCATACCACTCTTTATCACCTGGTTTTTGAGCCGTTGGATCTCCTTGGTAGCCTGTGAAGAAGATGTCCTCGTTCTTGTGGTAATCTTCACCTGTTTTTCCTAGACTGGTAATCGTATCCGGCGCAAAAAGTCCAAGTGACAAACGCAACTTGCCTTTTTCATCTAATAGAGCATCCCATTTGACCTTGGTCTTATAAGAACCACCTTGTTGCAATTCCAAGCCTGCAAAGACATCATATTGGCTACGCTCTAGCCATTTTGCCATCTCTACGGAGTGGTCATTCTTTTCCTTGTTCCAGTTGAAATTGGCAAAAAATTGATCTGCAGGGACTTTGTCACCTTCTTTTTGCATGAACTGGTAGTTGTAATCACCTAGACCATCTTCGTGGTAACGGCCATATTTGTAGGTCATGGCATCATACCAAGCATACTTGATTGGGTGGTTGACTTTAGCCGCGTATTCTTTTGTATAGAGCATGAACTGGCGCATCTTTTCACCAAGAGGTGCTACCAATTCCCCCGTTGTTTCTTGGTTGATGAAATAGCCATCAAAGCCATAGTATTTAGCGAGATCGACGAGTTTTCGTGCAATTGGAAAGCTGCCATCCTCATCTTGCTTCAAAGCCTCAGCAAACTTCTCTTGGTCGGCAATGCTGTTTGACCAGTTGAAGAAAAGTGTTCCATAAACGGGAACTCCGTTGCGGTGCCCGGCATCAATGACGTCTGGAGTTGGGACTAGGCCTTCCCAGAAGACCATTGAATCCAAGTATTGCCAGTAATCAAAGGCGTAGGCCTTGAATTCTTCTCCACCAACAGAAGCGTGGTCTTTAGCCTTTGAGTTGGTATTTGCTAGCGCCTGAACTTTAGCTCTTCTGCTTGCTTTTTCGTTAACTAACTGACCTCTATGGCGCTTGGCGAGTTCAACTGAGGAACGGTTAATAGGATCATCCTCACGCGTACCCGGTTCCCATTTTAACAAATCTTCCCAAGTATCAAATTTGATTTCTTTTGGTCGGAGACTCTTTTCTTCATTTTTAGGAACGTCTGCTAAACTTGGTTTGTCTGTTTTATTGTCAACCACCTGAGGAACTTCCTCCGGTTTGGCTTCTTCTTTATCAGTTGGTTGAGTAGGTTTTTCAGCTTTATCTGTCGAAGCTGGCTTTGCCTCTTCTTTTTCATTGACCAAATCAGCTATTGCTGGAGTGTTTTCTGAAATGGGTTGCTCAGCTACCTTGTTTTCAGTTTCCTCTAATTGTTTTTCGAGAGCAGCAGTATATGGACTCGCTGTTTCACTAGCGCTTGTAGCTTGGGCGCTCGTATTTGCGACTGCCTCAGGGACAGCGACCTGTTCTGCAAGAGCCGGGCTCGCAAATAGAGCTGAACCAATCATCAAGGAACAAGCTCCGATTGATAGCTTACGAATACTGTAACGGCAACGTTTTTCAAAAAATAGATCTTTCATCTTATCCTCCTAATAAAACATAAAGTAAGCGCTTTACTTTTTTAGATAAAAAGCAACTGTTCTCATGGCATACCATCAGAACAGGATTATCTTCATTCTATCTTATATGAAAGCGATGTCAATCTATTTGACACAAAAACTATAACTAGGATAAAAAACAGTTAAATTTGGATAGAATCCTTGCAGACATTTATACTTAAGGTAAGAACTCTATTTAAGGAAGAAATTTAAAAAAGTTAGCAATTTCTTACTAAAAGATTAAGAAAACACTTGTGAGATTTACTTTTATCCTTTAAAATAGAATAGGAGAAATTCCGTTATTATTTTTCGGAGGAAAAAGAAATGTCCATTAATTGGCAGGAAATTTTATTTCACTTTTTAGGAGGTCTAGGACTGTTTTTATACAGTATTAAGACCATGGGAGACGGTTTGCAACAAGCTGCTGGAGATCGCCTTCGTTTTTACATTGACAAGTACACCAGCAACCCCTTTTTAGGTGTTCTAGTCGGGATTGTCGTGACTGCCCTGATTCAGTCAAGTACAGGGGTTACAGTTATCACGGTTGGGCTGGTCAGCGCTAGTCTTCTAACTCTTAGACAGGCTATCGGAATTATCATGGGAGCCAATATTGGAACCACCGTTACTTCCTTTATCATCGGTTTCAAACTGGGTGAATACGCTTTGCCCTTGATTTTCCTTGGAACCATGTTCCTATTCTTTACAAAAAACAGAACAGCAAACAATATCGGACGCATCCTGTTTGGTGTAGGGGGAATCTTCTACGCCCTCAACCTCATCAGTGCCGGTATGAGCCCACTTAAAGATTTACCACAATTCAAGGAATACATGGTAACCTTAGGACAAAATCCTATTTTAGGAGTGGTAGCCGGTGCAGTGATTACCGTCCTCATCCAAGCTTCTTCTGCGACAATCGGGATTCTACAAGGTCTCTATGCAGGTGGCTTCCTTGATCTTAAAGGTTCACTACCAGTTCTCTTCGGGGATAATATCGGGACAACCTTAACCGTTATTATTGCCGCAGCTGGAGCCAATGTCTCTGCAAAGCGCGTTGCAGCAACCCACGTTACCTTTAACGTTCTAGGAACTATTCTTTGCTTAATCTTATTAGGCCCATTTACGTCCATGATCGAGTACTTCCAGGCACTCCTTCACCTCTCACCTGAGATGACTATTGCCTTCTCTCACGGTGCCTTTAACGTAAGTAATACTGTTGTACAATTTCCATTCATCGGTGCCTTGGCTTACTTTGTAACCAAGCTCATCCCTGGGGAAGATGAGGTTGTCAAGTACGAGCCTCTTTATCTCGACGAACAACTTATCCAGCAATCTCCTTCTATCGCACTAGGAAATGCAAAAAAAGAACTCTTGCACTTAGGGAACTATGCAGCTAAAGCTTTTGACCTTTCTTATAATTATATCATCAGTTTGGATGAAAAGGTAGCTGAAAAAGGACACAAAACAGAGGAGGCCATCAATACCATCGATGAAAAACTCACTCGTTACCTCATCAGACTCTCAAGCGAATCCTTGAGTCAAAAGGAAAGTGAAGTCTTGACTAACATTCTGGATTCATCTCGTGATTTGGAACGGATTGGGGACCACGCAGAAGGTTTGCTTAACCTAACAGACTATCTCCAACGCAAAGATGTTCATTTTTCTGAAGCTGCTCTAGAGGAATTAGCTGATATCTATCAAAAAACTACTGAGTTTATCAAAGATGCCCTTGATAGTGTCGAAAACAATGACATTGAAAAGGCTCAAAGCCTGATTGAGCGCCATAAAGAGATTAACAATATGGAACGCATTCTCAGAAAGACCCATATCAAACGCCTCAATAAAGGTGAGTGTTCAACACAAGCCGGGGTCAACTTTATCGACATCATTTCCCACTACACTCGTGTGTCTGACCATGCTATGAACCTAGCTGAAAAGGTCATCGCCGAACAGATTTAATAAGTAAGAAGCCACCTTGACTTAGGTGGTTTTTTCGTCTCTTAATCAAGAATGGCTTTTCTGACATATAAAAAATGCTTTGATTCACAATGGAATCAAAGCATTTTAAAGAGTTCACCAAACATAATAGCAGAAATCGCGGTTCCTCTGTACTTGGCTTCTTCTCTTTTGATAAAGCGAGCCAAGTTGATCAATTCAGGTGCTGGGTGTTTGGGATTTCTGAACAGTTCAAGATTGACCAAGCCTGAGAGACGGACTGCCAGCAATTGCTCATTTGTAGTAGGCAGTTTTTTAGCAGTCTCTAGGAGAGCAGCGACTAACTCATCACTCAAGCCCTGACGAGCATGGTTGTAGAGGTCTTTTATTAAGCTTTCTAGATTTGGTTCTGCCATCCCGAGCAACCTCCCTTATGTTTAATAATTTTTAATCAAATCAACCGTTGAACGATCCAATTTTTTCACCAAGGCTTGCAAGAAGGCTTGAGCTTCTAGGAAGTCATCCATCGCGTAGAGAGTTTGGTGAGAATGGATATAACGAGCACAGACACCGATAGTTGTAGATGGAACACCTCCATTTTTCAGATGGGCTGCGCCAGCGTCCGTTCCGCCTTTACCACAGTAGTATTGGTACTTGATACCAGCTTCTTCAGCCGTTGTCAAAAGGAAATCCTTCATTCCTGGGAGAAGCAAGTGACCTGGATCGTAGAAACGAATCAAGGTTCCATCCCCAATCTTGCCTTGACCTCCATAAACATCACCAGCAGGCGAACAATCAACTGCCAGAAAGACTTCTGGGTCAAACTTGGTTGTGGAAGTATGGGCACCACGGAGACCCACTTCTTCTTGGACGTTAGAACCCAGATAGAGTTCATTGCCGAGTTTTTGACCTGACAAGGCTTCTGCCAACTCGCTCACCATGAGAACACCGTAGCGATTGTCCCAAGCTTTGGATATGATATTTTTCTCATTGGCTGTCAAGATTGCACTACTATCTGGAACGATAGTGTCTCCAGGACGGATGCCAAAACTTTCTGCTTCAGCCTTATCTGCAAAACCACCATCAAAGACGATATCTGCAATAGCTGGCATGGTTGGTCCACCTGTTCCACGAGTCAAATGTGGCGGTACAGAACCTGAGATCACGGGAATTTCACGACCATCACGAGTAAAGAGTTTAAAGCGTTGGCTACTAACCACCATGGGGTTCCAACCACCGATTTCAACGACACGGAAGGTTCCATCTGGCTTAATCTCGCTGACCATAAAGCCAACTTCGTCCATATGAGAAGCGACTAAAACACGGGGCGCATCGGTAGCTTCTGAATGTTTAATCCCGAAAATACCGCCCAAGCCATCTGTCACAACTTCATCCACATGCGGAGTCAACTTTTCACGGAGATAGGCACGGACAGGCGCTTCATGACCTGAGATCGCAGCAAGTTCTGTTACTTCTTTGATTTTTGAAAATAATGTTGTCATATCAGTTCCTTCTTTCTGTCCTCCATTTTACCACTTTTTATAGGAGAAGGATAGTGGGAAGGTGGATTGGTTTTTACTAGTTTATTCTATAAAAGAGGGAACTAGCACTTATTTCAGGAATTTTTCTTTCTTTTTACATTAAATTGTCAGAAAATTTATTGACAGATTAAAAAATCGTGTTACATTTATATCCGCAGGTATCTTTCGATACCAAATCCACACGAAAGGACGGGGTATGAAACTCTCTCATATTTTAACAGGCTTACTTCTACTCCTAGTCTTTCTCTCCATTACCATTGGAACCAGTGATTTTTCTTGGGAAAAATTCTTTGCTTTTGACCAACAGACCTGGCTTCTCTTTCAAGAGTCGCGTCTTCCAAGAACCATCAGTATTCTCCTTGCAGCATCAAGTATGAGCATGGCAGGACTCCTCATGCAGACCATCACTCAAAATCAGTTTGCTGCTCCAAGCACAGTCGGAACGACAGAAGCCGCTAAACTGGGAATGGTGTTAAGCCTCTTTGTCTTTCCGTCTGCGAGTCTGACCCAAAAGATGCTCTTTGCTTTTGGATCATCCATTTTATTTACCCTCTTCTTCCTGGCCTTTATGACTATTTTTTCTATAAAGGAAAGGTGGATGTTGCCTCTGATTGGGATCATTTATAGCGGGATTATCGGTTCTGTCACAGAAGTTATAGCCTATCGTTTCAATCTGGTTCAGAGTATGACGGCTTGGACCCAGGGCTCCTTCTCCATGATTCAGACCCATCAGTATGAGTGGCTCTTCTTAGGCCTCATTATCTTGATTGCCGTTTGGAAATTGTCCCAAACCTTTACCATCATGAATCTAGGAAAAGAAGCTAGCGAAAGTTTGGGAATTTCCTACTCCCTACTTGAAAAACTGGCCCTCTTTCTGGTGGCACTAACGACAAGCGTCACTATGATTACCGTGGGTGCCTTGCCATTTCTCGGGGTCATCGTTCCCAATCTTGTCCGCAAGCGCTATGGAGATAATCTGAGTCAAACCAAACTCATCGTCGCTCTGGTCGGTGCCAATCTGGTTCTGGCCTGCGACATCCTCTCTCGAGTCTTGATTCGGCCCTATGAGCTGTCTGTCAGCCTCTTGCTAGGAATCATCGGTAGCCTCGTCTTTATCCTACTTCTATGGAGAGGGGGACAAAAAGATGCAGTTTAAAAGCAAACATACCAAGCTCTTTTGCCTCCTCATTATTCTGGCCATCGGAGCTTGTCTTCTCTACTTTTGGCCCATCACTAACCTGTCTGCCTTTGCCTGGAAGCTGCGTTCCCAAAAAATCATCGTTTATCTCTTGGTAGCCATCGCGACAGGGATTTCGACCATTAGTTTTCAAACCCTGACGGAAAATCGCTTTCTGACGCCAAGTATTTTGGGAATCGAATCCTTCTATGTCCTGCTACAGACCCTGCTACTGATATTTGAAAGCAAATTTCTACAGCTTGGGAAGTCGCCTGTCTTAGAATTTCTAATCTTGCTTCTGCTTCAATCCCTCTTCTTTCTCGCCTTACAAGGCTACTTGAAGACGCTGATGAAGCAAGATCTGGTCTTCATTCTGCTAATCTGTCTAGCACTCGGAAGTCTCTTTCGAAATATCAGTACCTTCCTACAAGTTCTGATGGATCCAAATGAATACGATAAACTGCAGAACAATCTCTTTGCCTCCTTTCAGCATCTCAACACTTCCATCCTAGCCATCAGTTCTCTGATCATCCTTGCCTTGACAATCTTTTTCTTTCGAAAAGCAGTCGTTCTGGATGTCTTGCACCTGCAAAGAGAAACGGCTCAGATACTGGGACTCGATGTTGAAAAAGAACAGAGAGAACTCCTCTGGGGTATCGTGCTTTTGACCTCAACAGCCACTGCCTTGGTAGGGCCTATGGCCTTCTTCGGCTTTATGCTGGCCAATCTTACCTACCTAATCGTCAAAGATTATCGGCACAAGTTGCTCTTTATCGTAGCCATTCTGATTGGATTTATTAGTTTGACCTTGGGGCAAGCCCTCATCGAACGAGTCTTTGCGCTGGAAATTCGCATCAGCATGATCATCGAGAGTGTGGGTGGTCTCTTATTCTTTATCTTACTTTACAGGAGGGCCCGTCGGTGAAACTGGAAAACATTGACAAATCCATTCAAAAACAGGATATTTTGCAAGACATTTCGCTTGAAGTCAGTCCTCAGAAACTGACAGCCTTCATTGGTCCAAATGGTGCTGGGAAATCAACTCTCCTCTCCATCATGAGCAGACTGACCAAGAAGGATCAAGGAATCCTCAGTATCAAAGGTCGTGAAATCGAGAGTTGGAATTCGCAAGAACTAGCCAAAGAACTGACCATCCTAAAGCAGAAAATCAATTACCAAGCCAAATTGACTGTAGAAGAACTGGTCAGTTTTGGACGTTTTCCCTACAGCCGTAGTCGACTGAAGGCAGAAGACTGGGAAAAAATCCGAGAAACCCTGGACTATCTGGAACTGACAAACTTAAAAGATCGCTACATCGATAGTCTGTCTGGCGGACAGCTTCAACGTGTCTTTATCGCTATGGTACTAGCCCAGGATACAGACTTTATCTTGCTGGACGAACCGCTCAACAACCTCGATATCAAGCAAAGCGTCAGCATGATGCAGATTCTTCGGCGACTGGTGGAGGAACTAGGGAAGACCATTATCATCGTTCTCCACGATATCAACATGGCCAGCCAGTATGCGGATGAAATTGTTGCCTTCAAGGACGGTCAAGTCTTTTGTAAAGGAACGACTGCTCAAATCATGCAGGCTGACCTGCTCAGCCAACTTTATGAGATTCCCATCACGCTGGCTGATATCAATGGCAAAAAGATCTGTATCTATAGCTAGACAAGCAGAAATCATGTTAGAGAAACCTCTGTCTCTTGGTCAATAAGTCCCAGAGACTCCCTAGATCGTTATCACATTTTAAAAAGGAGAAATCATGAAAACATCCCTTAAACTTTATCTCACTGCCCTAGCGGCTAGCTTCTTGCTCCTACTTGGTGCATGTAGTACAAATACAAACTCAAGCACTAGCCAGACAGAGACAAGTAGCTCTGCTCCAACAGAGGTAACCATTAAAAGTTCACTAGATGAGGTCAAACTTTCAAAGGTTCCTGAAAAGATTGTGACCTTTGACCTCGGTGCTGCGGATACTATTCGCGCTTTAGGTTTTGAAAAGAATATCGTCGGAATGCCTACAAAAACTGCTCCGACCTACCTAAAAGATCTTGCAGGAAATGTCAACAATGTAGGTTCCATGGTTGAGCCAGACCTAGAAGCCATTGCTGCTCTTGAGCCGGATTTGATTATCGCTTCTCCACGTACCCAAAAATTCGTAGACAAGTTCAAAGAAATCGCGCCAACCGTTCTCTTCCAAGCAAGTAAGGACGACTACTGGACTTCTACCAAGACCAACATCGAATCCCTAGCAAGCGCCTTCGGCGAAACAGGTACACAGAAAGCCAAGGAAGAATTGGCCAACCTAGACAAGAGCATCCAAGAAGTTGCTACTAAAAATGAAAGTTCTGACAAAAAAGCCCTTGCCATCCTCCTTAACGAAGGAAAAATGGCAGCCTTTGGTGCCCAATCTCGTTTCTCTTTCTTGTATCAAACCTTGAAATTCAAGCCAACTGATACTAAATTTGAGGACTCACGCCACGGACAGGAAGTCAGCTTTGAAAGTATCAAAGAAATCAATCCTGACATTCTCTTTGTCATCAACCGTACCCTTGCCATCGGTGGAGATAACTCTAGCAACGATGGCGTCCTAGAAAATGCCCTTATCGCTGAAACTCCTGCCGCTAAAAATGGTAAAATCATCCAACTAACACCAGACCTCTGGTACCTAAGCGGAGGCGGACTTGAATCAACTAAACTCATGATCGAAGACGCTCAAAAAGCTTTGAAATAAGCAAGAAAACCCAACATCAAATGATGTTGGGTTATTTTTCTTCTTGATTTCGTTTGAGAGAAAAGTGGTCTGGGACAAGGTCCTTGCCTGTTTTCGACCATGGATGACAACGTAAAATCCGAGCCAAGCCCATCAAAACACCCTTGAAGCCATGTTTTTCAATAGCCTGAATCATGTAGTTGGAACAAGTCGGCTCAAAGCGACAAGAGGGCGGAAAGGCTGGTGAGATAAAACGTTGGTAAAAGCGTACTGGCGCTATTAAGATTCGTTTCATTATTTCTTGGTTACAGCCATAGTGTGTAGTTGGCTGATTTCTTTTTTATTGAGGCGACGGGATTCTCCCGGACGAAGACCTGTCAAGTCTAGGTGTCCAAAACGTGTCCGTGACAACTTATCCACTTGGAGACCGACAGCTTCAAACATCTTTTTAACCTGATGATTACGCCCTTCATGGATGGTCAACTGTACCACTGAGCGGTTTTTGACTGGATCCACTTTGAGAATTTCATAAACAGCCGGCTTGGTTTTCTTGCCATCAATCTCAAGACCACGAGTCAAGGGACGGAGATTGTCCTTATTAGCCACACCTTTAACACGCGCGACATAGACCTTGTCAATCTCATTACGGGGGTGAATCATCTCGTCTGTAAAATCACCATCATTGGTCAAAATCAAGACACCTGATGTATCCCAGTCCAAACGTCCAACTGGGTAGATGCGCTCTTTGACATTGGGCAAGAGGTCCACAACAGTCTTGCGTCCCTTGTCGTCTGTCACACTGGAAATCACTCCACGTGGTTTATTAAGCAGATAGTATACCTTTTCTTCGTTGTAGATAGGCTGACCTTCAACTTCGACCTTGTCACCAGACTTGATGGTGGTTGCGAGTTCACGTACTACCTGTCCGTTGACGGTTACCAAGCCTTGCTTGATCAACTCTTCTGCTTTTCTCCTACTGGCCACACCTGCGTGGGCAATATACTTATTGATTCTCATCTTCTTCTATCCTTTCACCAAATAATTGGCTTTCTTGGGCTTGAATCTCAAGCTCATCAATCACTGGTAATTCTTCTAAATGGTTAATCCCCATGTAATCTAGGAAATAATCCGTAGTCACATAGAGATTGGGGCGCCCAAGAACTTCTTTTTTCCCATCTTCCTTAATCAAGTCAAAAGCCTGCAACTTTGCCAAGGCTCCACTCGAGTTGACCCCACGGATAGCATCAATTTCTATCCGAGTGATAGGCTGCTTATAGGCAATGATGGACAAGGTCTCAAGGGCAGCCCGAGACAAACTTTGGTTGATGGGCGCCTTGGAGTATTCCTTCAAAATCGCTGCAAATTGAGGCTTGGTGACCAATCTGTATGCTCCACCTGTCTCGATCAGGGACAGACTCGACTCTTGGTCTTTTTCATACTTCTGGGCTAATTTTTCTAAACTCTGTTGGATGCCTGTCGGTGGTAGAGAGAGGAGTTCAGCCAACTGACGGACCCGAATCCCATCTTCACCTGCTACAAACAAGAGCGCTTCTATTTCTGCTAAAGTACTCATCTTTCCTCTCTATCAAGTCTAGCTTTGTGCCTCTTGACTTTCTTCCTTCTTTTCCATGAGATAGATATCTCCGAAACTCTCCTCTTGAACGAGGATCAGTTCCTGGGTTTTGATTAACTCTAGGGTTGCCAAAAAGAGGGTAATGACCTCTTGGACATTCTGGGCTTCCTTGAACAAATCCTGCAAACGCAACTGGTCTCGTCCAGTCAAGGACTCTTTTACAATGACCATCATGTCCTCAATCTTATACTCATCGCGCAGGATGGTCGTGTGGTTCTGTGCGAACTCCTCTTTTTTCTTGGCTAGGATATTTGAAAAAGCCAAAAAGAGGTCAATGGTCGTCTTGTCATGCACAAGCTCCGCATCCTCGTAAATCAACTCTGTTGGCGCTTTGGAATAGTACTGGGCTCGATCTTGGTGCTTAGCCTCCAAGTGCTCACCCAGGAGTTTGAACTTGCGGTATTCTTCGATTTGAGAGAGAAGGTCCTGCTCTAGGTCATCCTCCAAGTCTGTCACTTCTGCTACCTTTGGCAAGAGCTTGCGGCTCTTGATCAGCATCAGCTGACTAGCCATGACCATATACTCGCCCGTCACTTCCAGACGCATTGCCTGCAGGGTTGAGACATAGGCTAGATACTGTTCGATAACTTCCGTAATGGGCACATCGTAGATATCCATCTGGTACTTAGAAACCAAGTGCAAGAGCAGGTCCAGGGGCCCTTCAAAATCTTTTAATTTAATATCCATTATCTATATTTTTCTAAGGTCAGGACTGTTTTTAATCCTAGTTTTTTTGCAATTTCGTACAAATCGACCTTGTTTTCTATTTGTCTTAGAATGAACTGTTCCCGCAAGGCTTGAGCGGATAAGGTTGGAAAACCTTTCTCCTTGACAAAAGACTCCAGCTGACGAAAGGCCCACTGACGAGAATAGGCTTTCCCTCCCCTTTCAAAGAGATAGGTCTGTCCCATCAAGGGTTCTAGCTCTGGAATCAAGGTCGTGGGAATGGTAACAATCCTCTGTTGGGAAGCCTTGTTGATTCTCAAAACCTGAAAATCAAGATTGATATCCGCAATCTTGAGGGATAAAATCTCGCTTGGCAAGAGTCCCATTTCTAGGATTAAGAGCGCTAGCAAGCGTCCCTCTGGATAGTCACTTTCCTGCCAAAAAGACTCTAGGTCTAACAGTTCTGGCTTTTCGGTCTTCTTTTCAGCTTGTTTGGCTAATTCCAGACGGTAAAAGCTGTCCACTTCTCCTTTTCGATAGAGAAAGTAGAGAAATTGGTTACAGGCCGAAAGTTTTCGCTTCTGGGCGCTGATTTTTAGATTGGCTAGCTGTGCTTGGTAAATCTTGAGACTAGTTTCAGATATCCGCTCACCTACAATATCTAAAAATTGCTCCAGATCATACTTATAAGACTGCTTGGAATTGGCAGACAAACCCTGCTTTCCCTCTAAAAAGGCTGAAATCCTATCTCTCATTTGCATCGAATCTCGTATTCCTTACTAAAGTCATGCAAGAGGGCATTGACAGCCTTGAGGATAGACTTGCGCGTGATGATTCCTTGGAAAATCCCTTCATCATCTACCACTGGCAAGAAGGGTTCATCCACCAGTTTATGGAGGACCTCTGTGATGTTATAATCTGGAGCGACAACTGCCACATCTGTCTTGGCCATATTGACGATATCTGTCGTTGCCATCTGCTCATCCGTCAAACCTTGCTCCATTTGATAAGCCAAAATATCTCTCAGACCAATGGTTCCAACAAAGCGTTTGTCAAAGGTCACAACAGGGATACGGGTATAGGTGATTTGGCTCAACACTAAAATCGCATGGTCAGCATTATGGGTATCAATCAAGGCTGCTAGATTCTCAGCAGGGGTAAGAAAAGTCTCTTCCTGCTCCAATAAAAATGCTTCAAATTCCTTGGCAATCATCGAGCAAACTCCTTGGACAAGCCTGGATAAACCTCATGGTCACGTGTCAAAAAGTCTACTTTGAAATAGCTGTCATCAATCTCCACACGGGCATAGAGGCATTCTCTGATGGTTCCTCGTGGTTGGCTGATGGAGCCTGGATTTAAAAAGAGCGTTTTGCCTTCCATCCAAGCATTTGGCACATGCAAGTGACCATAGAGACAGATATCGGCATCTTCTTCCTGAGCCCAGTAGTCCAACTTTTGAAAGTTGAAATTGATATCAAACAAGTGTCCATGCGTCTGGATGATCTTGGTTGGACCAAGTTGAGTTACCAAACGTTCTGGGTAGCCAGCATAAAAGTCCATATTTCCTTTGACGACATGGATGCCCTCCCAGAGCGGAGAGTCTGGACGGAGTTCTGAGTCACCATCGTGAAAAATGGCATCGACTTTACCCAGATAGCGGTCACGGATTTCTTCCACAATCAAGCTATCGCCATGGGAGTCACTCATTACAATGATGGTTTGCTTTGCCATGATGGAAATACCTCCAAAAGTTTCTTAACGGCTAAGGCACGGTGAGATTGGCTATTTTTTTCTTCAAGAGTTAATTCAGCTGAAGATTTACCTGTCTCTCCCACAAGGAAAAGAGGATCATAACCAAAACCATTTTCACCCTTGGGTTCAAAGTTGATATAACCTGGCCAGTCAGCTTCAACAACCAAGCTTTCCTTGTTTGGACTGGCTACAACTAGGGTTGTGTGGAATTGAGCCGAACGGTCCTTGAGATCAAAGACCATGGCCAATTCGTGCAAGAGTTTAGCATTGTTTTCTCGGTCAGTAGCTCCCACACCTGCAAATCGCGCTGACCAAACACCTGGCAAGCCACCGAGGACATCAACTTTGAGACCTGAGTCATCTGCCAAAACCATCTTGCCTGTTAATTTTGAAATGGTTTCTGCTTTCAGGCGGGCATTTTCTTCAAAGGTCATACCTGTTTCAGCTACTTCAGGTAAATCTGGATAGTCATTGAGATTTTCCACGTCGTAGCCTAACTTGTCAAAGATAGCTCGGAACTCCTTGGTCTTGCCTTCGTTACGAGTCGCAATCAACAAGGTTTCCCTAACCTTACTAGTTTCAAAGAAGGCTTCTACATCAACACCTTCTTTAGGCAATTCTACATGCAAGAGTTGGCCATTTTCAACCAAGAGCAGGGCTCCCTGACGTTGGATGACTTCCAAGTTTCGGCCTGCTTCTGCATTTAAAATCTCAACGATAAAGGAGAGTAGTCGGAAGTTAGAAGACCAGCGCATCACCGTTATTGTAATCGGAAAGCCCTTTTCCTCGTCACGAAAAATCCGAGCCAAATCCATAAAATCAAGCTCGAGAGGATCTTTGATGAGGCTATAGATGCCTCCATAGACATCCCAGACACCGACATACCAGTCCTGGTCGTCCTTGTATTCATAAATTTTGTTTGTCATAATGTTACATGCTCCACATGAATTTCTTTTTCCAGCCATTCTGCTCCAATTTGGGCAAAACTTTGGCTATTGGCTGTTGTGTAAAAACGATGTTGAAGAGGTCCCGCATCTCGGCTACGATTGATTTCAAAATAGTTAAGCAAAACCGAGATATCCCGCACACACTCTGCCCCACTATCGATGAGCTGAACCTTAGGCCCCATGACATTTTGGATGATAGGGCGAAGGAGTGGGTAATGGGTACAACCCAAAATCAGGCTATCCACCTTTCCAACCAAGGGGCGCAGGGTTTCATAGACCACTTTCTTTGTTACACTGGTTGACAGGGCACCAGACTCCACCAAGGGAGCAAACTTGGGACAGGCCAAACTCTCCACCTGTAAGTCCGGATCCAGATCATGGATTTTTTGACGGTAGATGTCTGATTGGACCGTCATGGGTGTTCCAATCACTCCGATTTTCCCACCTTGACTGGACTTGATAGCTGCCGAAGCTCCTGGCAAAATCACGCCTAAGACAGGAATATCTAGTTGGGCCTTGATTTCTTCCCAGACGACCGCAGTCGCAGTATTACAAGCAATGACAATCATCTTGACATCCTTGATCAAGAGAAAGTTGACCAACTGCCAAGTATATTCACGAATTTGCTCAGCAGGACGGGGACCATAAGGTGCCCGTGCCGAATCTCCAATATAGACGATTTCTTCATGGGGAAGCTGGCGCATGAGCTCACGTACAACGGTCAAGCCCCCGACACCCGAATCCAAAAAACCAATTGGTCGATTATCCATACAGTCTTCTTTCTAGTCTTTTTTCTGATTGATAGTTCATCATGATTCCTTGTCCTGAACGAACTGACAGACAGCTTGATAGAATGGCAACTGCCTCTCTCTTAATCATAATCAAATATCAATAGAATGCAAGGAAAAAGTCTTATCCTTGAGAACTATTGAACATAGTGAGAAGTCTGGAACTTTCATCCCAGACTTTTCCTATTTATTTTTTCTTTTTATTGTTAGCAAGGGCTGCTTTTTGTTGACGGATGATTTGGTGGTAAACTTGTTGTACCTTGGCTTCGCTTGGTTTTTGACCATTTGCACTCAAGAGAGCACGAACTGCCTCAGCGTTCAAACGTGGGTTGTCCGCAAATTCTTTTTCGATTTGCTTACGAACCAAGTACATCCCTCCAAGAGCTCCTCCTAGAAAAGCTAACACAATCAAGATAATTGCTAAAAGTAAATCCATTCTTTTTCTCCTGTTTCTTTTTGAGTCTTCTATATTATACCATAAAGTGACTTTCCTGACTAGTTTGTTTTACGCTTTCAAGAGAGGGTTAAGCCAATTCTAAGCTAGTCTTACAATCAGATTGAACTATGAAATTACGAATAATTCCACCCTTTCCTCTCTTTCTTCTACTATTTTAAGAAAAAGCATTCTCAAATATGTTTTCCACTAAAAATCTCTTGACATAATAATAGGTAATCAGTAGAATAGGATTTAAATAGAAACAAAATAAGCGGACTTGTTTTACAAAATGTAAACGGTTCCAAAAATTAAAGGAGATTTCTATGGACAAAAGATTTTTGGAGAAATCCTGTCGCTATAGCATCCGAAAACTGACGGTTGGGACTGCTTCTGTTTTGCTGGGGGCTGTTTTTCTAGTCAACCACACTGTAGCCGCAGACAGTGTGGAGGTCAAGCAAACTGAACCAACCTCTGTCGAAGCTATCACTAAGCCTGATAGTGAACCCAAAGCAGCTGAAATTACTGAAACTACAAATCCGTCTCTAGCAGAAAGTCCAGTAGTTTCCGAAAGCAAGCTAGCCGAAGAGACTCAGACAATAAATAGTCAAGCTAGTGAAGAAGCCATTGTAGAAGCTAAAGAACATAAGGAACCTGAAAAAGCAGATCAGCCTGTGACAAAGCAAGAAAACTATCAACTCAACTACGATCAGCCAACAGCTCCTTCCTACGATGGATGGGAAAAACAAGCCCTCCCTGTTGGGAATGGAGAAATGGGAGCCAAGATCTTTGGACTGATTGGCGAAGAAAGAATCCAGTATAACGAAAAGACCCTCTGGTCAGGAGGTCCCCAACCTGATAGCACCGATTATAACGGAGGGAACTACAAGGATCGCTATAAGGTCTTGGCAGAGATTCGTAAAGCTCTCGAAGATGGAGACCGCCAAAAAGCCAAACAACTAGCTGAACAAAATCTAGTTGGACCAAACAACGCCCAGTATGGACGTTACCTAGCCTTTGGGGATATCTTCATGGTCTTTAATAACCAGAAGAAAGGGCTTGATACTGTAACAGACTATCACCGCGGTTTGGACATCACAGAAGCCACTACGACCACTTCTTATACCCAAGATGGGACTACCTTCAAACGCGAAACCTTCTCCAGCTATCCTGATGATGTCACCGTGACCCACTTGACTAAAAAAGGAAATAAGACGCTTGACTTTACCCTTTGGAACAGCTTGACAGAAGACTTGCTTGCTAACGGCAACTACTCTTGGGAATATTCCAACTATAAGAACGGTCATGTCACTACAGATGAAAATGGAATCCTTCTAAAAGGGACTGTCAAAGATAACGGCCTCAAATTTGCATCCTATCTAGGAATTAAAACGGACGGAAAAGTCACTGTTCAGAATGAGACTCTAACCGTTACAGGTGCAAGCTATGCGACCCTCTATCTCAGCGCCAAAACTAACTTTGCTCAAAATCCAAAAACCAATTATCGAAAGGACATTGACCTCGAAAAAACGGTTAAAGGCATTGTAGAAGCCGCTAAGGTCAAAGACTACGAGACACTTAAAAAGGACCATATCAAGGATTATCAAAGTCTCTTTAATCGCGTTAAACTAAACCTAGGTGGAAGCAAGACTGCTCAAACGACAAAAGAGGCCCTTCAAAGCTATAACCCAGAAAAAGGGCAAAAATTGGAAGAACTCTTCTTCCAATACGGACGTTATTTATTGATTAGCTCGTCTCGTGATCGGACAGATGCCCTTCCTGCCAATCTACAAGGAGTCTGGAATGCTGTAGACAATCCACCTTGGAATGCTGACTACCACCTCAATGTCAATTTGCAAATGAACTATTGGCCAGCATACATGAGCAACCTTGCTGAAACAGCCAAGCCAATGATCAATTATATTGACGACATGCGCTATTATGGTCGTATCGCTGCCAAGGAATACGCAGGTATCGAATCCAAAGACGGACAAGAAAATGGTTGGCTGGTCCACACTCAGGCAACTCCATTTGGCTGGACTACTCCTGGTTGGAATTACTATTGGGGGTGGTCTCCAGCTGCTAATGCTTGGATGATGCAGAACGTCTATGACTACTATAAATTCACCAAGGACGAGACTTATCTCAAAGAAAAGATTTATCCTATGCTCAAGGAAACTGCCAAGTTCTGGAACTCCTTCTTGCACTATGATCAAGCCAGCGACCGTTGGGTATCTTCTCCATCCTACTCACCTGAACACGGAACCATCACCATCGGAAATACCTTTGACCAATCGCTAGTCTGGCAGCTATTCCACGACTACATGGAAGTCGCTAACCATCTGAATGTCGACCAAGACTTAGTTACAGAGGTCAAGGCTAAATTTGACAAACTCAAACCACTTCACATCAACAATGAAGGACGCATCAAGGAATGGTACGAAGAGGACAGTCCGCAATTCACCAATGAAGGGATTGAAAATCACCACCGTCACGTTTCCCATCTAGTTGGTCTCTTCCCAGGTACACTCTTTAGCAAGGACCAGGCTGAATACCTAGAAGCTGCGCGTGCTACCTTGAACCACCGTGGAGATGGTGGTACAGGTTGGTCTAAGGCCAATAAAATCAACCTTTGGGCTCGTTTGCTGGACGGTAACCGCGCCCATCGCTTGCTCGCTGAACAACTCAAGTATTCAACCCTAGAAAATCTTTGGGATACGCACGCGCCTTTCCAAATCGATGGCAACTTCGGAGCAACCAGTGGGATGGCAGAAATGCTCCTTCAATCACACACTGGCTATATTGCACCATTGCCAGCCCTTCCAGATGCCTGGAAGGACGGTCAGGTTTCTGGCTTGGTTGCTCGAGGAAACTTTGAAGTCAGCATGAAGTGGAAAGATAAAAATCTGCAAAGCTTGTCCTTCCTTTCAAATGTCGGTGGAGACTTGGTTGTAGATTATCCAAATATCGAAGCCAGCCAAATCAAGGTCAATGGCAAACCAGTCACGGCAACGATCCTTAAAGATAATCGTATCCAGCTTGCAACACAAAAAGGTGACGTCATTACCTTTGAACATTTCCCTGGTCGTGTAACCAGTCTGACAGCAGTTCGACAAAATGGAGTCACTGCTGAACTCACCTTTAACCAAGTAGAAGGCGCTACCCACTATGTCATCCAAAGACAAGTCAAAGACGCGTCTGGCCAAACCTCTGCGACCAGAGAATTTGTAACCAATCAAACCCATTTTATTGACCGATCACTAAATCCTCAACATGCCTACACCTATACTGTCAAGGCTATGCTGGGCGAGCTTGCCACACAAGTGTCTGAACAGGCCACTGTCGAAACCTATAGCGAGTTGATGGACGACCGAGATAACCGCATCCAGTACGGAGCTGCCTTCGGAAACTGGGCAGACTCAGAATTATTTGGAGGAACAGAGAAATTTGCTGACCTTTCAAAAGGAGACTACACAGACGAAGACATCACTGCTACCATTCCTTTCACTGGCGTTGGTATCGAAATCTATGGACTGAAATCATCTGAACTAGGTCTTGCCACTGCTAAAATTGATGGCAAAGAAGTCGGCGAGCTTGACTTCCATACTGCTGGGGCAACTGAAAAAGGCAGTCTCATCGGTCGCTTCACTGGATTGTCTGACGGTCCTCACACATTGACTCTGAGTGTTAAACGTGAGCACAAAGGACGTGGTAGTGAGCGCTCGAAAATTTCATTAGACTACTTCAAGATCCTAGCAGGAACAGGCAATACGATTGAAAAAATGGATGATCGTGATTCGCGTATCCAGTATGGTTCCCAGTTTAAGGACTGGTCTGACCCTGAACTCTACGGAGGTACGGAAAAATACGCTGATATTAACAACAGCGACTCTAGTGCAGCTTCAGAAGCTCAGGCAACTATTTCCTTTAGAGGAACGGGCATTCGTATCTATGGTTTGAAGAGCCTTGCGCTTGGACGAGCACGTGTTACATTAGATGGCAAAGAAATGCCAAGTCTAGACTTCTACACTTCAGGTGCAACCGAAAAGAGAGCTTTTATTGGAGAATTTACAAACCTTACTGACGGTCCGCACACCCTGACATTACAAGTTGACCCAGATTCGCCAGAAGGTCGCAAGAAAATCTCTCTAGACTCCTTTGATATCATCAAAGCCCCTGCTGTTGGTCTAGATAGCCCGAGCATTGCGCCTCTTAAGGAAAATGACAAAACCATTTCCTTAAGCCTACCAGCTGGAGATTGGGAAGCCATCGCAGTAACCTTCCCAGGAGTCAAAGATCCTCTAGTCTTGCGCAAAGTGGACGAAACGCATCTGGTTACAAGTGGAGATCAGACTATCCTATCAATCCAAGACAATCAAGTTCAAATCCCAATCCCTGACGAAACCAATCGCAAAGCTGGAAATGCCATTGAAGCTTATAGCATTCAAGGAAATACCACAAGCAGCCCTATCGTAGCCGTCTTTACTAAAAAGGATGAAAAGAAAGTCGATGAGAAGCAACCAACTACAAGCAAGGGAGAGGAACCAGCTCCTACTGTTGAAAAAACTGAGTACACTGATCCTATCGGGACTGCAGGACAAGAGGAACCGCCTACAGTGACAATTCCTGAATACACTGATCCTATCGGAACTGCAGGGCAAGAAGAGCCACCTACTGTTGAAATTCCAGAATATACCAAACCTATCGGAACAGCAGGTCAAGAGGAAGCTCCTACTGTTGAAAAACCTGAATACACCAAACCTATCGGAACTAGTGGAGATCAGGCCGCTCCAACCCTTACCCTTCCTGACTATCCAGTTCGAGTCTTAAAAGATAAGGAGACTGGAGTAGAGATCATCGGTGGAGCCAGCGACTTAGAAGGAATTTCTCACATCTCTAGCCGACGTGTCCTAGCTCAAGAACTCTTTGGCAAGACCTATGATGCTTACGACCTACAACTTAAAAATCCAACAGATCATAGCTTGCAGCCAAAAGGCTCTGTCTTGGTTCGCTTGCCTATTTCAGCTAACGTAGAAAAGATCTACTATATTACTCCGAACAAGGAGTTGCAAGCCCTTGATTTCGACGTTCGAGAAGGAAAGGCAGAATTCATCACTAATCATTTCAGTACCTATGCTATCGTCTATCAAGCAACTGGAACAAGCTCTAACACTGAGGAAAAACCAAGTACTTCAGATGAAGAAGCCTTGGCACACGAGGCTGAACAACTTTCAGCTAGTCCGAATCTTGCTAAAGCTGAAAATCATTCTCCTAAAGAACAACTTCCAGCAACGGGAGAATCGTCCAACCCACTCCTCTTCTTAGCAGGCCTCAGCCTAGCCCTTACAGCCACTTTTATGTTAAAAGGAAGAAAGGATGACTCCAACTAACCTTTAAGCACACAAAAACAGGATGAAGATCAACTTCACCCTGTTTTATTTTTACAGTAGGTATAAAAAGACTAAGGTCAAGAGACTTGCTAGAAGCCCAACTCCCCAAAAGAAGAAGTCAACCTTCCACTCGCTCCAAGGATTGCCCTTGCCTGAGAATCCTCCAAGCTCGAAATGATGATGCACAGGTGTCATACGGAAAATACGCTTTCCACCACTAAGTTTGAAGTAGGTAACCTGCATCATAACAGAGCTTGTCTCAAAGACATAGATAATCCCAATCAGCAAAAGCGTCCATTCTTGGTGGAGGGCCATAGAGATTGCTGCCAGCATCCCACCTAGAGCCAAACTTCCAACGTCCCCCATGAAAACCTTGGCAGGCTTGTGGTTAAAGACGAAGAAACCTAGCAAACCACCAATCATGGCGAGAATCACAAGAAGAATATCCAGTTGATTTTGCATATAAGCAATCACACCGTAGGCCGATAAGCTAATCACCACTGAAATACTTGCTAAGCCGTCAATCCCGTCAGTCAGATTCACCGCATTTGAAAAGCCAACTAGCCAGAAAAGGGCAAAGAAAATATAGAAAATACCCAGATGTACTTGGTAGCCAAAAACTGAAAGCATGTCGCCACCACGCTCATAAAAGAGGTAGAAAATCACTCCTCCAAGGAGCTGGAGAGCAAGTTTTTGCTTAGGATTCAAGCCTTCGTTAATTTTACGAAAGACCTTGAGAAAATCATCCAAAAAGCCTACCAAACCATATAAAACCAAAATAAACAAAATCATGCCTACATTGTTGGTCAATTGTTGGGTAAAGAGAGCAACCAAAAAGCTCATCACTACTGCAACGATTAGGAAGACAAGACCTCCCATGGTTGGAGTCCCAGCTTTAGCTTGGTGTTGTTTGACATCCTCATGCATCTGCTGACCCGTAATCTGTGCTTTTCGATAAAATCGGATAAAGGCTGGAATACCTATCAAGGTCAATAGAAAGGCTAGGACTCCAGCACTAATGGAACTAATCATCTTAATCTCCTAAAGTTATTTTCATTTTTTTAATGTCTTTGAGGGCCATATTAGCACGGACACTTTGTTTTTTGACCGTTTTGCCACTACCTTCCCACTCGACTTCTATATTCAGCCATTTGGCGAATGTTTGCACATTTTCATCTGTCCAGCCGTACATATCAGGCATTTCTTCGACCTTATCAGATAGGATCAGGATCTGCTGATTGGCTTCCAAATTATCTCCTTCAGAAACCGAGAGATCCTTGATCTTGGTTCCTGTTCCGATAACGATTGGTTGGACAAGGTTGCGACGCAATTCCTCTGCTAAGTCACCCGGAGTAAAGTCCTTGGTAGCTGGCATCGCATAGCTTGTCGTCTTGCTGACCTGATCCAAGCTCTTGGCAGTTGACTGAAGATTGAGGGATTCTTTCATAGCAGAAGCTCGCTCAAGGATTGGATTGGCAAACTCTCCAAGTTGAATACCCGAATAATGCTCTGGCTGTTGCACCGTCACATAGAGGATAAAGTCAGGATTTTCTGCAGGATGCATCGACACAACAGAGAAGATATAGTTGGTTTCACCTGTTAGGTAGCCACCATTCTTCTCATCAGCAATCTGAGCAGTTCCTGATTTTAGGGCAACATTCTGTCCCGGAACATTGACATTTGGCTTTCCTGTACTGTGGTTGTACATGGTACCGTAGACAGGATCTGTTCCGACCATGACCATGTGCTCCCGAGTAGAGGAAGCTGCTGCTTTTGACACAGGATTTCCGACAATTTCCTTTTGAGACTTACGGACAGACTGGTCATTTGGATCATAGAGGGCACTGATAAATTTCGGCTCCAACATAACCCCATCGTTGGCAATGGCTGTAAAGGCACGAAGCATCTGGGTCTGGGTAACAGAAATCCCTTGCCCAAATGAACTCATGGCGATATTGACAATGTTATCAGCAGGCAATTGACCTGTGTACTCATCTGCCAGACCAAAACGAGTTGGCACCCCAAATTTAAAGCGGTTAAGGTAGTCCAGCCAGGTTGCATCCCCCATCTTTTGCTCAAGCAAGGTCATCCCGATATTACTTGAGTGGGCAAATCCTTGAGAGAAGGTCATGGTGCCACCACTGGTCAATCCTTCATTGACGTCCCAGTCTCGGATGGTCGCATCAGCTATTTTCAATTCACTACTGTTAAAGTATTCCCCACCAGGGAAGGTATTGTTATCAATGGCTGAGGCCAACATCATCACTTTCATGGTCGATCCTGGCTCATAGTTACTTTGATAGAGGATATCACGCCAGACAAAGTCTTTTGTGATGCCATCCTTGGTATCGGCATTGAAGGTAGGCCGTTGCGTCGTAGCCAGGATTTCTCCTGTTTTAGCGCTGACCAAGGTAGCCGTCATATACTTACCCTTTACCTTTTCCTGAAAGGCATCCATCTGGGTTTCCATAAAGGATTGTAAGGGACTAGAAAGGGTTGTGTACACATCCTTTCCATCTACCGTTTGTTGAGAAGCTTGATCTGTACCTGGAACAATATTTCCTAGACGATCCTTCTCATAGGTGATGATCCCATCTGTACCCGCTAGAATGCTATTTAAGGAACTCTCCAATCCAGATGTCCCAATCAAACGTTTGGTGCCATCCTCATTTTCATGGAGTTGCGCTAAACCGATAAAGGATGAAGCAAACTGTCCATTGGGATAACTACGGTTAGGGCTAGTTGTAAAGTCAACTCCCTCAACGCCAGCAGTTTTTAGGTCATTTTTAATAGCCATCATATTGGCATAGGTAATCCCATTTCCCTTGGTACCAAAAGATACCTGTTTTAAATCTGGCTGAGAAAGCTGTTCTTTGACATAAGACTCCTCCATATCCAGATACTTATGGAAAATTTCAGCTACCTTATTAAATTGAGAGTCCTCTACATAGAGAATTTTGCCTGTTGCTGACTTGTAGGTCTTGTCAATAACGGCATAGATATTATAAGATGTCGCATCTTCTGCAATAGGCGTTCCATTGCGATCGTAGATGGTTCCCCGTTTTGCAGGAATCGTCTTGGTTGTTTGATGGACCTTGTTTGCTTCTTGAACCAAGTCCTTACCAAATTTTTTACCCGTTCCGATAATGACCGCAAAGTTGACCAAAAAGACAGCGAAGAGTATGACAGCCAATAAACTCAGGCTTTTCCCTACTCTTCGGCGGTTTTCTTCTGGAGATTTACGGTTACGAACGGCATAACGGATGATTTTTTCTTTCCACTGTTTCATTTCTTACTCCGCTGCTCGGATATTTTCGTTATTCAGCTGCAAATCCTTGGAGTTTGCAATTTCTTTCAAACGTTCTGAACGAATCAATTCATTGACCTCTTGCTTGGCATCGTCTAGCTCTGTTTTCTTTTCTTCGATTTGAGCATTGACCTTGGTCAATTCATTCTGAACTTGTAATAGCTTGGTCTGCATAAACACAACACTGATTGCCAGGATAATCATTGTAACAGCAATCGAAACATAGAAGGCCTTTTCCACACGTGAAAAACCTTTAAATTTCGTTTGCAATAACTGGCTTGTTTTTTCGATTCTTTCTGCCATGTTTTTCCTCTTACTTGTGAATTTTTCTGGCCACGCGCAACTTGGCTGAATGCGAACGGTTGTTGGCTTCTAGCTCTTCAGCACTTGGCAAGATTGGCTTGCGGGATACCAATTCCATCTTGGGCTTAAGATCGTCTGGAATGAAAGGCAAGCCTTTGGGAACTTCCACTGTTGAAGCCTCCTTAAACAACTGCTTGGTCAAGCGGTCTTCCAGCGAATGGAAAGTAATGACCGAGATTCTACCATCCAAAGCCAGCATGTCCATGGCCTGCTGGATGGATTCATCTGCAGCGCCCAGCTCATCATTTACTTCGATTCGGATAGCCTGAAAAATCTGCTTGGCAGGGTGCCCCTTTTTCTTGAGTTCCTTGGCAGGCTTGGCTGACTTGATAATCTCTGCCAACTCAGTTGTTGTCTCAATTGGCTTCACCTCACGCGCTTGTTCAATCTTACGGGCAATCTGTTTAGAAAACTTATCCTCACCATACTTGAAAAAGATCCGAACCAGGTCATGATAGTCATAATGATTGACCACCTCATAGGCCGTCAGACGAGCTTCTTGATTCATGCGCATATCCAGTGGCGCATCCTTTTTATAAGAAAAACCACGTTCACGCTGATCCAGCTGAGGACTGGACACTCCCAAGTCATAACAAATTCCATCAATTTCCTGGACACCAGCCTCCTGCAAACGTGCCTGCAAATGACGGAAGTTATCCTTGATAAAGGTTACCATCCCCTTTTCGATATAGGGTGCCAACCGTTTTTGCGCATTGTCAATAGCATTCTGGTCCTGGTCAAAGGCATAGAGATGCCCTTTTTCGCTCAATTTACTTAATAAATATTCGCTATGGCCTGCTCCGCCCAAAGTCGCATCAACGTAGATACCGTCAGGTTTTACGTCAAGCATATCAATCGTTTCATGAAGCAAGACCGTTACATGATGAAATTCTTTTGTCATATCTTATCTATTTTACCACAAATCTGACCAGCTTGCACTTGTCAGACAAGGCTAAGTTTCTTCGAAAAAAATTCTCAAAAATATGTCAAATATGCTTGACATCTATTTCATAGAAGAATATAATATAGTCAAATATATACGACATAAATCAGAAAGGAGAACAGATGAATCGTGTGAAAGAATTTCGCAAGGAACTGGGTATTTCCCAGCTCGAACTCGCCAAGGATATCGGTGTCTCGAGACAAACCATCAATATGATTGAGAACGACAAGTACAATCCAACCCTGGAACTCTGTCTCAATCTCGCCCGCAGCCTCCAAACTGACCTCAACAGTCTCTTTTGGGAGGACGATTTTTAAAAAAGGAGCAAACAAATGAAAAAAGAAACTCTCACTGAAAAACTCATCAAACGCATATACGGTATTTCTGGTCCCCTTGACGAACACAAACGGCGCGAGGCCGATCGTATCGGGAATCAGGTCTTTATTGTCCTCTTTTATCTGATGACATTTGGCAATCTTATCCCGCTCGTTCTTGCCTATAAATACCCACAAATTGTCGCTATCGGCTATCCTCTCGTGGTGTTTGGCATTTCGATGGTAGCTTCCCTCTATGTGGTCTCCCAAACCAAGAAAACGGGCATCACAGCTATTGATCCCGAAATGCTGATTCAAAAAGAAAGCAAACAGCTACGTTTTCCTGGTCTAAAAGCGGGCCTAATCTTTGGAATAGCGATATTTTTTATAATGCCTCTCATCGATACTCTAACAAGTGAAAATCCAAATTTCATCAGTTCTCTTCTGAATTCAAAACATATTTTAAAAACTATACTGGGAGCTTTCTTTTTCGGACTGATGATGCAAATTGTTGTCTCTCTTCGCATTGAAAAAGCTAAGAAAGAGCAGGACGACAATTAGGAGGTGCCTTATGAAATCACTAGCTAGACTACTGATCAGTCATGTTTTTATCAGTATCTTTATTACCTTTTTCCTACTTTCTGGACATATTGAGCATCCTTTCTTGATTATCTTTCTTTTATTCCTTCCTGTATTGAACAAGGGACAGAGATTCCAAAAAATCCAATCAAAAAAAATACGTCTTCTAAACGCATCTCTCTGTTTTATCCTCGTATCCTTTTCACAACTTTTATCAAATCCTATGGATTGGAGATACCTGGTATTTCTAATAATCTGTATCATTTTTAGTTTGGTTTACTTCTATACTCTCTATCAACTATTTAAAGAAGTCAATCAAAAATCGCTCATTTAGGAAGTTACTCCCATGAAAAAAGAAGATTTCACTACTCGCTTACTCAAACTATTCTTTCACATACAAGGCCCCTTTGATGAATGCCGCCAAGAGATGATTTACAAGGCTTGTGCTCGTGCCTTGATCCAAATCGTTTACTCCTCCCTCCTACTCTTCTTGTTCTATCTCCTATTTGGACGCTTCATAGAGTTGGTTCGAGATGCCATGCCCTACCTCTATTTTGGACTTATCTTCGTCCTCGCATCTAGGGCGAGACTAGCAGTTCGCAACTTACATTTAGACAAGGATGACCCGTCCGAAATCCATCACAAAAGCTACAGCAAAAGCCAGATTAAAGTTCGTAGTTGGGGTGTATTCATCAGCATTCCAATTAGCTTGTTTGTCTTATCAGCCTTTCACAAACTCTTTGTTCAGCATCTTCCTCTCGACACCTTTTGGGACAATCTCTCCCAGTTCGATAAAATGCTCCCTTTACTAGTCTTGGGTTTAGGAATTGGTGCCATCTTTGGAACCATGACCTACGCCTTTTTATCGGAACACGAGATGAAACACTCTGAATCAGGAATGCATAAGGAGAATATAGAAAAATGACCAATATATATGATTTTTCCGTTTTAGACCAAAACAACCAAGCAACTCCCCTGAAGAGCTATCGTGGCAAGGTTCTCTTGATTGTCAACACTGCTACTGGATGTGGTTTAACGCCCCAGTACCAAGGTCTCCAAGAACTCTATGAACGCTATCAAGATCAGGGTTTTGAAATCTTAGATTTCCCTTGCAATCAGTTCATGGGACAAGCACCCGGCAGCGCAGAGGAAATCAATAGCTTCTGCAGCCTACACTATCAGACCACTTTCCCCCGCTTTGCCAAGATCAAGGTCAACGGCAAGGAAGCAGATCCTCTTTATGTTTGGCTAAAAGACCAGAAATCTGGCCCGCTAGGAAAACGAATCGAATGGAATTTTGCTAAGTTTCTCATTGGCCGAGATGGGCAAGTCCTTGAGCGCTTCTCTTCCAAAACAGAGCCCCAAACCATCCAAGAGTCTCTCCAAAAAATACTCTAATTTCTTTAAAAAGTAACTGATTTTCTTTAATTTATATTTATTTTTTGTTTTTTTCTATTGCAATTCTTTCATTAATTTAGTATATTTGTTATATTAAAACTTTTCAGTCATTTTAAGGGAGAAATGACCTTTTAAATTTTTTTATCTTAAAATGAAAGCGCTTTATAAACAGGAGGTAAGGTGGCTTACAAATTATCAGAGAGTTTTTTCATTAAATCAAGTTGTAACCAAGTCAGACTTGGGCTCGGGCAGTAGCTGACTGCCTTTCTAAAAACTAGGAGTATATTATGAATCGATACCTTTTTGAAAAAGGGCAAACATTTAGCATTCGGAAGTTGACTGTAGGTGTGGCCTCTGTTATCGTGGGACTAGCATTTTTTGCTTCTGGAACCGTGCGTGCAGACGAAACGTCTCCTGCCACGACATCCAATTTAGATCAGCAAATGAAACAAGTCGCAGATATAGAAGAGACCAAGGCTGAACCAGTCAAAGAAGAAGGCCGTGTAGAAGCTGAAAAACAAGAAACGCCTACTGCCGATACCAGCAGTGCTGATTTGCTCCCTGAAGACATTCAGGACCGTGCCTATCCAGACACACCTATCAAAGAACTCGACACAAAGACTATCGTTGACCAGAAAGCTAGTCCAAAAGTAGAAACTGAGAGCATTCTAAAGGATAAGGAAGAAGCTCCAAAAGAAACTGAGAACGGAAACCGTGCCATCATTAACGGTGGTCAAGACCTCAAACATATCAACTACGAGGGACAACCTGCTACTGCTGCCACTATGGTCTACAGCATTTATAATGGTGGGACTCAACGATACATCGTTTCTGGCTCTGGTATTTTCGTATCTCCTAACGTCTTCTTGACAGTTGCGCACAACTTTTTAGACAAAGAGGGCCATGTTCGCGGTGGAGACTCTGCGCGCTTCTATTACAATCTAGGATCCAACGCTCCTGTTAAAAATTCTCAGCCAAATTCAGGAAATACCACACTCTTCCAAGAGAAAGATATCCACTTCTGGAACAAAGAAGAATTTAGCAAGGGATATCAAAATGACTTGGCAGCAGTTGTATCACCTGTCCCTATACAAATTGCAAGCCCAAATAAAGCAGCAACTTTTGTGCCACTCGCTGAGCATAAGACTTATAAAGCAGGAGACCCTGTCAGCACGATTGGTTATCCAACTGACTCAAGCTCAAAAGAACTCAAACAGCCTATCGTAGCTGGCCAACTCTATAAAGCTGACGGCAAGGTAAAATCCGTTGATCCTTATGATGACAAAGGAGCTACTGGCATCACTTATCAAACAACTTCTGTATCTGGTTTGTCTGGTGGTGGAATTATCAATGGTGATGGAAAAGTCATCGGCGTACACCAACACGGAACTGTTGACAACGGTGTCCCTGAGAAAGACCGCTTTGGTGGTGGACTTGTCCTCTCTCCTGAACAACTCAAATGGGTCAAAGATATCATTGACAAATATGGTGTCAAAGGATGGTATCAAGGGGATAATGGCAAACGTTACTACTTTACACCCGAAGGTGAAATGCTTAGAAATAAGACAGCTGTCATCGGAGAAAATCAGTACTCCTTTGATGAGAGCGGTGTCGCTACTCTGGTCAAGGGAATTGATTACGGACGTGTGGTTATCCAGCACGTGGATGAAGCAGGCAATCCAGTCAAAGAAAATGATACTTTCTTAGACAAAACAGAAGTGGGAACTGGCTTTGACTATGATTTCAAGAAAGCAATCACTCCAACCGAATTCTACAAGCAAAACCTAGAGAAATACCAGATTGTTTCCATTGATGGGGTCGAGATTCAGAAGCAACTAAAAGACGAGTGGAACCACAATGTCGTTAGCAAAACAGCTCCTGGAACCCGTGTCATCAAGGTAGTCTATAAAGTCAACAAAGGCACCTTCAAAGTTTACTACCGTCAAAAAGGAACCGCTACTGAACTAGCGGAAGCAACAGTTGATAACAATGACGGTCAAGAGTACGACGTTTCCTTTGTCAACACTTTCCATGCAAAAGACATTGCTGGCTACCGTCCAGTAAAAACTAGCTTGGAAGCAAGGATCCAGCAAAAAGGGGTTAATGAGGTCGTCTTTGAATACGAGCCAGTCGCTGATACAGCTAATCCAACGACACCGACTCCACCAGTCTCTCATCCAGAAGATAAGGAAACTGAGATTGGTAATCATGGACCTCTTCCAAGCAAGGCCCAACTCGATTACCACAAGGAAGAATTGGCAGCCTTCATCCACTACGGAATGAACACTTATACCAATTCTGAATGGGGAAATGGGAAAGAAGACCCTCGACACTTCAATCCAACCAACTTGGATACAGACCAATGGATCCGTACTCTGAAGGAAACGGGCTTCAAACGAACCATTATGGTTGTTAAACACCACGACGGATTCGTTGCTTACCCATCTAAGTACACCAACCATACCGTAGCTGCTAGCCCATGGAAAGATGGAAAGGGTGACCTTCTCGAAGAAGTTTCCAAGTCTGCTAGCAAGTATGATATGAACATGGGTGTTTACCTATCACCATGGGATGCCAACCATCCTAAATACCATGTTGCAACCGAAAAAGAATACAACCAATACTATCTCAACCAACTGAAAGAAATCCTTGGTAATCCGAAATACGGTAATAAAGGGAAATTTATCGAGGTTTGGATGGATGGTGCGCGTGGTAGCGGTGCCCAAAAAGTGACCTATACCTTTGATGAATGGTTCAAATACATCAAAGAAGCTGAAGGAGATATTGCCATTTTCTCTGCTCAGCCGACAAGTGTTCGCTGGATCGGAAATGAACGGGGGATCGCAGGTGACCCTGTATGGCATAAAGTCAAAAGGGCCAACATCACAGACGATGTGAAAAACGAATACCTCAACCATGGTGACCCTGATGGTGATATGTACTCTGTAGGGGAAGCTGATGTTTCGATCCGTTCAGGCTGGTTCTACCACGACAATCAACAGCCGAAATCACTCAAAGAGTTGATGGATATCTACTTCAAGTCTGTTGGTCGTGGAACGCCACTCCTTCTCAATATTCCACCAAATAAAGAAGGAAAATTCGCCGATGCAGATGTGGCTCGCTTGAAGGAATTCAAAGCAACCCTAGACCAAATGTATGCGACTGACTTTGCCAAAGGTGCCACTGTAACAGCAAGTTCGACTCGTCAAAACCACCTTTACAAAGAAAGCCACCTCACAGACGGTAAAGATGACACCAGCTGGGCGCTCTCAAATGATGCCACAACCGGTAGCTTTACAGTCGATTTGGGGCAAAAGAGACGCTTTGACGTCGTTGAACTCAAGGAAGACATCGCCAAAGGTCAACGTATCTCTGGTTTCAAGATTGAAGTCGAAATCAACGGACGCTGGGTGACTTACGGCGAAGGTTCGACCGTTGGTTACCGTCGCTTGGTTCAAGGCAAACCTGTAGAAGCACAAAAAATCCGTGTAACCATCACCGGTGCTCAAGCAACCCCAATCTTAACCAACTTCTCAGTCTACAAGACACCAAGCAGCATTGAAAAGACAGATGGCTACCCTCTTGGACTGGAATACCACTCAAACACAACGGCAGATACAGCTGGAACAACTTGGTACAATGAATCTGAAGGTGTTCGTGGCACTTCTATGTGGACCAATCAAAAAGATGCCAAAGTAAGCTATACCTTCACAGGAACCAAGGCCTATGTCGTCTCTACGGTCGATCCAGGTCACGGAGAAATGTCCGTCTACGTTGATGGTCAAAAGGTTGCAGATGTGCAAACTAAGAATGCTAGTCGTAAACGCAGCCAAAAAGTCTTTGAGACAGGCGATTTAGCACCAGGCCAACACACTATTACCCTCGTGAACAAAACAGGCGAACCAATTGCTACAGAAGGAATCTACACCCTAAACAATGATAGTAAAGGGATGTTTGAACTCGAGTCTACTAACTACGAAGTCGAAAAAGGAAAACCAGTCACTGTTAAGATTAAACGTGTTGGTGGAAGCAAGGGGGCTGCTACTGTGCGCTTCATCACAGAACCTGGAACTGGGGTTCACGGTAAAGTTTACCAAGATACAACTCAAGATGTGACCTTTAAAGACGGAGAAACAGAAAAGACTGTTACCATCCCAACGATTGACTTTACAGAACAAGCCGACTCTGTCTTTGACTTCAAAGCCAAGCTCACTTCTGTCACTGATGGTGCCCTGCTCGGTTTCGCTACAGATGCAACCATCCAAGTGATGAAAGCTGAATTGCTGATCAAGGGCCAAACAAGTTATGATGACCAAGCTAGTCAGTTGGATTATAGTCCTGGCTGGCACCATGAAACCAATTCGGCAGACAAGTACCAAAAAACGGAGTCTTGGGCTTCCTTTGGCCGCTTAACTGACGAGCAAAAGAAAAAGACAACTGTCACAGCTTACTTCTACGGTACTGGACTTGATATCAAGGGCTATGTTGATCCAAATCATGGTATCTACAAAGTCTTTCTAGATGGCAAAGAAGTTCCTTACCAAGATGGCATGGGAAATGCTTCAACTATTGATGGCAAGAAATACTTTAGCGGTCGTGCAGCCCAACGCCAAGGCAATCAAACTCTGGTTAGCCTAAAAGGTCTGGACGAAAACTTGCATGCAGTCACCCTTCAACTCGATCCTGATCGAAACGATTTGTCTCAAAATATCGGTATTCAAGTGGACCAATTCATCACTCGTGGCGAAGGCAGTGAACTCTACAGCAAAGCAGATATCATCCAGTCTATCTCTAAATGGAAAGATGATCTGTCCAACTTTGATCCAGCAGGCTTGAAAAATACGGCTACTGCACGCCAAGCTTTCCAAGCAAATCTAGAAAAATTGAGAAACCAACTCAGTGCTGATGCAGTGGATGTTCAGGATGTCATGTTGACAGTCAGTGCCCTACAAGATATCCTATCTAAGGATGAGAACTATCAAAGAGGCCAAGAGGAACCTAGTCCAGAGCAACCGGAACAGCCAGAAGAACCTGAGAAACCTGACCAGCCTGAGCAACCGACTGAACCAAAACAACCGGAAATTGAGTATGATAAGGCTATGGACAGCTTGACAAAAGCTATCGAGAAAAAAGTCGCTGAGCTTGGATCCAACAAGGAAGCTAAGAAGAAATTATTAGAAATTGCTGACCAAGCCATTGCTGCCATCCAAGAAGCTAAAACTCAGGAAGCAGTCAATCAAGCACTAGAAACCGCTCTCGAACAAATCAACAAACTCGAAGCGGCTCAGCCTGAGAAACCTGCTGAACCTGAAAAACCAGTTCAGCCTGAAAAACCAACTCAACCGGAAACTCCAGCGCAACCGGAACAACCTGCCGAGCCTGAAAAGCCAGCTCAGCCTGAAAATCCGACTCAACCAGAGAAACCGGCGCAACCGGAAAAACCGGCGCAACCTGAGAAACCGGCGCAACCGGAAAAACCGGCGCAACCTGAGAAACCGACTCAACCGGAAACTCCAGCGCAACCTGAGAAACCTGCTGAGCCTGAGAAGCCAGCTCAACCGGAAAATCCTGCTCAACCGGAAAATCCTGCTCAACCGGAAAAACCTGCTCAGCCTGAAAATCCGACTCAACCTGAGAAACCGGCGCAACCGGAAACTCCAGCGCAACCTGAGAAACCTGCTGAGCCTGAAAAACCAGTTCAACCGGAAACTCCAGTTCAACCGGAAAAGCCTGCTGAGCCTGAAAAACCAGTTCAACCGGAAAAGCCAGCTGAACCGGAAAAACCGGCTGAACCGGCTGAACCGGAAAAACCAACTCAACCTGAGAAACCAGCTCAACCTGAGAAACCAGCTCAACCTGAGAAACCAGCTGTGCCTGAGAAACCAGCTGTGCCTGAAAAACCAGCTGTGCCTGAAAATCCTGCTCATCCGGAAAATCCTGCTCATCCGGAAAATCCTGCTCATCCGGAAAAACCAGCTGTGCCTGAAAAACCGGCTGAACCCGAGAAACCGGCTGAACCCGAGAAACCAGCTGTGCCTGAGAAACCAGCTCAACCTGAGAAACCAGCTCAACCTGAGAAACCAGCTCAACCTGAGAAACCAGCTGTGCCTGAGAAACCAATTACTTCTTCAAGTCCTGAGGAAGGGCTCAAGGACCTTGTCTTTACACTTCCAAGTTTGGAAATCGTCAATAAGACAGTACCGTTCAAGACTATCCGTCGCGAACACCCACAATTAGACAAAGGAAAAGAGCAAGTTCTATCAGAAGGAAAAGACGGTCTCTTAGTCGAGTATGTTGAAGTGGACGGTGACAATCGCAAGGTTCTCCAAACAGAAGCAACTCCAGCTCAAGATCGAGTGATTGAGGTAGGTAGCAAACAAAGCTCAGTTGGAACAGAGGCACCACCAGTTGTGACTCTTCCTGAGTATGTTCTACCAAGAGAGACTGAAAAAACTGCTCCAGCCGTAACAGACAATTCACCATCAAAAGATGAAAAAGCTCCTGTTACAGCTACAATCAAAGAAGATAAGGAAAGAGAACTCCCTGCAACCGGGGAACAAGAAACGAATGCCTTCCTCTTCTTGGCAGCCATTACTTCTATCTTGTCTCTCCTCATCTTCCAAAAGAATTTTAAAGACTAATAACAATCTTTGGTTGATTCTTTCCCATTATTTCAGTTCCCCCGTTGAGAAGACCATTTGGTCTTCTCATAACATAGACAAACGTCATTTTTGGCGTTTGTCTTTTTATCTTTTCGAAAATATTTTCTTCATCACTAATCTCTCCAAAAATCTAAATTAGAGAAAAATAAAAAAGGATATTCGCTATCCACTTCATCAATTTTTTGATATTTAAACACGCCAAAGTAAGCCCAACCTTATCCTCCATTTTGGACTTCCCTTTCTCTCTAGTGTATCTTAATTTATGGTATTCCTTCGCAGTCCCAAAGATTCGCTCAATGGTTGCTTTGTGTTTTCTATAGAACTCTTTCATACCTCTTTGATGCCGAATCGCTTCACGACACTCAAGATCATCTTTCCCGACATGCCTCGTTATTACATTTTGCTTGTTTTGACTTTTTGTACAAATAGATAATAAGGGACAGGCGACACATACTTTGGGATTACTCTTATACTTTCGATAACCTTCGCGGGTCGTAGTTCGATAGGTTCAATTAAACCAGCGCATAAAGCTTGGTTGAGAAGCCGTGAGAAAACCTCAGAAATTAGTTTTTTATCACGAAAGCAACGGCCGTCATTCTTTCCGTATGTGATAAAATGAGGAACCTTATCATCCAAAGTAAAATCAAGAAACCAACGATAAGCTAGATTCACTTCCATCTCTTTAATGATTGGGCGCATGAAACGGATACTACAAAAACATTGAATCAAAGGAATTTTAACTAACAGGATAGAATTGAGATTAGGACGACCAGTAGTTGGACGATAGGTATCTTCTACCAAGTCATAGATAAAATCAAAATTAATCATTAAATCTACTTGGCGAAGGAAGCAATCTTTTAGAACCAATTGGTCTGTTGTATAGAAACCATATTGTCGGCAATTATAATCTGGTTTTTCTTTGCGAAACCTCACAATTCTTCTTATCTCTATTTATATGACAATCTGGGGCACTATTTGGGAAACGTTTTACTACCGATAGATGAAATGGCGCACATTCAGTTATAGAAGAAAAATTACTATGAGGCTGTTCAAAGAGGCTTTGAGGGTATTAAAAAATAAGAAAACTACAATCGCAAACATACTGAAGATAGGAAACTATGGTATACTAGTGATAATAAATAGTTATCATTAGGAGAAAGTTATGGATATTACAATTATTATTCCAATGAAAGATACCGAAGATCAAATAATGAAATGTTTAGATTCTATCAAAATCAATACGCTTTCTAGGGATAGGTATGAAGTCATCATTATTGACGATGCATCAAAGCAACCTTCAGAATTTTTATCAGAAAAATATGATATTCATTATTTTTATTCTAAGAAAAGTTTAGGAGCAGGGGGAGCCCGAAATTTAGGAATAAGGATGGCTCGTGGGAAATACATATGCTTTATAGATAGTGATGACTGGATTTCCTACGATTATTTAGAAAAAGGTCTAACGTATATGGAGCAATGTGCATCTGAAATTGGAATGTTTACTTTAAAACGTGAATACGACGACATAAAGGATATAATCTACAAGTGTAAGTATAATACTTTGCTACAATTAGGGCCTGAAGAGAGTATAAAGGTAATGGCAAAAGAGTATAACTTTGATGTAAACATAGTTCCATCAACAACTAATAAAATCTACCTACGTCAATTTTTAATTGACAATAATATATTTTTTCCTGAGAATCGTAAATTTGAAGATTTACTATTCAGTATTAAGACGATGCTTGTAGCCTCTAAATTAATTTGTATTCCTGATGCAACTTACTTTCATTATCGGCGTAAGGGGTCAATTGTCCAATCTTTTGAACACAAAAATAGCGAAGATATGTTATTCATTTTGAAAGAAATTAAAGTGTATTTAGAAAACAATAATTGTTTTGAAATTTATAAGAAAAGCTTCTATCTTTTTTGTGAACATTTTATGAACTTAATCATTAGACAAATTAATGAATTTTGTAGTGATGAAAATATTAAAAAAGCTGAAATGACTTTTATTGTTAAAAATTTATTACAGCAAATTAACTTAGATGAGTATCTTGCCTCTATTTCAGCAGAAAAACTTAGAATGCATATTCAACCTTACATCATTGATACAAATATACTATAAACATAAATTGTTCTACATGTTCTATTAAATTAATCCTAATATCAGGAAAGTATTTTGTAAATATATTGTAATTTTTGTATTTAAAAATTGAAATGATAAAATCTGTTTATTTAGGTATATTAAAAATTATCAATGACTACGCTAGAATAGGTATACGGAGTATTCGAACGTAATCACTTTACTTTACTGTATTAATAATTAGACTCCCTTACCATATTGAACGAGGATCAAAATAAAACGTATTATCTTTCAGCTCACCTCCTAAATAAAATTCAACATGAGCTGGTGAACAACTTAATTTAAGATTGTGTAAATTAATATTTTTATAATGATTAGGAAGAGGGGAACTATCAATTAATCTCAATTTGTTTTCAATTTCTAGATATTGATTATTTGGGACTAATTCTAAATAATTAAATATGTTAGCAAAAAATAGTTTTTGACGAGCTCTGTAGGGACGTTTCCCCGAATCGTAGACTTCTTTGATTAAGTTCTTAAGAGTTGTTTGATCATCTAAAATGATAGCTCCGGCTACCAATCCAAGAATATACTTTTTATAGTCGTTAAGGTAGTCCTTTTTTAAGATACTAACTTTCTGTAGGATAATTAAGAACTGTTCTTGCTTAGGATTCTCTAAAAATTTTATAAATAATTTCTCTATTTCTAAAAAATAATTATATTTATCAATTGAAATAGGTTCAATTTTAAATAAAATTTCTTTGGCAAGTGTTATATTACTTGAATAAAAGATTCTCGCAAGGCGTTGGGTATAAATTTTTCCATATTCATCTATTTTTGAATAGTTCATAAATTCTTCTAAGAGCTTACAATCTAGTAATAAAGTGTTCTCTGTTTTAATCAGAGCCTCCAAAAATTTTTGGTTAGATTTAATTGTCTGAACTTGATCATGATTTACATTACGATAGGATAGCAAATTATGGAACTTCTTGCTATGTTTTCGAAATTGTTCTAAGCGATAGTTTTCATAATCACTATTGATTATTTCATAGACTACATTTAATATAATATTTAAAAAAATTTCAGATTCACTATTATAGTTTAATTTTTCATCAAGTATATTGAAAAGTTTTAAAAATTCTGCATATCCACTACTATCTTGTCCAACATTTGCATTAGCCATTGCAAAAAAATAGTGCAGTAAATAATAATCATTTTGAAATCTATAGAACAACCTCAAGTAGTTGTCTCCTCCTTTAAATTTGCGAAGGAGATAGTAAATTGAATGGTATTCTTGATGAGAAAAATATTGTTGAAGCGTAGCAATTGCTTTTTGACTTTTTTCTCTATTCTTATCTATAAATAAGGAGACAAATATTTCCTGGAGAGGATGATTGAAATTTATATTTTCAGAGATAAATAATTCATTCCCATTGTCTATAATCCAGTTCAAGAACTCCTCTAATAAATTAGAAGAGAATGGCACTAGTTGTTGGTTGATGTCAAAACCTAGAAAATTTTTTTCCAATAAAGATATTGTTGCTTCGCTATATATTTGAATATCATTTGGTGGGAGACTATAGTTCAAGAAAACAGACTTTACTACTTCAAGTTCCTCTTTGCTTAAATCTTCAAAACTTTTAATATTCTCGTTGCTACTGAAATGAATTAATAGTTTAGCGGGTTCGAGTTTTAAGATAGGAAAAGTATTTAAGTCCTGTAATTGTTTTATATTCTTAATGGATTCTTTTAATGGTTCATAGATTGGGTTTATCCCGTCCAGGGATAATACTTCTGATATGTGAATGACATCTTTTGGAAAAGTTAATGGATTTGTTGAAGTAACGACAAAGAAAATATTGTAATCTTCATTATAGCAAGCTTGAATTATATGTTCAAAAAATTCTTTGTATTCGTTTGATAAAAATTGAAAGTTTTCTACAATAACTAATTTAAAGAATTGAGTTTCCTTAAATTGCTGAAAAAAGTCCGTTAGAATGTCTAATTGAAAATATCTAAAAAGTGCTTCGTAATTTTTAGCTTGATACTGTTGTATAAATGATTTTAAGGAACTACTGAGAGGAGTTGGATAATCTTCTTTGATGACCAGATCGTGTAGCAACGGAAACAAAATAAAATGCACTAGCTGAACTAAATTTTCCAAATTGTAGACATCATCCGATGAAAATGATATAAATATTTTGGGGAATTGCTGAATAGTAGGTGATGAAAAATAATTTTTGACTAGATAGCTTTTTCCATATTTATAGGGAGAAATAATTGAAAAAATCTGAGTAGTTTTAGTATGATTCCTAGTTGTTTTACAATACTCTTCCAATTTCTGTCTGACATTCTCTTGTGATTTTATATAAATAGGTTTCATAACAGTATTTTTTATTAAAGTAAAATGCTTAGGACTAAGAATTGAAATTTTGGTATTATTAGATTTCTTACATAAATCGAAAAAATGATAGATAGAATAACTGTCTTGATTTTTTTCGTAAATAAAAGAATTATTCTGGCTACCATTGGGTGAAGCATCATACCTATCGTCAGGAACTATTTGAAATTCTATTTGAATATGATTTTCACCAGCATTTACTGGAATCTCCTTAAGAGAAGATGTATTAACAATTCTCCAGGGATATTTTCCTATATTGTTAGGTAAAATTTCTATTATGTCATCATTGTAAGAAAAAAATGAAAAGGACAATCGATAGCCTGTATTGTACGACAGGTAATCTACTGAAAAATTGGGGTTTCGAATGGCATAGGAATTTATCGTGGTCACTTCAACAAATCTAGTTGAAGTAGTTTCAATTTCTGATATATCAATATCTTTTTCTGAGATATTGGAAGAAAAAAATTCTTTGATATATTTGGGATTTCGTTTTAACCAACTTTCTAGATTTGTTTTAGTTATAAAATGTACAACCGCTTCGGGAGAAATTTCGGTAATTGCAGTTTTTATATTAATAATATTCTCAGTAGAAATATTCGAATTAGTAACAAAGAAATATTTTTTAACATTTTTTTGTAAGATAGAAGTGACAATAGTCGCATCAAGACGATACCGAGATAGTTTTTCTTTGTAGGTATATTTTGCTTCCATCCACCATCTAATAAATTGGCCGTCTTCTATAAAAAAGATGACCTGCGCATCTCTATTTCCATCACGAGTTTCTTTTGTTGGGGACCAATTTCTCTCACTGGGATAAGCTTTTTCAACATATTTTAATGCTAATACTTCAAATGTTTTATCATTTTTGGGTTTTAGATATTGCCAAATATTCAATTTTATAAATCTCCTAATGATAACTATTTATTATCACTATACAAAGCATCAAAATAAGTTTATAATAGCATGATTATTGATAAAGGAGTTATTCATGGATTATAAACTTATTTCTACTTTTTTAGACTACTGCAAAACTCATAAACGCTTGAGTTTACATACGATTCGAGCTTATAAAAATGATCTTTTGCAGTTTTACAATTCAAATTACACCAGTGTGGAAACATATGTTGAACATTTGACGAAATCCAATATTAAATCTAGTACATTACGTCGTAAAATTGCTAGTTTGAAAGTGTTTTACAGCTATTTAAAGTATCATAATTTAATTGATGAGAATCCTTTTAATCAATTACGTTTTCAATTTAGAACGGAAAAAATATTACCTAAAACGATTCCCTATGATATTTTAAAAAGTATTTTTTCACATCTAGAACAGAAAGTTACCTATTCAAAAACTAAATATCAAAAACAAAAAACTGAAAGAAATTTGCTAATCATTTCTCTATTGCTTTCAACTGGTATCAGGATTTCCGAACTTTGTCATATTCATCTCAAAAATATTAATCTTTCAAATAGGACTCTTCATATTATGGGAAAAGGCAAAAAAGAACGTATCCTATTTCTAGGAGATCAAATAACATTTAGCTTACTAGAAACATATATAAATAACTACTGCTTTCAACCCAGTGACTACCTATTCCCTGGAAAATATTCTCTCAAACCATTGTCCGAGCAAAGTATACGTTTAATTCTAAATAATCTTGTTGAACAACACAACTTAACTACACCTATTACCCCCCATATGTTTAGACATAGTTTCGCAACAATGCTTCTAGATAGTGATGTTGATATCCGATACATTCAACAAATTCTTGGACATAGTTCTATCTCAGTCACACAAATCTATACTCATGTATCCCAATCAAAGCAAAAAGAAATTCTAACTCTGTGTAATCCCATCGCTTTGATTCATTCACAGTCCAAAAAATAGGGCTACCTTCATGGAGGTAACCCTATTTTAGTGTCATCTTTTTAAAGATCTTCTCTAGTAATTAAATTTTAACGAAGATAACGATAATATTACGCGCACTAATCATGACTTATTTATACTTTAATCTCCATTATTGTATCTCATACAAATACCCTTAATTTATCTTACTTCCTTTTCGACTTGTATGACTACTATTTAAACTCAGGTCGTAACCAAAAAGGCTGTATTTTCCCCTGATTATCAATCTTAGCAATAGTATCTTTTAAAAACTCTACAGAATCAAAAACTTCTGTGTGTTCACGATTGACATCATTGACATAGTTGCGTTCCTCCCGATACGGTCATATTTTCCACTTGACCCAGAGTATCGTAGGTATAGGTATGGACTAGGGTTTCGCCATCCTGCTGGATGGTTTCCTTGGCGATATGGGCTTATACTGCTTGTCTACTGTGAGGCTAGTATAAAATAAACTAGGGGAAAATTTCCCCTAGTTAGAAATTGAACTAAGTCACAAATTGTCTTTGTGAAAGTAATTTATAATTTCCAATCATCTAAATTCAACACTTTACTCACTCTAAAGTTTCATTATCCTGCCAAAAGAAATGAGCACCCTTTAAATCAAGATGTTCTATCTGAATGTCACGACAAACAATTATTATATCCGTAATACCTAGATCAATTCTGCACTCAACAAAATTTTTATTTTGAGCATACTGAAGCAACGTGAAATTTTGTGCGGAATAACCGAGTTGAGTCTTTTTCAAACTTTTCACATCATAATCACGCCAATTCTTCCATAAAGCATCTGTTGTATACTCTACTTTACCACATAAAAGGAAGGTTACGCGCCAATATTTTTTTTGATTATCCTCATACTCAATAATAGTTTCATCGCCAAAAAATGACACATAAAAATTGTAAATAGATGCGTCCCAATAATCTGTTAAATCTAATTCTTTTTGTTTTTGTTCAATATTCATATCTCTATTTTGTAATATCCATTAATACTTATCCCATGGAATATGGGCATCTGGACTTTTTCTGTTAACAATATTACCGTTTATATCTAAAGGTTTTCCATTTTCATCATAAATGTGCATATGATTATAGTCAGTTATGCGGTCAGGTGCATCTATTCTGATTTTATAGTTCCCTTTGCTATTTTTTATATGAACACGTCCATTATGCTCATTGAATGTCCAGCCTTCTGGCAGTCTTCCTTTTAGCTCCTGTATATTTAGGTCAACTATCTCTTTTGGAGATAATTTATCTAATTTAGGAGGATTAAAAAGCTTACCAGCATCGGACGCCTTGTCTACCGCTCTTGTAGCTTTCAAAGCATCATTAGCTTTATCAGCTACCTTCGCAACTTTTGATGCATCATTGACTGCATCTACGGCATCGAGTGCTTTTTCAAGTTTCCTTAATTTGCCAGCCTTAGCTATAGGATAGAAATTACTTGCAATATCAACAGTTAGCTCTGCAGCTGCTACCCAACGATTTGCGTCTTCGCCCGTTAGTAGATCTTTCCCTGTAATTAAACGTTCTCCATTATTCCAGCCTATAAATTCAGCTGCTATAGTTGGAAGTGTAGCTTTATTTTCTTGGTTAAACTTCGCAAATTTTACATTAGATGCATAGGCATTTTCCTCAGGAGTCATTGGGGGAGCCTTTAGATACTCCTCTAATGTCATCCTATCAATCCGTTCTTTCTGATCCAATCTGAGTCCATGTCTTGCCGCATCTTCATACTTTCTAAAATCTGCGACAGATGGGACTTTAGTTTCTCCCTTATCGGAGGCACCGATTGTTTTTGGATTACATACATGCTTCAATGTATTCTGTAAAGCCGTATTCCAGTTACGATACAGATTGAGACCTTCTCGGATGGTTGGGGAAGAGCTCAAGCCTGTGGCTAGGGCATAGGCAGACCGAACCACTTGTTGGCGCTTGGCCTCTATCTGAGCTACTGTTTGCTGGTATTTCGTTTGAGCATAATTGACTGCACTATTGTAGGCCGTTTGAACCTTATTCCACTGTCTGCCAACCCAATTCGATACACGGTTGTATTGGGTGCTGATCCAGTTGGTTGCGTGGTTGAAAGCACTCTTAGTCGCATTCCAAGCCTCGGAGGCGAAGCTCTTCACACTATTCCAGGTGTTTGAGGCCGCTCTTTTTACTGTATTCCAGGTATTAGATACGACTCGTTTAACACCATTCCAAGCATTAGATGCTGTCTTTTTAACATAATTCCAGCCTTTTTTGATACTGTTCCAGAAGTGCCCACTCGGGTCGGTATAGTTAACGGAGTTGTTCTGCACATAGCTGTAGCGGTTCTGGCCGAGAGGATCCGTCGCCTCACCTGGGTAGCTATCCTCGCTTAAGAAAGTACCTCCCTGAATATCATAATACCTTGCTCGTAAATAGTCAAGTCCAGTATCGTCGCGGGATTCACCGTTATAGGCAAATGGATTGCCTGTTGTATCTGTGCTTGTCTTTCTTGCGCCATAGAGATGATAACTAGTTGAGGCGACGGCTTGTCCATCCTTGGTCAAGCCTGTCACAGAGCCTGATTGGTTGGTCAAGTAGTTGTAGCTGTCACCTGTTTGGTTGTTGAGGTAGCTAGCTCGACCTTTGCCATAACTATAGGTCTCTCGTGCCTTGCCATCATGGTCATAGGTTTCAAGGACTTCTGTATGTTCACGATTGACATCGTTGACATAGTTGCGTTCCTCGTAGTAGTTGTAGGTCTCCTCTCGTGTGGTGTAAGGGATGAGGACATCCTGAACCTGACTGGTATAGGTCACTTCTCCCTGACCCGGTAAGTTCCCGAGTTCTGGTGGGTTGACCACGATCCCCTCCTTGGTCGCTCGATCCTTAGCCACCTTCTGGTGGTAGGCTGTCGACACATCGTCAAAGATGCTGTGCCAGATGCTTCCTATTGTCTGTGGTAAAGCAGACAGGGCTTGGAGGACATTCTGACTAAAGCCATACCAGAAGAGGGAGTGTTGCTCCCCACTTGGGGCTGTGTATGGTGACTTACGACCGGACTTGATATCCTTTGGCTTGCGTTGGAAGAGCTGGTAGGTGTTCTTGCCTTCCTTGCGACTGGCAGTGAAGACACGGTTATCATCCCCATCATAAAGCGCAGCCATGAGCAGGCCTTTCTTGTCCTTGATCGCAAGCAAGCGGTTCTCTGTGTCATAGATATAGTCTAGCTTTTCTGAGTTCTTCTCAGAAGCGATGCGATTGCTATTCTTGTCGTAGGTATAGGTGATGGTACCATCTGGCCCTTCCAGTTTGGTCAAGCGGTTATGGTCATCGTAGGTAAAGCGTGTCTGGCTCTCCTTGCCATCGACTGTCTCGGTGCTGGTCAGTTTATTGCCGGCTAGATCGTAGGTATAGGAGAGTTTAGAGAGTTCCTTACCAGCTCCATCCGATACGGTCATGTTTTCCACTTGACCCAGAGTATCGTAAGTGTAGGTATGGACTAGGGTTTCGCCATCTTGCTGGATGGTTTCTTTGGAGATATAGCCTCCATCATCATACTCATAACCGTAGCTGGAGATGAGTTTGTCCTGCTTGTCCATGTGACGAAGTTCGGTGAGGCGGTGAGCCTTATCATAGGCCAAGAAGCTCTTGGTTCCATCTCCCCGAACAACCTCCGTCAGATCTCCTGCTTGGTTGTAGCTATAGCTGGTCTTTTGTCCCTTGACATCTGTCACAGAGGTCAGGCGGTCCAGTTCATCGTAAGTGTAAGAGACTGTACTACCATCTGGGTAAATCATCTTCGAGATATTACCATAGGCATCATACTCGTACTGGATCAAGCTCCCATCTCCCTGACGAACACCCGTGATTTCGCCTTCTTCGTTGGTCGCGTACTGACTGGTTCCTGTCAGGTCACTCATAGACACCCGACGGCCATCCGCATCATAGGTATAGAGGACTTGACCATCTTGCTTTTCAGAGTACTCCACCTTGAGCAATTGATCCAGCTTGTTGTAGTCGTAGCTGATGGTTTTCCCATCGGACTTGGTTACTTTTTCGAGCTGGTTATTGACATTGTAGGTATAGGTTTCCTTATCTCCGAGACTGGTCAAGCGCTCCACTAGATTGGAAAGTTGGTCATAGCTGTAGCTTGTGACCTTGCCATTTCCATTCGTGACCGAAGTGACATTGCCCACACTGTCGTAGGTATAGCTAGAGGTAGAAGCCTTCTCTCCACTTCCTTGCGTCGCTGTAAGCAACTGATCCTTTAGGTCATAGGTGTAGGTCTTGACACGCTTGCTTCCGGATGTGACACTGGTGAGGTTGCCATTGGCATCATAGGTCATGCTTGCGACGCCACCAGCCTCATCTGTGATCTTCGTGAGATGGTTATCGTGGTCATAGCGATACTTAGTCCACTGGCCTGCCGCATCACTTTCTGAGGTGAGGCGATTGAGGCTATCATAGGTTCTCTTAGTTACTTGACCGAGAGGATTCGTCTCCTCAAGGAGATTGCCATTCGGGTCATAGGTATAGGTCGTTTCGCGCTTACCATTGATAGTTCGTTTGGTCACCTGACCGACGGGGTCATAGCTTGATTCCACCGTTCGACCAGTTGGCGTTTTGATTGTTTTTAGTTGATCAAGGGTCGTATAGTCAAAGGTGGTTGTAGCACCGGATGGCTTGGTCAGTTTGGTTAGATTCCCCGCTTCATCGTAGCTATACTTGGTTTCAAGGTCAAGGGCGTTCTTAGCCGTTAGGAGACGGCCAACCTTGTCATAGCTATAGTGATTGCTTCGGTCGGATTGGTCTGTCTCTTGCACCAAGTTTCCAGATACATCATAGCTATAGGTTTTTGATAGCCCCTGTGGACCTGTTTGCTTGGTGAGACGGCCCAAGGCGTCATAGGCATAGGTGTAAGCTGCCTCATTTGGCAGAGTGCGTTTGGTTACACGACCATAAAGGTCATTGACATAGTTGGTACTATGACCGTTGGCATCGGTTTCTTTTGCCAAGCTACCTGTAGCATCATAGGCGTACTGAGTCACTCCACCTGTTGGGCGTTTCTTACTGCTGACACGGTTCATACTGTCATAGCTGTAGGTCGTTGTATGACCTTCACCACTGGTTTCACTCAAGCGATTTCCCAAAGCATCATAGCTGAAACTTTGCTTGCTTCCTGTCGGAGCTACTGTTTCAATGATTCGTCCTAATGGGTCGTACTTAAAGGCTGTCGCATGACCATTTGGATCCGTATAGAGTACCAATTTCTTATTGGCATCATAACCATAGCTACTTGAATGGCCATTGGCATCGGTCATTTTAGATAGGTTGCCAAGGACATCATATTCATAAGTAGAGGTATTGCCATCGGCATCCGACTCTGTCACCACTCTGTTGAGAGCATCGTAGCTATACTTGGTTTCACGTTTCAGATGATCGACAGTCTTGAGCAGATTGCCATTTTGATCATAGTGATAGGTCTTGGTCTTTCCTTCTTGGTCAGTTGAACTTGCGACATTGCCCATGACATCATAGGTGAAGATTTCGCTGGTCTTATCTGCGTAGACCACCTTAGTCAGTTGGTTGTCACTATTATAGCTGTATTGGGTAACCTCACCCAAGCTGTTTGTTAAAGTGAGACGATTTCCTGCCTTATCATAGGTGTAGGTCTCATTGAGATCCTGATTATCTTTTTTGTTCACTACACGGTTGGCGGCATCGTAGCTGTACTCTGTTACCAAACCACTAGAATGCGTCTGCTTGATGAGACGATCAAGGGCATCGTATTCTTGCTTTACGGTGGTTCCGTCTGGAAGAGTCACTTCTTCCAGTTGAGCCGTTGAGGTATAGGTCATCTTAGTGACATTGCCATTGGCATCGGTGACCTGAATCGGATAGCCCAGTTCATTATAGGTGTACTGAGTCTTGCCACTATTATAGTTGATAGTGATAGTATAAAACTCTCGATGAAAGATTTCTTCGAGAGTTTTAGATTATTATAGCAAAGTTCAAGCTACTCAGTTTCTTCTAATAAAGAGGGATTAATAATTAATTCTTCTTCAATTTCCAATCCTATTCCACTGATAGTTGTTATTCCATGCATCCCTAATAATTTAGGCTCTTTATCCAATAATTCTCCAGTCTCTTTACAGAAAAAGTTACCTTTAAAATGAATACTATAGAATCCAAAATCCAGCTTTTTCTCTTCCTCTGTTAAGGGAATATTAGCGATAGTATGAAAATATCCTTTTTTCCAATATTCATCACCTACAATAGCAGGTGGAATTAACAAGTTAGAATAATCTGGCATGTATTTATCAATATTTTTTTCATGAGTATTTCCTTTAAAGATAAATACAACATGTTTCCCTTCCACAAAAGAATCCGGAACTTTTCTAACTATATTAGAAATCAGAACTTTACCATAAAAGTAGATTCCCTCCCTAGGAGACACAAGAAATACATCTCCCACTTTTGGAATTGACCTACTTTTTTTAATCACTTTTAGTTGATGAGTAGCTGCCTTTGTATCATAAAAGTTATCTAACTCCTTCTGAATTTCTAAATTTAAACTCTCAAAACGTTCTTTTCTTCTTAAAGCTATTAGATTTGTATTCATTATTAATTTCCTCCATTAAGATATTTTTCTGCCCATTTCATCGCCTCATCATACATTTTATTTTTAGGGCTAATACTATTAATTTTATTCAATTGATTCGCATGGCCGTTTTCAATGAGATACTGCTCCACAGCCCTAGCCTGGTTTCTTGTCAAATCACTATATTGTTCATTGAGTTTTACAAAATTCTTACCTTGACGATTATGTTGAGACAATCTTGATTCTAAATCTTGTTTTGTTATTCCTGTATAAACAGCATCCCTCTCTTTACCATAGATTCCATAATAAACACTATTATTAGACGAACCTTTATTTAGCCAATTATTAAAATGATTATCTTTAGAGGTTACTAAATTGACTTTAGGCTTCTCCGCAAACATTTGGAGATTATCTAAGGTCATAGGCAAAAGATTTCCTGACGCTTTATCCACTGCCTTCGTAGCTTTCGAAGCATCATTGACCTTATCTAGTGCTTTTAAGCCTTTACCAGCTAATTTCCCGCCCTTGGCAACTTTACTAATTCCAAAAGAGGCTAAATCAGCTGCTAACCATCCTGCTGCTTCTAAGCGACTGGCATTCTCACCTGTTTCAGGATCCTTCCCTGTAGTTAGACGGTATGTATCGTTGACAGAGAAAAACTCTCCGATTATATACGGTATTTTTTTTAAGCCATCTACTGTATTTTGCCAAAAGCGTCTATTCCCTGCCTCTATCTCTTCTTTTGTACGTGTATCTGTTCCTATGCCTGATGTACCATCATAGCTTCTCGACAAGGTTGCAATCGCAGACATATCGCCAGAGTTGGCTTTTTTGATGAGCCGCTGCAATTCACTAGCCGTCAGCTTTTTCTTGCTGGCATCATCTTGAGCCTTAGTCGTTTTTGGATTACATACATGCTTCAATGTGTTCAGTAAAGACGTATTCCAGTTACGAAGTAAATTTAGACCTTCTCGAATTATCGGCAAGGACTGTAGTCCTGTCGCCAAGCCATATTCATAGCGAATCTGTTGACGACGACGTTGTTCAGCTTGGGCTCTTGCACGTGCTGCTTGTTGTTGGGTATAAGCGTAAGAACTTTGTCCTCCGTAACTTCCACCTTGGTAGGTTGCCACATTAGGACCAAAAGCTTGATAATAACTTTCTGGTGCTCGGAAGTTTCGATCGGTTTTAATGCGATGATCCGTGTATTCACGTAATGACACTGCACGGCCTAAAGAATCTTGTTCAACAATACTCCGTTGGTAGAAACGTTGTTGGCGCGTATTGATACGACGAGGGCGACTTGGTTCACTACCATCAACCGCCCAGACCATTCTATGCCCACTCGGGTCTGTATAGTTGACGGGGTTGTTCTGCACATAGCTATAGCGGTTCTGGCTGAGAGGATCCGTCGCCTCACCTGGGTAACTATCCTCGCTTAAGAAAGTACCTCCCTGACTATCATAATACCTTGCTCGTAAATAGTCAAGTCCAGTATCGTCGCGGGATTCACCGTTATAGGCAAATGGATTGCCTGTTGTATCTGTGCTTGTCTTTCTTGCCCCATAGAGATGATAGCTAGTTGAGGCGACGGCTTGTCCATCCTTGGTCAAGCCTGTCACAGAGCCTGATTGGTTGGTCAAGTAGTTGTAGCTGTCACCTGTTTGGTTGTTGAGGTAGCTAGCTCGACCTTTGCCATAACTATAGGTCTCTCGTGCCTTGCCATCATGGTCATAGGTTTCAAGGACTTCTGTATGTTCACGATTGACATCGTTGACATAGTTGCGTTCCTCGTAGTAGTTGTAGGTCTCCTCTCGTGTGGTGTAAGGGATGAGGACATCCTGAACCTGACTGGTATAGGTCACTTCTCCCTGACCCGGTAAGTTCCCGAGTTCTGGTGGGTTGACCACGATCCCCTCCTTGGTCGCTCGATCCTTAGCCACCTTCTGGTGGTAGGCTGTCGACACATCGTCAAAGATGCTGTGCCAGATGCTTCCTATTGTCTGTGGTAAAGCAGACAGGGCTTGGAGGACATTCTGACTAAAGCCATACCAGAAGAGGGAGTGTTGCTCCCCACTTGGGGCTGTGTATGGTGACTTACGACCGGACTTGATATCCTTTGGCTTGCGTTGGAAGAGCTGGTAGGTGTTCTTGCCTTCCTTGCGACTGGCAGTGAAGACACGGTTATCATCCCCATCATAAAGCGCAGCCATGAGCAGGCCTTTCTTGTCCTTGATCGCAAGCAAGCGGTTCTCTGTGTCATAGATATAGTCTAGCTTTTCTGAGTTCTTCTCAGAAGCGATGCGATTGCTATTCTTGTCGTAGGTATAGGTGATGGTACCATCTGGCCCTTCCAGTTTGGTCAAGCGGTTATGGTCATCGTAGGTAAAGCGTGTCTGGCTCTCCTTGCCATCGACTGTCTCGGTGCTGGTCAGTTTATTGCCGGCTAGATCGTAGGTATAGGAGAGTTTAGAGAGTTCCTTACCAGCTCCATCCGATACGGTCATGTTTTCCACTTGACCCAGAGTATCGTAAGTGTAGGTATGGACTAGGGTTTCGCCATCTTGCTGGATGGTTTCTTTGGAGATATAGCCTCCATCATCATACTCATAACCGTAGCTGGAGATGAGTTTGTCCTGCTTGTCCATGTGACGAAGTTCGGTGAGGCGGTGAGCCTTATCATAGGCCAAGAAGCTCTTGGTTCCATCTCCCCGAACAACCTCCGTCAGATCTCCTGCTTGGTTGTAGCTATAGCTGGTCTTTTGTCCCTTGACATCTGTCACAGAGGTCAGGCGGTCCAGTTCATCGTAAGTGTAAGAGACTGTACTACCATCTGGGTAAATCATCTTCGAGATATTACCATAGGCATCATACTCGTACTGGATCAAGCTCCCATCTCCCTGACGAACACCCGTGATTTCGCCTTCTTCGTTGGTCGCGTACTGACTGGTTCCTGTCAGGTCACTCATAGACACCCGACGGCCATCCGCATCATAGGTATAGAGGACTTGACCATCTTGCTTTTCAGAGTACTCCACCTTGAGCAATTGATCCAGCTTGTTGTAGTCGTAGCTGATGGTTTTCCCATCGGACTTGGTTACTTTTTCGAGCTGGTTATTGACATTGTAGGTATAGGTTTCCTTATCTCCGAGACTGGTCAAGCGCTCCACTAGATTGGAAAGTTGGTCATAGCTGTAGCTTGTGACCTTGCCATTTCCATTCGTGACCGAAGTGACATTGCCCACACTGTCGTAGGTATAGCTAGAGGTAGAAGCCTTCTCTCCACTTCCTTGCGTCGCTGTAAGCAACTGATCCTTTAGGTCATAGGTGTAGGTCTTGACACGCTTGCTTCCGGATGTGACACTGGTGAGGTTGCCATTGGCATCATAGGTCATGCTTGCGACGCCACCAGCCTCATCTGTGATCTTCGTGAGATGGTTATCGTGGTCATAGCGATACTTAGTCCACTGGCCTGCCGCATCACTTTCTGAGGTGAGGCGATTGAGGCTATCATAGGTTCTCTTAGTTACTTGACCGAGAGGATTCGTCTCCTCAAGGAGATTGCCATTCGGGTCATAGGTATAGGTCGTTTCGCGCTTACCATTGATAGTTCGTTTGGTCACCTGACCGACGGGGTCATAGCTTGATTCCACCGTTCGACCAGTTGGCGTTTTGATTGTTTTTAGTTGATCAAGGGTCGTATAGTCAAAGGTGGTTGTAGCACCGGATGGCTTGGTCAGTTTGGTTAGATTCCCCGCTTCATCGTAGCTATACTTGGTTTCAAGGTCAAGGGCGTTCTTAGCCGTTAGGAGACGGCCAACCTTGTCATAGCTATAGTGATTGCTTCGGTCGGATTGGTCTGTCTCTTGCACCAAGTTTCCAGATACATCATAGCTATAGGTTTTTGATAGCCCCTGTGGACCTGTTTGCTTGGTGAGACGGCCCAAGGCGTCATAGGCATAGGTGTAAGCTGCCTCATTTGGCAGAGTGCGTTTGGTTACACGACCATAAAGGTCATTGACATAGTTGGTACTATGACCGTTGGCATCGGTTTCTTTTGCCAAGCTACCTGTAGCATCATAGGCGTACTGAGTCACTCCACCTGTTGGGCGTTTCTTACTGCTGACACGGTTCATACTGTCATAGCTGTAGGTCGTTGTATGACCTTCACCACTGGTTTCACTCAAGCGATTTCCCAAAGCATCATAGCTGAAACTTTGCTTGCTTCCTGTCGGAGCTACTGTTTCAATGATTCGTCCTAATGGGTCGTACTTAAAGGCTGTCGCATGACCATTTGGATCCGTATAGAGTACCAATTTCTTATTGGCATCATAACCATAGCTACTTGAATGGCCATTGGCATCGGTCATTTAGATAGGTTGCCAAGGACATCATATTCATAAGTAGAGGTATTGCCATCGGCATCCGACTCTGTCACCACTCTGTTGAGAGCATCGTAGCTATACTTGGTTTCACGTTTCAGATGATCGACAGTCTTGAGCAGATTGCCATTTTGATCATAGTGATAGGTCTTGGTCTTTCCTTCTTGGTCAGTTGAACTTGCGACATTGCCCATGACATCATAGGTGAAGATTTCGCTGGTCTTATCTGCGTAGACCACCTTAGTCAGTTGGTTGTCACTATTATAGCTGTATTGGGTAACCTCACCCAAGCTGTTTGTTAAAGTGAGACGATTTCCTGCCTTATCATAGGTGTAGGTCTCATTGAGATCCTGATTATCTTTTTTGTTCACTACACGGTTGGCGGCATCGTAGCTGTACTCTGTTACCAAACCACTAGAATGCGTCTGCTTGATGAGACGATCAAGGGCATCGTATTCTTGCTTTACGGTGGTTCCGTCTGGAAGAGTCACTTCTTCCAGTTGAGCCGTTGAGGTATAGGTCATCTTAGTGACATTGCCATTGGCATCGGTGACCTGAATCGGATAGCCCAGTTCATTATAGGTGTACTGAGTCTTGCCGCCCAAGGCATCTGTCAACTCTGTCAACTGTTCCATCTGGTTATAGGCCATCGTAGTTTTATTGCCTAAACCATCTGTAATACTGGAAACTTGATTTTGACCTGTATAGGTCGTGCTAGCAGTATAGCCTGCAGCATCTGTTAGGCTATTTTGATTGCCATTGGCATCATAGGTCATGCTGGTGCGGTGACCCAAGGCATTGGTTGTTGCGATCAGGCGCCCTGCCTTGCTGTATTCATAAGTCGTTTCTTTTCCAAGGGCATCTGTCATGGACAGGATATTCCCCATCGCATCCAACACATATGAAACACTGCTACCATCTGGGTAGGTAATACCAGTAACATTCCCCGCTGCATCATAGGTATAGCTGGTAGTCTTTTTCCCTTTGGTTTCACTAAGTTTATTTCCAACACTGTCATAAGTGTAGGTCACTGTCTGACCTGCTTCATCGGTGTAAGAGAGCACTCGGCCCATGATATCATAAGTAGTCTCAGCTTTTGTACCAATTGGGTAAGAGACCGCGGTTAGTTTGCCTGCAGCATCATAAGTGTTTTGAGTAACTTGCCCCAGAGCATCTGTGATGGTTTTAACGGCATTATTTCTATCATCATAAGTCAAGCTACTGCTATTACCTGCTTCATTGGTTCGAGTGACAATTCGACCCAGTGCATCACGAGTAACGGTAGTCGTTTGACCTGAAGCATTGCTTTCTGTTAGGAAACGACCCTTGCTATCATATGTATAGCTAGTAGTGTGTCCTTCTCCATCGGTAACGGAAAGCTGATTCCCAACACCATCATAAGTGTAGCTATAGTTCCCTCCTTCTCCATTCGAAGCACCGATTTTACGACCGAAACCATCATAGGTGAAGGTAGTCGTGTTACCATTACCTTCTGTCACAGCTGTCACTTGACCTGCCTTGTCAAAAGTATGGCTCGTCCCAACACCATCAGCATCTTTTTCACTCAGCTTGCGACCTTCAGCATCATAGGTAAAGGTCTTTGCCCCACCGAGAGGATTCGTAATGCTGGTGACTTGATTGTGTGCATTGTAGGTAAAGGTTGATACGCCTCCCAAAGGATTGGTAAGACTTACCAAATTCGCACCTTGATAGGCAAAGGAGGTTGTATGACCAGCCGCATCTGTCGTAGATAAGATGCGCCCTTGCTGATCGACAGTATAAGTAATCTTAGAGCCATCTGGTAATGTCGTCTGGATTAGATTGCCATTGGCATCATAGCTATGAGCTGTTGATGCACCACTAAAGTCAGTGAGAGACAGAAGATGGTTCTTCTCATCATAGCTAGAAGTTTTTACTGCACCGTCAAAACGCGTTTCTGTCAAGGTATTACCATTGCTGTCATAAGTGTAGCGAGTCGTTTGACCTGCTTCATTCGTCACACTTGACAGACGGTTGTTGTCATCATACGTTTTTGAGATACTAGTTCCATCAGCATAGCGAATGCCCGTTGTACGATATTGCTCATCGTAAGTATATACGGTTTGATTGCCATTTCCATCGGTAGTGATTGTCTGACCTTCACTATAAGAGAGAGTTGAAACAGCGCCTGCACCATCTGTTTGCTTGGTGACACGATTTTCCTCATCGTACTCGTTTTGGATAACCTTGGTGCCATTTCCATCGTACCAAGCTGTCATACGTCCCTTATCGTCATATTCATAACGAGTAGGAACTCCTGTCGCATCCGTATAGGTGATCAAATGACCATTCGTGTCATATTCATAGGTCAAAGTCGAGCCATTTGGGATTTGAATCGCACCAATATAGCCCTCTGAGTTATAGGTGATACTATAAATCAAGCCTGTAGGAGATGTAATCTTGGTCAGCTGGTAATTTTCATTATAATCAAAGCTTGTTTTGTTACCTTTTTCATCCGTCTGACTCGTTAAGAGGCCGTGATAGTTAAAGATTTTCTCTTGATGATTGTGATCAACAACTCGGTATTCCTTAACATCATAGTCTTCTTTTTCGTCTCCGCCAAAGTCGCCTTTCTTCGTTTCAACTGTTTTTACTTCGAGAGTGAGGTCATAACCGCTTGGAGCACGATAGTTATCACCATCTTTCGTAAACTTAAGAATAGACCCGTCTGTACGAGTATAGTAAAGATTTTGATCTTCATCGCTCGATAACTGCTCATTAAAGGCAAATGACCAACCACGACCAAAGAGACTATTGATCCCTGCTACTTTAGAGTTATAGGCGCGAGTAATTTCAAACTTTCCGTCAACATCTGTGATAGAAACATCTGTTCGATCTAGGTAGAAATTCCCCGTGTTTAGATTGATTGGCTCAAATCCAAACTCACAGTGAAGACCGCGTCCCATTAAAAGTCTGTCTATTTCTGCCTTGGTATTAGATGTCAGGGCTGGTGGATTATAAGGTTTATCAGTATTCTTTCTTGGATTGCGAATAAAAAGGGTATTATTTTGTACAACCATCATATCCTGGATACGATTATCGTAAGCAAGTTGATTCAGTGGTACTCCATAGTAAGCCGCAATCTTTGGAAGGGTATCAAACTGGGTAACTTTGTAAATCAAAAAAGTATCACTTGATTTTTTACCGCTGGTTTGACCATCCTTTTTACTCTCTGCGTCAATCGTATAAACCTTGTTTAGTTCAGGTTCTGTGAAAGGCACCTGAGTCTGCCAGTTTGAGAGCTTGTCTTTATATTTAGTTGTTCCTTTTTCAAAGGCTGCATCAAAGGAACTACTATCAGGGTATTTGTAAGAAAAACTTGCAGAACTTTGACCCTTGTAGTCTTTAGCAGTGTCACTAAGATTATAATCAACCTGAGCACCCGGTGTTGTCAGACCATCCGCAAAGACTCCCTGAAATTGCAGTTTTCCTTTCTTATCTGTCTTCACCATGGTCCGAAGATTGATGGTAGTGTTCCCAATTGGATAATTGACATCAACCGGATCTGGAACAGACCAATTAATCGTCAAACTCGGAGCCTTGTCTGGGGTAAACCCAATCTGTCCTGCATTATCTGCAGTAGCTTCAGTTGTATAGAAGGCACCACCGTCTGAGCCTTCGTCGGTTGCGGCTACAACTAAACCATAGTTTGGCTCCAAACCTTGAACCCATGCATTTACAGTCTCGCGGATATCAAAGTTGTGCATCCCAATCTTCTTACCACTGGTCGCATTTTTTCCTGCGATTTCCATATCAAGACCCACAGAAGTATCCCATGTAAGGGTATTGATATCAAAATCTTGCTTCAAGCGATAAGCCGCAAACTGGGTTGATTGAGAATCTGGAGCAGTGTATTCATAGATATTTAAACTCGCACTATCGATACGCGCTTCTTTAGGAATACTCTTTTGAAAATCGTAGTTAATCTTAAAGTACATCCTTGCGCGACCGATATCACGAACACCTGGAATACCAGCCATCCCCATCATCTCAGCTGTCATATACCCAACATATCCATAGGCATAACCTTGGTACTGACCATGTACGGATGAAGTCACAACATCAAGGATTTTTTCTCTTGGAACCGTTACAGTCGGGTCGATCCGAACAGGATACTTACGGTCTGAAGCAGACAACCACTCTTTACTAGCTGTTACGGTAACTTCATGTCGCCCATCCCCTTTTTTCAATCCAAGGGTTATGACATTACTAGTAGCACCGGCACTGTCCACCATCATTGGGGCAGTTAGTACAAAGAGGAGCTTCGTTTTGCCCTTTTCACGAACAAGGATTTGATTGTCTTTCAAAGAAACATCATACTTAGATGCATCTAAACCGTAAGTAAAGGAGTTCTTTCCGCCCCACTCTGCTAGGATAATCTCTTCTTTTACCCCATTAGGCTGTACCGTATATTGTACATCTGTTTTGCCATCAACATTATTGTATAGGATGGCATTCTTTTCTACAGTTGCCTGATCATACGTTTTATCAAGCGGATACAGGGAAATTTTGTCATCCTTATGTGTAATATCAATAGGGGTTTCTTCTTTGACTTCGCTCGGAAGAACTACGCCTACTGGAGATTCTTTAGGTAGATAATAGTGTTTCCCATTGGCATGATAAGAATAGAGAGATAAGTCAACAGGAACTTCTACCCCTTCTTGATCAGTATAGGTTTTAATATCACTCCCAATATGCGTCACAAAGTGAGTCTCATCCACCCGAAACAGTTGTTCTTGCCCACTAACCGCTACTGGTTCTCCATATTGTTTCTTTAGTTCTGCCTCTGCCTTACTCTCTTCGTTGACCACCTTTGGTTGTTGTAGGGCATCTCCACCATCCTTTGCTGGTTTTGAGGCGTCAGCACTCGTCGAATGTTCCGTATTCGCATTTTCAGAACCTACAGTCTGGTCACTCGCCTCTGTAACAGCTTTTTTATACGCGACCTCCGCCTGACCTTGCTTAATTGCATGGCTTATTTCTTCCGCATAAATAAGCGGGGTATTAGAAATAAATAAACTCAGCAATAATAACCACTGTATGGTCTTACGAAGTCTTTTCATCATCATTCTCCTTTGTAAGATAAATAAAATAATAAAGTGTAAAAATTAAAATAAGAGCATCACCGATGGATAAAACGAAGGAACCTAGTATTGGGAACCATACAGCGATAGCTAAACAAAAGGCAACAAGAAGCATGGATACCAGAACAGGTAGGCGCATTTGATCTACCCTATTTTTAATTGGTAAAGCTTTGTAAATACTAACTAGGCTATAGGATAAGATTACTTTAAGAAAAGTTTGTATAATTGTAGTAAAAGCCCAGATAGTAATCTTGACATGATCATACTCCAAGCTCGTATTATCGTATAAAACTTGACCCAAGCCTCCGATGAGGATGCCACATAAAATCGCACTAAACAAGTAAATCAGAATGGTGTAATTTAAGCGTTGATCTGATCGGTACTGCTTATAAAACCAAATCGTTATTGGAAAAATAAGAACTGTTCCTATCATTAAAAATAGCAGACTGAGTAAGGTCAGAATGAGCGATAAACCTTCCTCGACTACCGCAGGGGAAATCACACCTGTAAATAGAAGGCGTTGCCCCACTCCTAAAAACAGTAGGCCAGTAGCTAGTCTCCAAAACCTTGAGAATCTTAATATTTTTATCATGTACTTGTCCTTTCTTTGACACTTTTTAAACGAGCAGTAACCACAAATCGTTGATCATTTCCAGCAACATCACAGGTTGATAAGATTAAAAACCGATCTTTTTTAGGGTCAGTGGCTATCTGGCGATAGAATCCCCCATAGTCTGATGTTCTTGTCTGTAATGTATCTAAATAATATCTGAGGCCTTCTCGACTTCCTAATTCGAACGTATGAAAAAGATGATCATCGGTATAAGAATGGGCTGCCAGCACCTCATATTCAAAATGCTGAGTCAACGTATCAATTTTGATGCTCTCATGCTCGTTAAAAAAAGCTGGCTTCGCAAAATAATCTAAAGATCCGAACATAGAATCATCTAGCATAGCATGTCCATAGATAATAGTGACAGGATCTTCAAATGTTTTTTTGTTGACCAGCTCTGTGAATATGGCTCCATAATAAGTCTCTTCACCATCTATATTGTGAGATAGGTAATAGGTATCATCCCTTGAATGTTGAGCGACTGGATAGTCAATTCGAGTCCCTTCGACTGTTAACCAAGCAAAGACATCTGGATTCTGATGAAACCTCGTCTCTACTGCATTTTGGGAACGCTGCTCCACAGCGTTCTGTTCGAATCCATCCAAGATCTTTAGACCTAGAAATAAAACTGTAGTCATTGCAATTAATGACAAACTAAACCTTAAAATTTTCATGTAATCTCTCCCACATTACCATTATATCAGACCCTTATCTCCCTTGTAAATACACTATCCTTTGAAAATTATGCTCTTATTAAAGTATTTTGATAACCATATACATGTATATCGTCTCATTACCTATTTGATATCTACTTTTTAACAGAAAAGAGGAGCCCTCTCCAAATAAGAATGGGCTCCTTTTTTAATGGCTGTTTGAGCTGACTCTGATTTCTTACGAAACTCCCTTTTTATAGATGACTTCTTGAACCTGCAAAACTCCAATTCTTATATTTTCTATAGGAAAATCGAGTTTAAAAATCGTTTTTAATTGAGAAGAATCCCTAGATGTTTTATGGCCTAGATAGTCAGAATGTGCGATTTCTTTCTCATATTTCACCACATATTTATCCGATTCCATGAAATCTTTCGTAATGATAGATTTCATAAATAGAAATGTAATCCCAATGACTGTTGGAGAGAGCGCTTATCGTTCCTTAAATAAATAATGGTGTGAATTTGGTGTGAATTTTGCTAAAAATCATCAAAAAAAACACCCCATGGTGTGAACCATGAAGTGTTTCGAAACGTTGATATAATCGTATTGATTAACGTTTTGAGAATTGTGATGCTTTACGAGCTTTCTTAAGACCTGGTTTCTTACGTTCAACTTTACGTGAGTCACGTGTAAGAAGTCCTGCGCGTTTCAATGAATCGCGGAAGTCTGGGTCTACTTGAAGAAGGGCACGAGCGATACCGTGACGGATAGCTCCTGATTGACCAGCGTATCCACCACCTACAACGTTAACGAAAACGTCGTATGAACCTACAGTTGAAGTAACTGCGAATGGTTGGTTGATAACAAGACGAAGGTCAGCGTGTGGGATGTACTCTTCAACATCTTTTTTGTTAACAGTGATTTTACCAGTTCCTGGAACAAGGCGAACGCGTGCAACAGCGTTTTTACGACGTCCAGTACCTGCATATTGTGCTTGTGACATACTTTATTGTTCCTTTCCTTAGATAAGTCCTGAAATATCAAGAACTTCTGGTTGTTGTGCAGCGTGAGTGTGCTCAGCTCCAACGAATACTTTCAATTTCATACCTTGAGCGCGACCAAGAGTATTGTGTGGAAGCATACCTTTAACTGATTTTTCGATCAAACGTACTGCATTTTTAGAACGAAGTTCACCAGCAGAGATTTGTTTCAATCCACCTGGGTGGTTTGAGTGAGTGTAGTAGATCTTATCAGTTGCTTTTTTACCAGTCAATTTAACTTTTTCAGCATTGATAACGATTACGAAGTCACCTGTATCAGTGTGTGGTGTGAATGTTGGTTTGTTTTTTCCGCGAAGTACGCTAGCAACAACTGCTGAAAGGCGTCCAAGAGGTACATCAGTTGCGTCAACAACGTACCATTTGCGTTCTACTTGGCCTGGTTTAGCCATGAATGTAGTTTTGTTCATGATTTCTCCTATATGAATATCGTTTTTGTTTACGGGGCGGATGTTCCGGTCCGCGGGGTATTTGAAAGGTTCCGGGGCCTTACAAATGGGGTAAACAATACCGTCTACTATCATACCAAATTTTACTACTAAAAGTCAATAGATATGAAAAATATTTTTACTGATTTCGCTGTTTAACATCTAGAAAAACCTCGCTTTCGCGAGGCTCTCCTATTTGTAAGCTAAGGCACGTTTAAAGGTTTTCCAGATTCCCAAATCATCTGTTTGAAGGACTAGGCTAGCATACATACGTCCGATAAAGGCTGTTGCAATGACTGCAAAAACAACCGTTATGGCAAGCGAAATCCAAGCTTCTAGACCACTTGCATACCCATTTATAGCTCTAAATGGCATAAAGAAAGTCGAAATGAAAGGAATGTAGGAACCAATTTTCAAAACTAAATTGTCCCCAGCAGCACCTAGAGAGGTCACACCGACAAATCCTGCTATAATCAAGATCATCAATGGCGACAAGGCCTTTCCCGAATCCTCAGGGCGAGAAACCATGGATCCTAGGAAGGCTGCCAAAACAACGTACATAAAGAGGCTAACCAAGACAAACAATAAGGTATTGAGCGAGAAGGCCTCTCCCAAGTGGTTTAAAATACCAGATTGTGCCAAGATAGGGATATCTTTAAAGAGCAGAATGGCAGCCAGTCCACCCACGACGTAAATCCCAATATGGGTCAAAATCACAAGAAGCAAAGCTAGCATGCGAGCGTAGAAATAATGACTAGCTCGGATACTAGAGAAGACCACCTCCATGATTTTGGTTCCTTTCTCGCTAGCCACTTCTTGAGCAGTGACGCTAGCATAGGTAATCAAAATCATATAAAGGAAGAAACCGAGCCCTGCGGCCGCAATGGTTTGAACAATTTTTTTGTTTTCCTTAGATTCATCAATTTTTTCAGTAAAATCAACGGTTTGACTCAGGCGTTTTTCCTGTTCTTGAGACAAATTGGCTGCCGAACGATTGAGTTGGTATTGCAGTTCATTTAGCTTATTGGTTACTGCTAGTTTGATGCCACTTTCAAGAGAAGTTTCACCGTGATAAACGGCCTTGAGAACGCTGTCCTCTTGGTCAATGGTTAGGTATCCCTTGATTTTCTCATCCTTGATAGCAGCTTGAGCACTGGCTTCATCCTTATAATCAAAGTTGATACCATTGGTACCCTTGAGCCCTTCTTCCACAGATGGCACAGTTGTTACTACTGCTATCTTGCTATTCTTGGCCATAGAAGACCCTTGGAGATAGCCAATTCCTACAGATAAGGCTAAAAAGAGGAACGGCGAAATCACCATAAAGAAGAAACTCCACGACTTGACATGTCGAAGATAGGTTTCCTTCATTACAACCCACATATTTCTCATACTTCCACCCCTGATTCTAGTTTAAAGATTTCATCGATTGTTGGAGCTTGTTGATCAAAGGTCGCGATATATTGACCTTGAGTGAGGATTGGGAAGAGTTCCCTTCCAGCGCTCTCGTCATCTAGGATCAATTTCCAACTGCCTTGCTTGGTCAAGCTTACCTGTTTGACATGAGGAAGTTTTTCCAGCTCTTCCTTGCTTCGTTCACTTGAGACAAAGAGACGTGTTTTTCCGTATTGATTACGGACATCCTGAACTGGTCCATGCAAGACCACACGCCCATCACGAATCATCAAAATATCATCGCAAAGTTCCTCGACGTTGGTCATGACATGGTCAGAAAAGATAATGATTGCACCGCGCTCTTTCTCTTTCAAGATGACCTGCTTGAGCAACTCAGTATTGACTGGATCCAAACCACTAAAAGGTTCATCCAAGATAATCAAGTCTGGCTCATGGATCAGAGTGATAATGAGCTGAATTTTCTGCTGATTTCCTTTGGAGAGGCTCTTGATCTTGTCAGTCAATTTGCCCTTCACTTCCAGTTTTTTCATCCATTGAGGGAGTTTTTCCTTGACCTCCTTAGCATCCATGCCCTTTAGAGTCGCCAAGTAGCGAACTTGCTCAAGGACTGTCAGCTTGGGCATAAGACTGCGTTCCTCAGGCAGATAGCCAATCCGAGCGTAGGTCTCCTGACGAATCTCCTGCCCATCCAGAATGATCTCTCCTTGATAGTCCAAAAATTTCAACATACTGTGGAAAATCGTTGTTTTCCCAGCACCATTTTTCCCTACCAGTCCCAAAATTCGTCCTGGACTTGCCTGAAAATCGACACCAAACAAGACTTGCTTGGAACCGAAACTTTTCTCTAGATTTCTTACTTCTAGCATTTTCCACCTCCGAAATATGTTGCACTTATTATACTCCTTTTTGATAGCCTTTACAAGGATTTATGTACATTTTTATCTTGTTCATCCTTCCTTAAAAACTAAACTCTCTAAGGATTTTGAGTACCCAAGTGATAGAACAATTATAGCCCATTAAAGTGCATACAGGTGCTCTTACTCCTCAATTGTCCATTTTTGATCCTGAATTGTCATTTTGAAAAGCAAAAATCCACCCCGAAGGATGGATTGATGAGTTAACGTACTTCTGCATTCACTTTTTCTTCGAGTGATGCTTGGATTTTTTCCATGTAGCGTGCGACTTCTTCGTCTGTTAAGCTATCTTCTGGATTTTGGAAGGTCAAGCTATAGGCCATTGACTTCATTCCAAGTCCCAGTTTTTCACCTGAGAAGACGTCAAAGAGTTTGATATCTGTCAAACGTTTCACGCCTGCAGCTTGGATAGCATCTACAACTTCTTGGTGAGTCACTTCTGCCTTGAGGAGTAGGGCCACGTCACGACTGACTGCTGGGAATTTGGTGATTTCCACAAATGGAGCAGCTGGTTGAAGGGCAGCTTCGATGGCTGAAAGATTGAGCTCCGCTACATACGTTTCTGGAATATCATAAGCCTTAGCAGTGACTGGATGCACTTGCCCAAGGAAACCAAGAACTTGGTCACCAAGTGAAATCACAGCTGTACGACCTGGGTGAAGACTAGCAATCTCAGCTGTTGCTGTATAGGTCACTTCTAGCCCCAAGCGAGTAAATAATGCTTCTAGGATTCCCTTAGCATAGAAGAAATCAACTGGAACTGCTGCTGTTTGGAAATCTTTTTCAGCCACCAAGCCTGTCAAGGCAAAGGCAAAGCTGTTGATTTCATTTGGAAGTTCTTCTTTTGGATTACCTATTTGTTCAAAGACTTTTCCAATCTCGTAAAGGGCCAAGTTTTTATTCTTACGAGCCACATTATAAGCCACCGTATCAAGGATACCTGAAATCATATTTTGACGGAGAACTGAACGGTCCACAGTCATTGGCCACATGAGTTCTGTAAGGTTACTTGGTTGAGCTGTGAACTCAACTGCTTTTTCAGGAGTTGTTAGAGCGTAGGTAATGATTTCTGTCAAACCTGCCCCTTCAGCAATCGTACGAACTTGACGGCGAAGTTTTTGTGTCGCAGTCAATTCACCAGCTGTACCATCGTCTTTTGGAAGACTAGTTGGCAAACGATCGTAACCATAGATACGAGCGATTTCTTCAAAGAGGTCAGCTTCGATGGTGATATCCCAACGACGACGTGGGACGCTGACTGTAAAGGCTTCAGCATTTCCAGAAAGACCAAATCCAAGATGGCGGAAGACATCCTCGACATCGGCATAAGTAAGATCAGTTCCAAGGACACGGTTGACGTCTGCAAGGGTTGAAGAAACTTCTACATCAGAAGTATCAAGCTCACCTGCTGAAACGATACCCTTACGCACCGTCGCACCTGCAAGATCAGCAATCATGCTAGCTGCAGCATCCAAGGCTTCATTGACTGTTGCTACATTAATCCCTTTTTCAAAACGAGAAGATGACTCAGAACGAAGGTTGAGGCGTCCGCTAGTCTTGCGAATCGATTTGCCATTGAAAACAGCCGCTTCAAGGACAACACGACTAGATTTCTCAGAGATTTCTGTTGCTTGACCGCCCATGACACCTGCAAGGGCTACTGGTTTGTCAGCGACAGTGATGATTAAGTCATTTGTTTCCAAGTCACGTTCTTCACCATCCAAGGTCACCAATTTTTCACCAGCACGCGCTTCACGCACACGAATCTCGCTTCCTTCAAAGGTATCCAAGTCAAAGGCATGCATCGGTTGACCAAAGTAAAGCAGGATGTAGTTGGTTACGTCAACTACGTTATTGATCGGACGAATCCCTTCGTTCATAAGAAGGTTTTGCAACCATTGTGGACTTGGTGCGATGGTCACATTGTCCAAGATACGGGCTGCATAGTAAGGCGCCTTGTCTGTCTCAATGCCTACAGAAAGGGCATCTGCTGCAGCTTCATTTGTTTCTGTTAAACTGAATTCTTTAAAGTTGACTGCCTTGTCATAGATGGCTGCCACTTCGTGAGCTACCCCACGCATAGATAGAGCATCTGCACGGTTTGGTGTGATAGAAAGTTCGATGATTTCATCATCCAGGTCTAGGTATGAGAAGACTTCCTCACCTGGAACGGCATCTTGAGGCAAGATTTGGATACCATCTGCGAATTCCTTTGGTACAACTGAGTCAGAAATTCCCAATTCACCAAGGGAACAGATCATTCCAAGTGACTCCAAGCCACGAATTTTCCCTTTTTTAATCTTGTAATTATCAGCAATACGAGCTCCCGGAAGTGCCACCATGACCTTGATACCAGCACGCACATTTGGGGCACCACAAACGATCTGACGGGCTTCTTCTTCGCCAACGTTAACCTGACAGACATGCAAGTGAGTTTCTGGCACATCTTCGCAAGACAAAACCTCACCGACGACAATTTTTGAGAGACCAGCAGCCGGTGATTCGACACCTTCGACCTCGATCCCTGTAGTTGACATTTTCTCAGCCAACTCTTGTGATGGCACATCGATGTCCACCAATTCTTTCAACCATTTATAAGATACTAACATAATTCTAATTGCAAGAACCCACAAGTAAGTTCTTTTCAATTCCTTTCTTTTTCTTCGAGTCAGTCCTTACTATTCTCATCGAGAGAAAATGACTAGGACTGTATAGGACTGTGTTTCAGGTTTCAATCTTATTTAAACTGTTCTGAGAAGCGGACATCGCCTTGGCAGAAGTATTTAAACATAAATTTATGAGCAAATTCTTGCTATGAAGCTACATTTTTTATAGCAAAAAATAACTTCCCAATTAAAATCTATTCATTCAATCTTCATAGAATGCTTAACTATTTCTTCACAACCACCTTGAATTAATTTTTTTAAATTTTGATAACCAGGATGATATACAGCATAAAAATTAAGTTCTATATTTAAATACGAGCTTTCTGAAACTTCTTCTAGCAACTCTTCTATAAAAAAACTAAAATCTTCACGCTTACTCTTTGCTAAAGCACCACAAACATATATATTTAATTTATCTTCTTTTGAATCCTGGGACAATATTTCTAATTGTTCGATTAATTTTTTATACGATTGTTTTCGGTAGTCCTTTTTATTATCATCCTTTACTGCCGAAATTACATTATCCATTACAGATTCAACAACATCAGAAAATAGATCAGTTACATATGATCCGTATAGATTTCTCCAAAATGTACTTGTTTTCATAGTTAAAAATCTTAAATGACGATCATTGATATTTGAATGATGAAATGAAGAAAAATTACTATCAGGAGATTGTTCTCTTTTAGCAGAGGGATTTACCATAAGTAATATATTTGAAGGATTTATGTAGTCTTTTTGATGGTTTTCAATAGCTTCTTCATAGGATATATTTTCAGATGTCGCTTTATCATTATTTTTAGATTCTTTATAAATCACAAATGAAGATATATCACCAAACTTCTCTAAAAGTTTATTATAGTTTTGTTCCGAAATCATAAAATTTCCTCGCGTTTGATTTATTATTTAAACTGTTCTGAGAAGCGGACATCGCCTTGGTAGAACCCACGGATATCATTGATTCCGTAACGGAGCATAGCGACACGCTCTTGTCCAAGACCAAAGGCAAATCCAGAATAAACAGTCGCATCGATTCCACTCATTTCAAGGACACGTGGGTGAACCATACCGGCCCCCATAATCTCGATCCAACCTGTTTTCTTACATACGTTACAGCCTTCTCCACCACACTTGAAGCAAGAAACATCCACCTCGACAGATGGCTCTGTGAATGGGAAATAAGATGGACGCAAACGAATTTGACGCTCTTCACCAAACATTTTTTGGACAATCAACTGAAGTGTTCCTTGAAGGTCTGCCATAGAGATATTTTTCCCAACAACCAAACCTTCGATTTGGTGGAACTGGTGACTGTGGGTCGCATCATCCGTATCACGACGGAACACACGTCCTGGTGAGATCATTTTCAAAGGACCTTTTGAAAAATCATGAGCATCCATCGCACGCGCCTGAACTGGAGACGTGTGAGTACGAAGCAAGATTTCTTCTGTGATGTAGAAAGTATCCTGCATATCGCGAGCTGGGTGATCTTTTGGAAGGTTCATACGCTCGAAGTTGTAGTAGTCTTGCTCCACTTCAAAACCATCCACGACTTGGTAACCCATCCCAATGAAAATATCTTCGATTTCTTCACTGGTTTGTGTCAAAACGTGACGGTGACCAGTCGCAACTGGGCGACCTGGAAGTGTCACATCGATGCTCTCACTTGCTAGTTGAGCTTCTACTTTCTTTTCTTCCAAGAGCTTAGCTGTTTCTTCAAAGGCCGCTGTCAAAACATCACGCGCTTCATTAACGTGTTTCCCGATGATTGGACGCATCTCAGCAGAGACATCCTTCATCCCTTTGAGGATTTCCGTAAGGGAACCTTTTTTACCAAGGACAGAGACACGCAAGTCTTGCATCTCTTTTTCATTTTCAGCAGTAATCTGCTTCAAGCTAGCCAGCGTTTCTTCGCGAAGCGCTTTTAATTGTTCTTCAATAGTTGACATAATTCCTCCATCAGTCTCTCGTAGATAAAAAGAAAACCACATGCCAAAAACTCCACTCGGAGCGTTGACACGCGGTACCATCCGTTTTCATCTGACAAGTCAGACCTTCATTTCTAAATCCATGCGCAAGTGAATTCACCCAGCTTTCATATAGAGAGCTTGCAGTCACGGCTCTCCTCCCTGATATACTTCCCTTGAGTTACTAGTCTTGCGGATTCCTATTCAATTACTACATAGTTTATCAGATTTTTAGTTAAAAAACAAGTTAGATTAGACTAATTTCAATATAAAAAGGAACAAAACACAATGCATTACCTATTTGTAGGATCTGTTTCATCTGCTTTTCTTTTCAATAAAAGAGTTGCTGCTTTATTAAAACCATCACACCAGTTATACCATTTTGCTTCATACTCATCTTGAGATACGATATGATTTTTTAAATCCAGAACAGAGTAAATCTTTCTTTCCTCACAAGCTTGCGCATAGAGATAATACAGTTCATCGCCACCATCTCTATCCCACTCAGCAGAAATCGTATCCCTACCTGCCAATAAAGCCTGATAAGCCCTGTGATGCCCGTCTGTAATCAACAAGAAGTCTCCGAACGCAAGAATACTGATTGGAGCAACATTGCTCATTTCTTCCGGCTGATAAAGTATCTGGATGCCTGCTAGTTTCTTTTCTGATAAGTATAGTTGAGTCGGATGGAGATCTTTTATATTGACTTTCATTTCTTTCTCCTCAAGGAAATTTGATACTTACTTCTGTATTCCTTTAAATCGCCATTGGAAGCGAAGCTTGTCATAGAAGGGAAATTCGATAAACAAGACTCCCAAGCCCACACAGAAACTGGCAAGAACATCAGATGGATAATGAACCCCCAGATAGACCCTTGATACTAGCACACTGACTAGGTAGAAGCCAAGGACAATTTGCACAATTTTTCTCCAGACTGGATCTTTAATCCGCTGACTGAGAATAACAATCAGAGTGCCTACCATCAAAGTTACAGCCAGAGAATGCCCACTTGGGAAGGAAAAGCCCTTCTCCTCGACTAGGTGTATGATAGCCGGCCGAGGGCGCTGGTAGATGTTTTTAAAGGTCACGATTAAAAGACCAGCTAAGGCTAGATTACCCGCCATGAAGTAGCTTTCTATCTTCCACTGCTTACGATAAAAGATAAAGGCTGCGATGGCAACCCAGGTGATAATCACTGGGATATCAATCAAATGCGTAAGGGCACGGAACAAAACTGTCAAATAATCTGGCAGGTCCCCACGAATAGCTGTCTGAAGCGGTTGGTCAAAGTCGACCAGCGTTTCAGGGTAAAACTTAACCATATAGCCAAGAAGGACGAAAAGTAAAAGGGCAAAACTGCCCTTCATTAAAAATGTTTGTTTATCTCTCATAATGTTTTAAGGTTGGTTTCAAGAGGACGTATAACAACCAGAATGAAACGGCAAAGATTAAACCTTCAATCAGGTTAAAAGGTAAAACCATGGTCATCAAGTAGTTAGAAAGTCCTATAATTTCTCTAATATCAAAGTTGGCAAACTGCGCGTACAAAGGAACCGCATAGACATAGTTGAGAACCAACATCGCAGAAGTCAATCCAATAGTTCCCGCTAGAGATGCCAGTAGGAAACGAAGGGTGCTACGTTCCTTTTTCCAAATCAAACCAAAAGCGATAACAAAAACTCCCAGAGCTACGACATTCATTGGCAAGCCAATGTAGGTATTCACTCCCTGGCTATTCAGAAGCAACTTCAAGAGCGATCGAAGCAAAAGAATCCCTAGAGCAGCAGGCAAATCCATCACCACCAAGCCCAGAAGGACGGGCAAGATACTAAACTCGATCTTGAGGAAGGTCGCCGCTGGCAAGAGCGGAAAGTCAAAGTACATCAGCACAAATGAAATGGCTGATAAAATCGCAATGGTCGAAAGTCGACGTGTGTTTGTCATAACAGGTTCCTCCAATTTTCTATAAAATCAGAAGAAGTTGGAAAGGATCCCTCTATCTATTCTCACTTTTTATATTCCAAAAGCTCCCCCTCACTCTATTGAGCAAGCGGTTGCAATTTATCTATAAACCCATCAGAACAGACAAGGCTATTCTTTCGTCTTCTCCCATCCAGACTATACTGTCGGTTGTGGAATCGCACCACATCAGCTTGCGCTCGCGGACTTCTTTAAGGGAAGGAAATAGAGATTTTTCTTTTAGACTAGGCGACAAGCTGTAGGCATAACTTCCAGTTAGGCAAAACTTGTCAACAAAGTTTTAAAGGAAAAATTTTTTCCTAATGATACTCAATGAAAATCAAAGAACAAACTAGGAAGCTAGCCGCGGGCTGTACTTGAGTACGGCAAGGCGAAGCTGACGTGGTTTGAATTGGATTTTCGAAGAGTATTAAAGTCACCGCCGGTCGGGAATTGCACCCAGCCCTGAAGACCCTTTAATCTTAACAAAAAACGCTTGCAAGTGCAAGCATTTTGTTTATTTCAATTTATCCACTTCATAGGTGTGAACGAGTTCCAAACCTGCGAAATTTTGCTGACGAAGAGCTTCGTAGACAATCATGCATACGGTATTGGAAACATTGAGACTGCGAACGTGTTCATCATTCATGGGAATACGGAGTGCTTTCTCAGGATGTTCTCTCATAAAGTCCTCAGGTAAGCCCTTATCTTCACGTCCGAAGAGAAAATAATGATCCTCATCGCTTGCCAAATTCGCCTCAGAATAGACCTTTTCTGCAAATTTGGAAATCAGATAGAGTTTACCCTTCATCTGAGACATGAAATCTTCCAAATTATCATAAAAATGAATCTCTAACTTGTCCCAATAATCCAAACCTGCTCGCTTCATCTTGCGATCATCAATGGGAAAGCCCATTGGCTTGATGATGTGGAGGGGAGAATTGGTGGCAGCGCAAGTACGCGCGATGTTGCCCGTATTTTGTGGAATCTGAGGTTCAAATAAAACAATGTGATTTGTCATAATTGGCTTCCTTTTATCATTGCAAAAAAATAGCCACACTGCCCGGAGTCAAGCTCAGCAAACAGCGTGGTTAAGGCATCGTTAACTTACCTCACAACAGGTTTGAAGTAAATCAGCGAAACTACTTTCTTAGTATAACACTTTCAGAATCAATGTCAATAGAAACGACTTGATTTTTTTACTTTTTTTATTATATTTTCATACTCAGACATTCACTTTCAAAATAGCCTTATCAAGAGAGTAAAATCACTTCAAATCAGAGACATTGTCATAGAAGTTAAGCAAGTTTATCTTCAAAAACTTGGAAAAGACCTTTCTTCCTTCAAAAATTGGCTTGGCAAGTGCATTTTTTGCTAAAAAAGGGTATGATAGTTACATCATGAAAAAGTAGGTTTTTTATATGAAAATTGTCCTTGTTGGTGGAGGGAAAGTCGGTTTTGCCCTCTGTCGTTCACTAGTAGCGGAAAACCATGACGTTGTCCTCATCGAGCAAAATGAAGCTGTACTTAACCATATTGTCAGTCGCTTTGATATCATGGGCCTCCTTGGAAATGGTGCTGACTTTGCCATCTTGGAGCAAGCCGGCGTCCAAGAGTGTGATATCTTTATCGCTCTAACTGAATACGATGAAGTGAATATGATTTCAGCGGTACTTGCCAAAAAAATGGGCGCTAAAGAAACCATCGTTCGAGTGCGAAATCCTGAATACTCTAATGCCTATTTTAAAGAGAAAAATATTCTTGGATTTTCACTTATCGTTAATCCAGAACTCCTAGCAGCCCGTGCCATCTCAAATATCATCGATTTCCCTAACGCCCTCTCAGTTGAGCGTTTTGCTGGAGGTCGTGTCAGCCTGATGGAGTTTGTTATCAAAGATTCTAGCGGGCTCTGTCAAATGCCAATCTCAGACTTTCGTAAGAAATTTGGCAACATCATTGTCTGCGCTATGGAAAGAGACCATCAACTCATGATTCCAAGTGGTGATGTTACTATCCAGGACAAGGATCGGATTTTTGTTACGGGAAATCGTGTAGATATGATGCTTTTCCACAACTATTTCAAATCACGTGCAGTGAAAAGCTTGCTTATCGTTGGAGCTGGAAAAATTGCTTATTATCTACTTGGCATTTTAAAAGACAGTCGCATCGATACCAAGGTTATCGAGATCAATCCTGAAAGAGCTCGTTTCTTTAGTGAAAAATTCCCAAATCTCTATATCGTACAAGGAGATGGAACAGCTAAGGACATCTTACTGGAAGAAAGTGCTCCTAGCTATGATGCAGTCGCAACCTTAACTGGGGTTGATGAGGAAAACATCATCACCTCTATGTTTCTTGACCGTGTTGGCGTCCAGAAAAATATCACCAAGGTCAACCGGACTAGCCTCCTAGAAATTATCCATGCACCTGATTTTTCAAGTATCATCACACCCAAAATCATCGCAGTGGATACCATTATGCACTTTATCCGTGGTCGAGTAAACGCTCAGTACTCAGACCTTCAAGCCATGCACCATCTAGCAAACGGTCAAATTGAAACTCTCCAATTCCAAATCAAGGAAACTAATAAAATGACTGCCAAACCTCTATCACAGTTGAAATTGAAAAAAGGGGTTCTCATCGCAGCCATTATCCGAAAAGGAAAAACAATCTTCCCTACTGGAGAGGATATGCTTGAGGTAGGAGACAAGTTGCTCGTGACGACCTTATTGCCGAACATCACCAAAATTTATGATTTGATTGAGAGGTAAAAAATGAATAAAAGTATGATTCGTTACCTCCTCTCAAAACTTCTCTTGATTGAGGCTGTTCTTCTCCTAGTCCCTGTTAGTGTAGCGATCTATTACCAAGAATCCAGTCAAGTATTCATCGCTCTCTTTTCTACGATTGGAATTTTAGTCCTTCTTGGTGGTCTAGGTGTTTTACGGAAACCGAAAAATCAACGGATTTATGCCAAGGAAGGGGTCTTAATTGTTGCCCTCTGTTGGATTCTATGGTCTTTCTTTGGTGGCCTCCCCTTTGTCTTTTCAGGACAAATCCCCAGCATCATCGATGCCTTCTTTGAAATAAGCTCTGGTTTTACAACTACAGGAGCAACTATTCTGAACGATGTTTCCGTTCTCAGTCGTTCCCTCCTCTTCTGGCGAAGTTTTACCCACTTGATCGGAGGGATGGGGGTGCTTGTTTTCGCACTTGCCATTATGGACAATGCCAAAAATAGTCACTTAGAGGTGATGAAGGCTGAGGTTCCTGGACCTGTCTTTGGCAAGGTCGTATCCAAACTAAAAAACACTGCCCAGATCCTCTATCTGCTTTATCTGGCTCTCTTCTCCCTTTTTGTGGTCATCTACTATCTAGCAGGCATGCCTCTCTATGATAGTTTTGTCATTGCTATGGGAACAGCGGGAACTGGGGGCTTCACCGTCTATAACGACGGAATTGCCCACTACGGTAGCTCACTCATCACCTATCTAGTTAGTATCGGAGTCTTGGTTTTTGGGGTTAACTTCAATCTCTACTACTACCTCATGCTCCGTCGGATCAAGGCCTTCTTTGGAGATGAAGAACTGCGGGCTTATGTGATTATTGTCCTAGTGTCTACAGGCTTGATTACCCTCAACACCCTCCACCTCTACCAAGGTGTCTCTAAGAGTGTTGAAATGGCCTTCTTCCAGGTTTCCAATATCATCACGACAACAGGTTTTGGTTACGGAGATATTACCAACTGGCCTCTCTTCTCCCAGTTTATCCTCCTCTTCCTCATGGGAATCGGTGGATCAGCTGGCTCAACCGCAGGTGGTCTCAAAGTGATCAGAGGACTCATCCTCTCAAAAATTGCAAAAAATCAGATTTTGTCCATCTTATCCCCTCACCGTGTCTTGACTCTACATGTCAACAAAACTGTGATTGACAAGGATACCCAACACAAGATTCTCAAATATTTTGCCATCTACGTGATGATTATACTCTCTCTCATCTTTATCGTCAGTCTTGATAGTAATGATTTTCTAGTCGTGACCAGTGCTGTCTTCAGCTGTTTTAACAATATCGGACCTATTCTAGGTACAACATCGAGCTTTGCCATCTTTAGTCCCATCTCTAAAATCCTGCTCTCCTTTGCAATGATTGCAGGCCGCTTAGAGATATACCCCATTTTGCTCCTCTTTATGAAACGCACTTGGTCTAAACGTTAATTACAATACAATTCCCCTTTTACAAGCTAGTAGAAGGGGAATTTTTCTATTAAAAATGAGAAGACCATTCGGTCCTCTCCGAATCTAATTATTTTTTAAGAGCTTCCTTGTAACGAGCAAGTTCTGCTTGATTGGCCCAAACATAGTGACCTGGACGAATTTCCACCATAGATGGCTTGTCTGTCTCATAATCATGTTGGTCAGGATCGTAAACTTTCAAGACCTTCTTGCGTTCCAAGATTGGATCTGGAATCGGTACAGCAGATAGAAGCGCCTGAGTATATGGGTGGACAGGATTGTTAAACAACTCCTCTGTCTCCGCCACTTCGACGATGACTCCCTTATAGATAACCGCGATACGATCTGAGATAAAGCGAACAACTGACAAGTCATGCGCGATAAAGAGATAGGTCAAGCCCAACTCTTTTTGGAACTTCTTGAGCAAGTTCAAGACTTGCGCACGCACTGATACGTCCAAGGCTGAAATTGGCTCATCTGCAATAACAAAATCAGGTTCCATCACAAGGGCACGGGCAATCCCGATACGCTGACGTTGACCACCAGAAAACTCGTGTGGATAACGGGTTAAGTGTTCTTTCAAAAGTCCAACTTCATGGATCATCTTTTGAACTTTTTCTTTTCGATCTTCTTCATCTTTAAACAAGTGGTAGTTGTAAAGACCTTCAGAGATGATATAGTCAACAGTCGCACGCTCATTCAAGCTTGCTGCAGGATCCTGGAAAATCATCTGGATACGACGGATTAAGTCTGCTGATTCCTTATGAGATTTTTTCCCATTGATTTTCTGGCCATCAAAGATAATCTCACCTTTACTAGTGTTATTTAAACCAATAATGGCACGACCAATCGTTGTTTTCCCACTACCAGACTCACCAACAAGAGAGAAAGTTTCTCCCTTGTTGATAAAGAAGTTGGCGTTTTTAACCGCCACAAACTTCTTACTTCCTTCACCGAAGGAAATTTCTAAATCTTTAATTTCTACTAATTTTTCAGACATTTCCTTCCTCCTAGTCTTCTAGATGAGCAAAGCCCATTTTATCACGAATCTTGTCATGCAAATCTGCGATGACCCCAGGTTTTTCAACTTTAGGAGCATTCTCATGAAGCAACCAAGTCTTAGCCCAGTGAGTATCAGTGACTGAAAACTGAGGTGCTTTCTGTTCAAAGTCAATTTGCATCGCATAATCTGAACGAAGGGCAAAGGCATCACCTTTCAACTCAGTATAAAGAGACGGTGGTGTTCCTGGGATAGAGTACAATTCTCCTTTATCATCAGCAAGCTGTGGCAAACTGGACAAGAGACTCCAAGTATATGGATGACGTGGATCGTAGAAGACTTCCTCAACAGTACCGTATTCTACAATTTCCCCAGCATACATAACTGCTACCTTATCCGCAATACTTGCTACCACACCAAGGTCATGGGTGATAAAGATAATGGTAAAGTGGTACTCATTTTGCAAGGTTTTAAGCAAATCAATGATTTGCGCTTGAATGGTTACATCAAGAGCCGTTGTTGGCTCGTCACAGATCAAGATATCTGGACGACATGCAAGGGCAATCGCGATAACGATACGTTGGCGCATCCCTCCAGAATATTGGAAAGGATACTCGTCAAAACGTTTTTCAGCGTCTGGAATTCCGACTTTGTTCATATAGTCGATTGCCATCTCTTTGGCTTCCTTAGCTGTTTTTCCTTGGTGTTTAACGATAACTTCAGTGATTTGGCTACCGATTGTATTGATTGGATCCAAACTTGTCATTGGATCCTGGAAGATGGTCGCAATTTTAGCACCACGAATCTTCTCCCATTCCTTGTTAGAATTCAAGGCGGTCAAGTCTTGTCCACGATAGTCGATGCTTCCTTGGGCAATACGTCCATTGTCTTCTAACATCCCTGTAAAGGTTTTTGTTAAAACAGATTTACCAGAACCAGACTCACCTACCAAGGCAAGAACTTCTCCTTCAATCAGGTCTAGAGAAACTCCTCGGATAGCCGTCAGAACTTTGTCACGAACGTCAAATTCCACGACAATATCACGAGCAGTCAAAATTACATTATTTTCTTTTGTCATGTCTACTCCTATCTATGTGTACGTGGATCACTAGCGTCCGCTAGGTTTTGACCAACAACGAAAAGAGATAGGGATACCAAGATCAAGGTTGTCAACGGAATCCAGAACAAGTAAGCGTTGGTCGTAACGTTTTGTGAGTAATCTGAGATCAAACGTCCCAAACTTGGCACTGTTACAGGTAATCCCAATCCAAAGAAGGAAAGGAAGGCTTCATAAGAGATGAAGCTTGGCAACATCAAGGTCATCGTAGAAACAATAACGGATACTAATTGTGGCATGATGTTTTTAACGATGATTTTAAAGGTTGGTGTTCCAAGTGTTTGAGAAGCAAGGTTGTATTCCAAGTCACGGTAACGCATGATTTGGATACGAATCATATAAGCAATCCCAATCCAAGTTGTCACACTCATGGCAAAAATCAAATTCCAGAAACCAGCGCCAATCGAGTAAGTCAAGACGATGACAATCAAGAGAGATGGAATGTTTGAAATAATGTTATAAACTTCCATCATGACGCGGTCAACGGATTTTGAAATTCCCCAAATTCCACCAACAATAACCCCAATCACAAGGTTGATAAAAGTTGCAATGACAGAGATGAGGATAGAGTTACGCGCCCCAAACCAAACCCCGTCAAACAAGGATTTACCATTGCTATCTGTACCAAACCAATGCTCAGCATTGGGCTTGATAAAACGAGCAGAGAAGTCATTGACCTTACTTACATCGTTGAAGTCAAAATCTGAGAACATTGGGTAAATAAAGCTCATCAAGATAATGGCAACCAAAATTCCTAGCATAAAGACTGTTGATTTTTTCTTTAGAAACTGTCTAAATACAGAACCCCAGTATGAATAGGCAGGAGCATCAATTGTTTCAGAGGCAAAATCGTCACGTTTTACGAACTGAAATTTTTCTTTATCGATTGTTGACATTATTTGCCTCCTTTCTCTGTCAATTTAATACGCGGGTCAAGCATAGTCATCCAGATGTCTCCTACAAAGAGTGAGAAGATAGAAATACATGTGAAGATGAAGACAAGACCAACTACCATTGAGTTGTTTGATGCCTTAACAGAGTCAATCAACATTTTACCCATACCTGGGAAGGCGAAGACTGTTTCTGTCAATGTTGCACCACCAATAACCCCGATTACGGCACCAGGAATACCTGAAACCAAAGGAACCATGGCATTTTTAAAGATGTGTTTATTTGAAATTTCTTTTTCAGACAGTCCTTTTGCACGAGCAAAACGTACAAAGTCCTGAGATTGCAAGTCGATCATGTAACGACGGATCCAGATAGCTGTACTTGGCGCACCCAATAGACCTAGAATGACTGCTGGCAAGACGTAGGAACGCCAATCTCCAGCCCCCAAGATAGGGAATGAGTCAGGCAGACCAATAGATGATCCAATCAAGCGAACGATATAAACCAAGGCAATCGTTGGAAGGGCAAGCAAGAAGGTTAGAGCACCTGTCGAGAAGCTGTCAATCCAAGTATTCTTGTGGCGAGCCATAGCAGATCCAAGAGGAATTGCGATAGCATAAGAAATAACCAAACCGATCAAACCAGCAACAGCCGAGCTTGCAATCATTGATGGATATTGATAATTGCTTTCTGTAGCTGTATATGGATCGTCTTTACCATAGTTAGCTACTTCACGCGCATCTGCTTGACTTGGCGACTTGTAGGTACGAGAGTAAATATCTACAGAGGAAGTCTTTTTACCCGTAGGGAATTGAACTTCTGATGTCTTGGTTTGTCCCTGACCCTGTGTGATAACTTGAAGCACTGGTGTGTTTGCATAAGTTGGGTAAGAGTCACCCAAGTTAATGTTCACAAAGTTTTGGTGTACAAATGGGAACTGATTATTGAAATACAAAAGATATTTATGTTTTGTACCTGAACCAACCAATGACCAACCGATAGCGGGGTCATTTTCAAAACGAAGATAACGTTCCAAGTTTGGATTTTCAGGGTCTTGAATCTTGTTTGTATGATCAATGTCGAGCAAGTTCGAGTAGAATTTGAAAACACGTTCAAAAATTGGAATTTCACGCGTAGCGTAGAATTGACCACTTTCTGAGAATACACCGAGTGTCCAACCATTACCGAGTTGGTTGATGTATTTTTCGTAGATTGCCTTATTTGTATCATTGGCATCTACTGTTACAGATGAGTCCATTGTGCTCGCTTTTTCTTGCAACTCCTTGGTATCGTAGTACTCGATATAGCCCATCCGCTCATAAACGGTATTTTCATAATTATCCCGTTTATCTGGCGTCGTTGCAATTTTGTTATAGTTGGTATCCTGCTTGAAAATCAGTTTTCGAGGAACCATCGTATAGATAATCGTGTAGGTCAAGGTTGTCACCAAGAAGATAGACACCAATGAACGCAATACACGCATAAAAATATATTTCTTCATATCGTTTCCTTTTAAAATCCCAAAAGAACCTTCTCCTCATGGAGAGAAAGTTCTCTTGAGAGTTATTTATTTAACGTGATTAGCCAATTCTTTTTGAACTTTTTCGTTTGATTCTTTTTTCTCTTTGAGCCATTTCTCACGAGCTTGTTCATAGTCAGCCTTGGTTACTACCTTGTCTTGTAACTGAATATACTTGAAGTATACATCTGAGCCCTTATCTCCAGACTGGCTGTATGATGCTGTGAATGGTACAACACGAGAAATGAATGGTGCAGCACCAGTTGATGACATAGCTGGCAAGAAGAGTGAGCTATCTGTCAACCAAGCTTGAGCAGCCGCGTATTTTTCATAACGAACATTCAAATCGCTTGTTTCTTTAGCAGCTTCATCAACTAGTTTATCGTATTCTTTCAAACCAACTTGAGCCGCCGCAGCGTTATCTGCACCTTCGTAACCCATGTATGTTTTTGTTTGTTCAGCATTCGTTGTTTTCAAGATATCAAGGTAAGTTGACGGATCTTCATAGTCTGGGTTCCATGCAACTGCTCCTGAGAGATCCCAATCTTCTGCTGCTGCATTCGCCGCATAGTAGGTAATATTAGTAAACTCATCTTTAGAAACTTGTTGGATATCGATGACTACATTGCCTTCACCAAGCACTGTTTCAACGGATTGTTTGAAGGATTGAATACGTGCGATATAGTTTTTAGCTGTTTGGTCTACTGGGACATCCAAATGGATAGGGAATTTTACACCTTCTGCTTCCAATGCTGTTTTGGCTTTCGCAAATTCAGCTTTGGCTTTATCGGCGTTGAAGAGTCCATCTTGACCATCAGCAAAGTTTACGTTCTTCCATTCATCACCGTAAGTAGCCATCTTATCAGTCACCAAGTCACCGAAAGTTTTTTCGCCAGCAGAGACAAAGTCAGGTTTTACAAAGAGGTTACGAACGGCACGAGGAGCACCTTCTTTACCATTTACTTGAGCTGAGTAAGACGTACGGTCAAAGGCAAAGTTCAAGGCTTGACGGAAGTCCTTGTTAAGAAGGGCTTTCTTAGTAGAAGTCTTCTCTTCGTCAGTTGTCTTAGAAGTGTATTTGTAACCTTGGCGGTCAATATTCACACCCAAACCACCAACACCAGGTCCTGATGGGGTGTAGAAGATATTTTCCTTGTAGGTTTCTTCTACTTTAGAGTAGTTTGAACTTGTTGGGTAAAGACGGGCATAGCTATAAGCTCCACTTGTAAAGTTACGTTCAATAGACTCTTGGTCTGAACCATCATAGTAAGCAAGTGTTACTTTATCAAGATGAACATTGTCTTTATCCCAGTATTGTTCATTTTTAGCGAACTCGATAGAAGACTTAGCAGTCAAACCTTTCAGCAAGAATGGTCCATTGTAAAGCAATGATGTAGGGTCAGTCGCTTTAGCAAAGTCAGATCCTTTTGATTTTTCAAATTCTTCGTTCAATGGCCAGAAGATTGAATAAGCCATCTTAGAGTTCCAGTATGGTTCGGGTTTGTTCAAAGTATACTCAAGTGTATAATCGTCAACTGCTTTCACACCTACTGAAGAAAAGTCTTTATTGTTTCCAGCTTTATAGTCAGCTAGACCTTTAACTGAATCTTCTGCTAGATAAAGTGCTTCAGACTTGTTATCAGCTGCGTGTTTCAAGCCATTTACGAAGTCTTTAGCTGTCACTTCAGCATACTCTTCGCCATCTGATGTCATCCATTTGACACCTTTACGAATCTTGTAGGTATAAGTCAACCCATCTTTTGAGACTGACCAGTCTTCTGCAACTGCAGGAGTCAAATTCCCATATTTATCATTTGTAAAGAGACCATCGATACCATTTGAAGTGGCAATTTTGGTACTTTGTTTCCCTGAAATGAGGTAATCCAATGTTTCTGGGTCAGCTGAATAAACATAACCATAGGATTTTGGAGCTGTTGAATCAGATGATTTTGAAGAACCACAAGCAGCGAGAACGCCAGTTGCCAGCAAAGCAATCCCTGCTGTAACAAATACTCTACTTTTTTTCATGTATGTAACTCCTCTTAAAAAATTTAGGCTTATTGCCAATTATACCATAGATTTCTCAAAAAGTAAACGAATTTTCAGAATATTTAGGCGTGTAACCACAAAAAACTTTCATTTATCAAATTTTTCTATTCTTTGTTTGCTATCTATAGAATCAAAAGGGAGGTTAAGGCTCTATAAAGCCTGATTTTCAGATTTTCTCTCCCCATTTTTCCATCCAATCAGAAAGGGCAATCTTCTAAATTGGATTTTCGATTAAGAAACTATTGACGTAGAATCATTTTCAAGGTATAATATTAAACGTTGAGGCGGTATAGCCAAGTGGTAAGGCACGGCTCTGCAAAAGCTTGATCGTCGGTTCAAATCCGTCTACCGCCTTTCAGTACCTGAAATAACAGGAATTAACCGAATGAAAAGCCCGTAAATCGGGCTTTTTTGTTTTTTTCTTCGGATAAATAAGGATAACTTTGAAAAAATTTTGGGGGCGAATTTAGGGCGAATAAAAAAACAGTGACGAAAATCACTGTTTTACTCGGTTTCTTCTTCGGGTTCTATTTCGGTGATTTGAACTTTTACCTTGGTAACACGTCCATTTTTTACCTTATCATTGGTCAAGACAATCTGCTTGTTTTGACTGACCAGTTCATAACTAATTTTCTCAGTTGTTGGAATCGTACCAACACCCGTCAAATAATAACCGGCGATAGTATCCACATCATCGCTTTCTAGTTCAACGCCAAAGTAGTCGTTGAAGTCATTAAGATTCATGGTTCCCTGTGCAATATAGGTATCTTCACCGATTTGATGGACTTCGATTTCTGCTCTGTCCGTTTCGTCATCAATTTCGCCAACGATTTCCTCTAGGAGGTCTTCCAGAGTTACCAAACCAGCCATACCACCGTATTCGTCTAGTAAGATTGCCATTTGATTTTGGGTATTTCGAAGCTCTTTAAGGAGGTCATCCACAAAGATGGTCTCAGGCACAAATAGTGGCGTTTGGAGGATTCGCTTCCAGACAATATTTTCAAAGCCATCTGCATAGGCGGCGTTTAGCAAACGCTTGGTATGAATCAAACCAATCACATTGTCCTTATCCCCATCATAAACAGGGATACGTGAGAAATTTTGCTTCAAAATACTTTGGATAATCGTTTGGCTGTCATCCTGAATATCCACCATGAAGGCGTCGGTTCGGGGCACCATCAGCTCACGAGCCATCAGCTCATCTAAAGAGAAGATCCCCTGTAGCATTTCAATCTCATCTGCATCCAGTGTTTCTTCACTATTGGTGAGCATGTACTCTATTTCATCACGTGTCATCTTTTCATCAGCATCATCAAAGGTCATTGGCGTCACACGGCTCAACAAATTAGTTGAAGCAGATAACAGCCAGACAAAGGGACTTACAATCTTTCCAAGACCAATAATAATTGGTGCTGTTCGAATCGCCAAAGCATCTTTCAGATTGAGGGCAATCCGCTTAGGATAGAGTTCACCAAAAACAATGGAGATATAGGTCAAGAATGCCAAAGAGAGGAAACTTGCAATGGCGTAAGCCGTCTCTCCGCTTCCCATCCAAGATGCGATCACTTGTCCAAGGGTATCCGCCAATTTGGCCCCTGACAAGATCGTGATTAAGGTGATACCGACTTGAATCGTTGATAAAAAGTGATTAGGGTTTTCAAGTACCTTTAACAAACGGATATAACGTTTATCTCCTTCTTCCGCTTTTTGCTCTACTCGGGCACGATTTAGTGACACCATAGCCATTTCTGTAGCTGAGAAAAAGGCATTTAAAAAGGTCAATACAACTAAAAGTACAAATTGCAGTAACAAATCCTGACTGCTCGGGTCTTCCATAGTCCTTCTCCTAAAATAGTATCTTGTGTTCCATTATATCACAAATTAGCGTAGGAATCACATTATTTTCCAATTTATACAATCGCTCCCTTATCGTATGATAAACAAAGGAGCGATTTTTGTTCTTTTGTAGATTGTTTCTAGTTTGTCACTGTGACTTGACCTGTTCGGTAATCAAGCTGGATTCCCTTTTGAACATTGGGGATCAGGACATTGAATTCCAATTCACCATCCGAAGACTTGGCTTCGATTTGTGAAGCGGATGGAACTAGATCCTCATTTGTCGCATAGTGAAGCGTCACCCGATAACGGACTCTCTTATTCTGGTCCAAGGCTTTTCTGACCAAACTCTCATAGTAGTTCTGACCTGTCGAATCCTCAGCTTGCGCTTGATTCGCCCAAGCTGTCTGGACTGCAATGTTCTTGGGATTGCTGGTAGAGGCATCAAAACCATCCAAACCACCTATTAAGGCATAGCCCAGCAGGTGTCCTCTGTCAACTGCATGTGTATAGGTCCCCTTTAGATTCTTGACCTGATGCCACCCTGGTGGCGTCCAAGAGGTAGATCCATTTCCAGTCTCTTCACGATTCTTATACTGACGAGTGGCTTTGGATAAGATGGCATTGGCAACAGTTGGGACTGTCTCTTTCCCGACTGGTTTTGTTTTATTATCCGCATAGGGTTTGCTAGAAACCTTGGCATCTAGATTGGTTTTATTGCCATTGACAATGAAGGCCCCTGCTCCATTCCACTCGAGATCACCCTTGATTTGGTTTTTGATTGACTCAGTTAAGACACTTTCAGCCAACTCCTGACTAGGAGCTTCTGAAGCTTGTTTTTTCTGACTAACTTTGGTTTTAGGCGTGTTTGATGTCAACTGCATCTGCTTGATATAATAGCTACCAGCAGATAATAGTAAGAATATGAGTAGCCCTATCAGAGCCTGTCTCGTTTTTTTGTTCATTTTTCTCCTTATTTCTTTAGAAAAAGACTGGTCTCCCAGCCTAATTTCCTGTAAATTTGCTAATCAATTCCTGCCACTTTGCTGGAGACAAGATTGCCCATGGATCCTGTCCCTTTCCTAAGATGCCATAGCCGATCATCAAGCCGATTCCTAAGGCGAGGAATCCCAGCAAGAGTACGATAAAAATCAACAGTAAGCGACGGAGTACATAACGTATGTTTTTATTCTTCATCCTTAACCTCAATCCGCTGAATCTTTGCTCCTAGCTGAGCTAACTTCTCATGGAAGCGGTAGTAACCTCTATCAAGGTGGACTAATTTACCGACAACTGTCTCTCCTTGCGCTACCAAACCTGTCAGAATCAAAGCAGCACTAGCGCGAAGGTCCGTTGATAGAACTTCTGCCCCCTGTAAAGCCTGTCCCCCAACAATGCGAGCTGTATCACGGATAATCTCCGAACGCAAGCCCATCCGACGCATTTCCTCCAGATGTTGGAAACGATTCTCAAACACCGTTTCCAACATGGTGGATTCCCCTTTTGCGACAGTCATCAAGGCTGTAAATTGAGCCTGCATATCTGTTGGAAATCCTGGATGTGGCAAGGTTTTTACATGAACAGCTTTAAGATTTTCCAGCTGAGAACGGACACGAATACCTTCCGACTCCTCTGTCACCTCAACTCCCATTTCCAATAGTTTGGCAATCAAGGGACGATTATGTTCCCAGACCGCATCTCGAATGAGGACATCGCCACCTGTCATGGCTGCCGCCACCATAAAGGTTCCAGCTTCGATACGGTCCTGTACCACATTATGAGTTGTTCCATGGAGTTCCTCGACACCAGTCACTGTGATTGTTTCAGTACCAGCTCCCTTGACCTTAGCCCCCATTTCATTAAGAAGGATAGCAAGGTCAACAATTTCCGGCTCACGCGCAGCATTTTCTATCACTGTCACACCATCAGCTAGAGTTGCTGCCATCATCAGATTTTGTGTTGCGCCGACACTAGGAAAGTCCATGTAGATATGAGCGCCGTGCAGGCGTTCCGCCTTGGCTTCGATGTAACCAGCTGTCTGGCTGATCTTAGCTCCCATAGCTTCCAAGCCCTTGAGGTGGAGATCAATTGGACGACTCCCGATGGTACATCCCCCTGGCATGGATACCTTGGCGTGGCCTACGCGAGCAAGGATTGGTCCCAAGACAACAATGGATGCCCGCATCTTGCTGACATACTTATACGGAGCTTCCTCCGTGATATCTCCAGTCGCATCGACTTCGACAACATGTGCTTCCTCATCAAAGTCCACCTTGGCATTCAGACCTCGAACCACTTGATTCATGGTGAAAACATCTGACAAGATTGGAACATTCTGCAAGACTGTCTTACCCTTGCTTGCTAGAATAGTCGCTGCCAACAAGGGCAAGACGGCATTCTTTGCTCCCTCGATGGTCACACTCCCGACCAGACGATTATCTCCGCCTTGAACCACAATTTTTTCCATAGTTTTTCCTTTACTTTTGATTTTATAACAGTCCTATAAGCGCTTCTTGCCACAGTTGGTACAAACTGATAAAGAATGAACTCAAGATGTAGCCCATTACAATACTAAAGAAGCCTACCAACAAACGAACCTTTTTTGTGTTAGTAGCGGTCACTTTTAAAACCTTTTCCCATCTCACAAGATCCTTTAAAAGGTAAAAACTCAAATAAATAAAGAGTATATGACTACTTAGAGTGAATAATAATTGAACCATTTGACTATTATACCATCTTATCCGCTTGCGCGCTAGTTTTCGATTTTTCTACGAATTAGGGATTGTTTTTAAGGTAATCGATCGCATCCTGCAAGGTCTTAACGGGAACGATTTTCATCTCTGTTTTGATCGTTTTAGCAGTTTCTAAGGCTGTTTCATAGTTGCTTTTCGCATTGGGATCTGCTTTTTTCGCTTCCTCGGTGACTGGATTGTCAGGAGCAAAAAAGATGTTGGCTCCCTGACGAGAGGCTGCCACCACTTTTTTGTCAATTCCACCGATGTCGCCAACATTCCCATCGCGATCAATGGTTCCCGTTCCCGCAACGATGCGACCATTACGAAGTCCTGGATCTGCTATCTGGGTGTAGATAGCTAAGCTAAACATGAGACCGGCACTTGGCCCGCCAATACCAGCTGTTGAAAAGCGAATTGGAACATCACTGGTCACTTCCGTACGGTCAATCAGACCAATTCCAATCCCGTTTTTTCCGTTTTCGAGAGTGATAATTTTACCTTCAGCAGTCTTGACTCTTCCGTCTTCTTCGTAGGTTACCTTGACTGGATCGCCTAGTTTTTGAGAGTTGACATAATCAATCAAGTCTTTTGAACTGTCAAATGTTTTGTCATTAACAGCCGTCACCGTGTCTGCAATATTCAGAATACCCTTAAAAGTTGAATTATCCGTCACAGTTAAGACATAAACTCCTAGATACTTGAGTTCGATATCTTTACCAGCCGTCTTCAAACCTTGATACTTGGCCATATTTTGGGATGTTTGCATGTAGAACTGATTGATCCGCATAAACTCTGCATCAGTAGAACCACCCGTTGTCTCCTGAGCGCTTCTAATATCCGTAAATGGAGTCAGCCAAGCATAGACAAGATGCGACAGGGTTGCATGCCGAATACCGACTGTTACAAACTGGTAGGCCCCTGCTTCTGTATCTTCTGTTTCATTGACTTTCAAAACTTGACGAATATCTTCCGCTCCACCTGGAACTTCTATGTAGTATGGTAAAGGTACTACAAAGGCTAAAAAAGTCAATACTAGTGCTAGGATGACATATAAGGGCCATCTAGTTTTTTTCTTCATGTTCTAATTCCTCCACAACACTGTTTGGGACATATTGCCGAATCTCCTGACCAAACTTCAGGAGCTCTCTCATGGCTGACGAGCTGATATAGAGATGCTCTGGGCGACTATGTAGGTAGACAGTCTCAATCTCTGGAGCCAGTTGATGATTGTAGTAATCAAAACTAGCCTCATATTGCAAGTCTGCGGCATTCCGCAAGCCACGGACAAGAGTTTTAGCTCCCAGTTTTCTTGCAACATCAACAACTAATTGGTCATGAGAAGCCATGACCTCTACATTTTCTAAATGCGCTAGGGCTTTTTCAACTGCTCGTTTGCGATTTTCAACAGGGAGAAAACCTTGTTTGTGGGGATTGTAGAAAACCCCGACATAGAGCTTATCAAAGAGTTTGCTGGCACGTTCAATGATATCCAGATGTCCATTTGTCATCGGATCAAATGATCCTGTAAATAATCCAATTTTATCTGACATAAACTGTCACCTTACTAATCCCATATATTTTTTCCTTCCAGATGCCTAAGCAGGCGATTTCTTCTGGGAGTTCTACAGACTTATCGGTTTCGCAGACGACCATGACCTCTTGGGAGAAGAGATTCCTTTCTGCCATTTTTTCGATATCTGCAACGATTTGTTCTTTTGCATAGGGAGGGTCTAAAAAGACCAGATCAAAGGGACCTGTCACTTGCTCCAAGGCCCGTTCAGCTTCCATCTTTAAGAGCTGAAATTTAGAAACTTCCTTGGTCATCTGGATATTTTCAGTGATGACAGCTTGTGCCTTTCGATCCCGTTCTACTAAAACAGCATGGGACATGCCTCTTGACACAGCTTCAATAGACAGACCGCCACTGCCTGCATAAAGATCCAAGACATGACCACCCTCAAAATAAGGACCAATCATGTTAAAGATAGCTCCACGCACCTTATCTGATGTCGGCCTAGTCGTCTTGCCTTCTAGCGTCTTGAGGGGACGCCCTCTGTAGATTCCTGATACGATTTTCATACCGTTTATTATACCAAATTATGGAAAAAAAGAGAAAGAAAACCGAACCTTACGGTTCGATTCCCTACAAGATATTTTCGTAAGTGTCGCGGACTTCTTGCGGCCAAACACTGGTCTGAACCTCTCCGATGTGTTTCTTGCGAAGAAGGAACATGGCCATCCGAGACTGTCCGATACCCCCACCGATTGTCAGTGGGAAAAGGCCGTTAAGCAGGGCTTTATGCCATTCCAACTCCAGACGATCTTCGTCTCCTGTAAGAGCCACTTGGCGACGAAGTGTATCTTCATCTACCCGAATCCCCATAGAAGAAAGTTCAAAGGCACAACCAAGAGATTCGTTCCAAACTAGAATATCGCCATTCAACCCTTTGTAGCCATTCTCAGACTCTGTTGTCCAGTCATCGTAGTCAGGTGCACGGCCATCATGAGGTTTCCCGTCAGGCAACTCACCACCAATACCAATCAAGAAGACTGCACCGAACTCTTTACAGATTGCATTTTCACGCTCTTTCGGTGTCAAATCTGGATAGCGTTCCACCAACTCTTCTGTATGGATGAAGGTGATTTGTTTTGGCAAGATGGATTCGATATCGTAGCGGGCTTCTACGGCTAGCTCTGTCAGACGGATAGCCTTGTAAATCTTTTCAACAGTTTCTTTGAGATAGGCGATATTGCGTTGACCATTTGGAATCACCTTCTCCCAGTCCCACTGGTCCACATAAACAGAGTGGGTCGCATCCAACGAATCTTCGTCTGGACGAAGGGCCTTCATGTGAACAAATAGACCCTCACCCTCACCGAAACTAAAACGAGCCAAGGTATGGCGTTTCCATTTAGCAAGTGAATGAACGACCTCGTAGGTTTCATCTGGAATTTGCAAGACCTTCACAGTTACTGCATTTTCAACACCTGAAAGGTTATCCTGCATCCCATCGCCGACCCTACTCAAGATAGGACCTTGAACTTCGACAACTTCTAACTTATCTTTCAAATACTGGGTAAAAGTGTTTTTGACAAAGGAAATTTCTTCTTGTTGCTGGATAAAACTTTTCTTCATAGGCTACTCCTCAAAAAATTAATTAAAAGCATTATACACCTATTTCCAAGAAAAGAAAAGGGTAAATAAGAAAAAGTCAGTACTCTTTGGAACACTGACTCTATAGACTTTTAATCGTTTCGACCAAAGATGCGTAAGATGCTAAGGAAGAGGTTGATAAAGTCTAGGTAAATACTGAGTGCCATTGAAATGACCCAACCTGTCGCTACTTGCCCTCGTGACTGCTCATAAACATAGCGAATCTTTTGGTTGTCCCAAGCAATCAAACCAGAGAAAACCAAGACCATGGCTACGCTAATCATGTAGTCAAAGAAGCCACTAGCCAAGAAAATATTCACGACCATAGCAATAATTAACCCGACAAGCGCAGCCATCAAAGCTCGGCCCATTCCACTCAAATCTTTCTTGGTGAAAATCCCGATTGCCGCCATGACAAAGAAGAGAAGGGCGCTGGATACAAAGGCTGACAAGACGGTTCCCGGTGTATAGAAGGCTACGACAAAACTCAGCGTAAAGCCATTTAAAACAGAATAAATTAAAAATACTGGGAGAGCTGCTGGACTATTTTTTGCAGCCATACTACTTGCAACAAAGACCAGACCAAGTTCTGCAAAAGTTGCAATCATCAACCAGAGACGGCCATGCATTAAAAAGTAGACTAATTGGGACTGAAAGACTGTCAACATCAAAGCTGACACGAGAGCTGATAGGCCAATCCCAAGTCCCACAAAGGCATAAACCTTAGCGTAAAATTGATTGAGACCTGAACGTTCTTGAATAATTGTTTGATTCATTCTGATTCTCCTTTTTCTATAAATATGTCTTGATTATAACAAAGTTTTTATAAATTAGCTGAAATAAAACATCAAAACACCTGCCGCAATGGCAACATTGAGACTCTCTGCTCGGCCTTTCATTCCAATATGAACCAGCTGATCAGCACTCTCAGCCATGACAGAACTAATCCCTTGCCCTTCATTTCCCATGACTAAAACAAAGTCTTCTAGGGGAGAAAGCTCACGATAATCCTTTGAATCTCTCGATAAGGTCGTTGCCAGAATGGGCAAATTGCTCCTCTTTGCCTCTTCTACAAAGGTGGCAACAGGCATACGATAGATGGGCAAGTGAAAATGACTTCCTTGCATGGAACGCAGGGTCTTAAGACTGTATATATCCGCTGACTTGTCTGAAACAATGACCCCTGTAAAACCTGCAGCATCCGCCGTCCGAATCATGGTGCCCACATTACCAGGATCTTGAACATCTTCTAAAAATAGAAACTTTCCCTGACGAAGATCAGGCTGTCCCACTTCTTCTTTTTGAATCACTGCAACAATCCCTTGAGGGGTTTGCGTATCTGCTAAGTCCCGCAAAATCTCCTCTGAAACCCAGATAGTTTGAGGAAAAGCAGCTAACTGATCTCGGTGACTTTCCAGAGCAAAGATTTTCTCAAACCTCACCCCAGCTTGAACAGCTTCTTCAAACAAGTGCCAACCTTCAATCAAATAGGCAAACTTTCGATATTTTTTTTGATGCAATTTCTTGGCATTTTTCACCACAGAATTGGCTTTTGAGGTTATAATAGTCATAGAAACATTATAACACAATTAAAGGGGGTTAGTATGCAAAAGGTTAGAATGATTGCCCAAGGTAGAGTGCAGGGTGTTGGTTTTCGCTGGGGCGTTTATACTCTAGCGCTTGAAATTGGTGGCATCACTGGTCGTGTCTGGAATAACGACGATGGTACAGTGGAAATTCTCGCTCAGACAGACTCCTCTGCCACTATGGCAAAATTTATCCAAGAAATCCGAAAAGGCCCTACACCTTTCTCAAAAGTCACCTATCTAGATGTGCAAATGAGTAATTTTTCATCCTATTCAGACTTCAAAGTCGCAAATTAGGTCTCCAGAACTATTGTATATTTTACAAAAAAACAGTAGAATAGAAAGGTATAATTTTTAAAGAAGGAATGAAAACATTGAAATCTATTAAACGTTTTGCCCTCTCTGCTATGGGAGTTGCTATGCTACTTATCTTGACAGGCTGTGTTTCTGTTGATAAAACGACTGGAGAACCGACTGGATTTATCTGGAACACCATCGGAGCGCCTATGGCAGAGGCCATCAAATACTTTGCTAATGATATGGGACTTGGTTTTGGGATGGGGATTATCATCGTCACCATTATCGTGCGTTTGATTATCTTGCCACTCGGTATCTACCAATCGTGGAAAGCGACGCTTCACTCTGAAAAGATGAACGCCCTCAAACACGTGCTTGAACCACATCAAACACGTCTCAAAGAAGCAACAACTCAAGAAGAAAAACTTGAGGCTCAACAAGCTCTCTTTGCCGCCCAAAAAGAACATGGTATCAGCATGCTAGGAGGCGTCGGATGTTTCCCTATCTTGCTCCAAATGCCTTTCTTCTCTGCTATCTTCTTTGCTGCCCAACACACTGAAGGAGTTGCTGGTTCTAACTTCTTGGGAATTGATCTTGGCTCACCAAGCATGCTCCTCGTAGCCTTTGCAGGTATTCTTTACTACATCCAATCTCTCCTCTCGCTTCATGGAGTAGAAGACGAGATGCAAAGAGAACAACTTAAGAAAATGATCTATATGAGCCCACTCATGATTGTTATCTTCTCCCTCTTCTCACCAGCCAGTGTGACACTATACTGGGTTGTCGGTGGTTTCATGATGATTCTCCAACAGTTTATCGTCAACTATGTCGTTCGTCCAAAACTTCGTCAAAAAGTACGTGAAGAATACGAAAAGAACCCTCCGAAAGTCAGCCCTTCTGCAGGTGCAAGAAAAGACGTGACTCCTAAGCAGACTCAAGCGATCACGACCAATAAGAAAAAGAAAAACCGCAACTCTGGCAAACAACGATCTAGATAAGACTCAAAAGGCTTAGCTGAAAGGCTAAGTCTTTTTGCATCACAAAAGCCCGATGTCTCCATCAGGCACCTTTTTATCCATGAACACGTTTCATGTAGTCTTGGTAACTTTCTGTATCCATCAATTCCTTGGCATTCTTAACGCGATCTGCTGTTGGAGGTTTTACCCCTTCGAGCGAATAAGGAATTCCCAATTCACGCCATTTGAACTCACCCATAGTATGATAAGGAAGAATTTCAAACTTATCAACATTTTTGAGGGTCTTGACAAACTTACCGAGTTCGATCAAGTCCTCATCTCTATCTGTCAAGCCTGGAACCAATACGTGGCGAATCCAAACAGGTTTTCCAATATCTGATAGGTATCGGGCACAGGCCAAAATGTTCTTATTGGTTTGACTGGTTACAATCTTGTGCTGTTCTTCGTTGATTTCCTTGATATCCAAGAGAACCAAATCTGTCACAGCCATGAGTTTATTAAACTTTTCGAGATAACGTGGTTTATTACGGAATGGAAGGGCACAGGTGTCCAAGGTGCAGTGGATTCCTTTTTCCTTGGCCTTGGTAAAGAGGGCAATTAGGAAATCAATCTGTAAGAGAGCTTCTCCACCACTGACAGTGATACCACCCTTGTCTCCCCAGAAACCACGATAACGAAGGGCTTCTGTCAAGACATCGTCTACTGTCCGTTCGCGTGATTTATTGGTCTCCATAGCCCATGTGTCCGGGTTATGGCAGTACTGGCAACGCATGTGACAACCTTGCAAAAAGACAATAAAACGAATCCCAGGACCATCTACCGCCCCAAAACTCTCTGTCGAATGCACCATTCCTGTCACTTGTCCATAGTCAATTGTTTCTTCAGACATATCGTCACCTTCCTTGAAACCGTTTTATAGTTTTATTATATCACGACTTGAGGGAAAAACAAGATTTTTGTCTATTTTTTAGAAAGCAATCTGTTTTTCACTTTCATTTTCATTTTTTTAATGATCGGGTTCAAAATCAAAACCATACAAGGTTGCGAAATAGTCCTCAGGGCGCTCTGCACGGCGGATTTGGCGGGCTTTTCCTTCTTCGGTATAGAGGATTTCTGCCGAGCGTAGTTTGGCATTGTACTGGTAACCCATGGAGAATCCATGTGCACCTGTATCATGAATCACCAGCAAATCACCGATTTCTGTATGAGGCAGTTCGCGATTCACTGCAAATTTATCATTGTTTTCGCAGAGTGAACCGACCACATCTACCACCTCAACTGGTCCGTCTGGATGGGTCAGATTGGTGATATGGTGGTAGGCTCCATACATGGCTGGGCGCATGAGGTTGACTGCTGATGCATCCACACCCAGATAGGTGCGGTAGGTTTTCTTTTTATGAGTGATTTTTGTGACAAGAACTCCGTGAGGCGCCAACATAAAACGGCCCAATTCAGTGAAAATCTTGACCTGTCCAAGCCCTGCAGGTGTAAGGACTTCCTCATACACCTTACGCACCTCTTCACCAATCACAGCAATGTCATTTGGCTCCTGATCTGGACGGTAGTTGACACCGATTCCGCCAGAAAGGTTAATAAAGTCCAGTGAAATCCCCAATTTTTCTTTGATTTCCACAGCTAATTCAAAGAGCTGGCGGGCTAACTCTGGGTAGTAGAGATGGGTCACGGTATTGGATGCTAGGAAAGAGTGAATCCCAAAAGTCTTGGCTCCTTTTTCCTTCAAAACAGCAAAGGATTCAAAGAGTTGATCCTTGGTCATACCAAACTTGGCCTCCCCAGGATTGTCCATGATGTCTGTTCCTAACTCAAAGACTCCGCCTGGATTGTAACGACAGGAAATGATTTCTGGGATACCTGCAGCTCGCTCTAGATGCTCAACATCTTCAAGAGCATCCAAGTTAATGGTTGCGCCCAATTCACGCGCATAAGCGTACTCTTGGTCTGGAGTATTGTTTGATGAGAACATGATCTCAGAACCGGGAAAATCCAGTTTATGACTCATCAGGAGCTCCACATAACTGGAACAGTCCACACCACAACCTTCCTCTTTGAGGATTTTCAAGATGGCTGGGGTTGGAGTGGCCTTGACTGCAAAATATTCCTTAAAGCCCTCGTTCCAGGAAAAAGCTTGGTTGACCGCTCTTGCTTTTTCGCGAATCCCCTTCTCGTCATACAAGTGAAAGGGAGTTGGGAACTCTGCAACAATCGTTTCTAAATCTTCTCGGCTAATAAATGGTGTTTTCATAAGCATCCTTCTATTCTGTTTGCAAAGAAAGGCTGGGACAATCGTTCCAACCTTTAGTTCTATCTCTTATTTGTCTTCGTCAAAGATATTTCCAATCTCAACATCGATGGATTGGTTCTTGACATCAATATTGGTTACTTTCAAGAGTGACTTGTAATCGAACTGCTTTTCACGTTCTTCTTGGGCATTGTCTGCAAAGACTGCGACGCCAGCTAGTTCAGAGTCGAACTCACGCAAGAGACTAATCATCCCATTGACAGTTCCACCACCTTTTAGGAAGTCATCCACAATCAAGACACGACTGCCTGCCTTGAGGCTGCGTTTTGAAAGGAACATTTTCTCAATACGGTCACCGCTTGAACCTGATACATAGTTGACGCTGACCGTTGAACCTTCAGTGATTTTCAAGTCACGTCGCACAATGACAAATGGAACGTTGAGGACATTGGCAACTGCATTTGCAAGCGGAACCCCTTTAGTCGCTACTGTCATAACGGCATCGATTTTTTGGTCCATAAAGCTCTTGGCAATGATACGCCCAATATTTTTCAAAATGGCAGGCGTACTGAGCAAATCAGATAGGTAGATGTAGCCACCTGGCAAGATACGGTCGCTTTCTGAAAGTTTATCACGCAAGTCTGCGATCATTTCTTTGGCTTCATGACTCGAGATTGATGGTGTAAAGATAACACCTCCACCTGCTCCAGTCACAGTCTGAATATGACCGATTTCGATTTCCTCAAAGGCACGCTTGATAATCACGATGTCCTCTGAAATCGATGATTTAGCAGATTCGTACTTTTCTGCAAAGGTGTTGAGACTGGTTAGTTTGTATGGATTATTAATCAAATAGTTGGAAATGACAACCATCCGATCACTTCTTCTTAATTTCATTTTTATTTACCATTCCATTTAATTTTGATATTTTATCCATTATACCACATTCACATAAAAAAACGAACATTATTGCGTAAAAAATGCTCGTTTTTCTTAAATTATTAATCTAAATCTGGTTTATAGAAGGAACGATTGTCCATAGCGAAGATTTTATTGGTCATCTCTCCTTTATCCACCAAAGCCAGAGCTGTTGACATCATCATCATGCTGGCATCTAGATTGTCAATCATATGGATAATCTCTGCCTCCATAATGCGTGGACGGACTGGACTTCCATACTCCAGCAAGCCATGGTGACTGAGGATGACATGGCGCAGTAGCACCACTTCTTCTCTAGTATCATCGATACCTAGTTCCATGACTGTCTTAGTAATTTCGCTATCGATGAGGGCGATATGGCCGATGAGATTGCCTCGCACTGTGTACTCCGTCTGATCTGGTCCCGTCAACTCAATGACTTTGGCCAAGTCATGTAGCATAATTCCTGCATAGAGGAGGCTCTTGTTGAGCTGAGGATAGATCTCACTAATAGCATCTGCCAAGCGCACCATGGTCGCTGTATGATAGGCCAAACCCGTCTCAAAGGCATGGTGGTTGGTCTTGGCAGCTGGATAGGAATAGAATTCCTTATCGTACTTGGTGTAAAGACTGCGAACGATACGTTGCCAGACAGGATTTTCAATCTTGAAAATCATTTGCGACATGTAGTCACGGATTTCCTTGACATCAACTGGTGACTTGACCTTGAAGTCAGCTGGATCATTGGGTTCCCCAGGCTGAGGCAAGCGGAGAGTAATTTGATTAACTTGTGGAGTGTTGTTATAAACTTCTCTGCGCCCCTGCATGTGGACAACTTTCCCTGCGGTAAAGGTCTCAACGTTATGAGGTTGGGCATCCCAGAGTTTCCCTTCAATCTCGCCACTATCGTCTTGAAAGGTAAAGGCTAGGTAGTTTTTCCCAGCACGCGTCTGTCTCAGGTCAGCTGACTTGATCAGGTAAAAACCTTCAAACAGCTCATCTTTTTTCATGTGACTAATCTTCATATTCTTCCTCATCTTCTTGGAAATGGAGTAGATCAAGCGCAGGCTCACCTTCTGATAACTCAATGTGACGGAGCGTCCGCTCGATAGCTGTAGTACGACGGTTTAATAATTCATCAATATTGCCAGAGGCATGTTGGAGATGTTTTTGTGCCTTAACCAAAATTCCCCCGAACTTGCCAAACTCGGTCTTAACACTGGCAAGGGTCTTGCTGATATGATCAGCACTCTTTTGGATATTGAGAGTTTTGAAGCCAACTGATAGAGAGTTAAGCAGGGCTGATAGGGTACTTGGACCAGCAACAATAATCTGCTCCTCCCGTCTCAAATCATCAAAGAAGACCGGATTGCGAACAATCTCTGAATAAAGGCCTTCTGTCGGAACAAACAAAACACCAAAATTGGTTGTCCGAGGTGGCGCCAGGTACTTGCTCTTGATATCCTTGGCAAAGCGCTTGACGCTTGCTAGGAGTGACTTGCGACAACGTTCGATTTCGTCCTTATCTCCTGCTTCATAAGCTTCTTCTAAGCGGTAATAATCCGCCAGTGGAAACTTGGAGTCAATCGGCAAATAGACATATTCCTGGTCACCTTGTCCAGGCAACTTGATAGCGTACTCTACTCGCTCGCTAGAGTTTTCAACCGTTGCAAATTCTCGTTCGTACTGGGCTGGTGTCATGATGTCTTCGATGATTTGCCCCAGTTGCAATTCTCCTAGAATTCCTCGTGTCTTGGTTCCAGAGAGAACCTTATTGAGAGCTCCGACATCACGGGCAACTGTCTGCATTTCTCCCAGACCACGATTGACAGACTCCAGTTGCTTGGAAACTGTCTCGAAGGAAGCCTGCAAGCGTGTCTGCAAGGTCTTTTCCAACTTTTCCTCGACCGTTTGGCGCATTTGTTCTAGACGTTGCTCATTTGATTCCTGCAAGGCTTGGAGACGTTGGTCGGTCTTGTCTCTGGTTTGGAGGAGATTATCTGTCATTTCTTGACGGACTTGAGTCAAGCCTTGATGCAACTCCATTCGCACTTCCTGCAAACGGTCACTGACAGCCACTTCCAAATCTTTTTGATCTAGCTGACTGGCTTGTCTAGCTTGCTCAAAGCGATAATCCAGTTGATCTGAAAGATTGTCTGCCTGATCCTCCAAACTCTTGCTTAGGTGTTTCTCCTGCTTATCCTGCCTTTGCCAAATGAGAAAGAGTCCAGCTAGATTGGCAATTAATAATAGTAATAATACAGTCTCCATCCTACCTCCTGTCCTTGCTGTGCAGCACGACGACATAGCCATCTGGGCAAGTTACCGAAACTTCCCTATCTATATATTCGTTAGAAGCGTACACTTTTTTAAAGAAAAAATTCTCCTCAGTCAGCTCATACTTGGCACCGAGAATGGTCAACTGGCTATCCCGAACCGGCATAAAGGCTAGATAGTCATAGTCCGAACGGGGTTCTAGCTGACTGGTCCCTTCTGGGCAATAGGCAAGCAAGTTTTGCCCATCTTCAATTTCTATCTGGCGCATATAGGGTGCTAACTTGGGATTGCTAGGTAGAAAAACATTGGCCAGCATGTGGTCAATGCGACCACCTAGGGCACCGAAAATAGTGACCTGAGCCTGAGGATTTTGCTCAAAGATGGTCAAGAGAGCCAGTTCCAGATCTGTATCATCCTTTTCTGGCTGGGCTTGGATAAAGCGCTGGGCACGTTTTTGAATCAACTGACGTTCGTCTGCAGTGACAGAATCAAAATCCCCAACTGCTAGAGTCAGAGGAAGGTCTTCTTCCAAGACCCAGAGCGAACCTCGATCCACACCGACAAAGCAGTCAAAATTTGTCCGATAATGACCGCGATCTCCGCCTGCAAAAACGGCAACCCTAGTCCAATTGTTTTCTGAGATTTTGCACTCGTTCATTGACATCTCCCTTAAAGACATAAGACCCTGCTACAAAAATTGTAGCACCAGCTTCTTTAGCCTGAGAAATGGTTTGATCATCAATCCCACCATCCACTTCGATCTCAAAGTTCAAACCTTTTTCCTCACGAAGGACAACCAACTCATGAATCTTATCCATGGTTTCAGGTAGAAAGGCTTGCCCGCCGAAGCCAGGGTTAACCGTCATCACCAAAACTTGGTCAACTAGGTGAAGTACGTGTTTGATAGTTTCAACCGGCGTACCAGGGTTAATGACAACAGAAGGTTTGACACCTAGAGAACGAATCTTTTGAAGAGCACCATGGATATGAGGTGTTGCTTCTACATGGATACTGATAATGTCTGCACCTGCACGCGCAAAATCTTCTAAGTGGTGTTCAGGATTTGCTACCATCAAGTGGCAGTCAAAGACCATCTTGCTATGGGGGCGAAGAGCTTCAACCACACCTGCACCAAAACTGATTTGTGGCACAAAGTGACCATCCATGATATCGATATGGGCATATTCTGCCCCAGTTGCTTCTAAGCGTTTGATTTCACGTTCAAAGTTGGCATAATCTGCTGCCAGAATTGACGGAGCAATCTTGTATTGAGACATAGGTTTCTCCTTATTTTGGAATTTTTTTGCTGACTTTTTTATAAGTTTCTCTGCGATTTTCAATTTCACTGAGGAATTGCAGGTAGTTGTCAAAACGGAAGGTTGCAACAACTCCCTCTTCGACAGCTGGCTTGACTGCACAAGACGGCTCATGGGTATGGGTACAAGTACGGAACTTACAATCTCGACTGACACTGGCAATCTCTGGAAAGGCCTGATTGAGGGCTTCAGCCGTTGACACTTCATAATCCAGTGATGAAAATCCCGGCGTGTCCGCGATTTTACCTCCATTGAGATTGTAAAAACTAACGGCTCGAGTAGTATGGCGACCACGACCTAAACTATCAGAAATTTCTCCCGTCTCTAGATTGAGGTCCGGTGCGATTTTATTAAGAAGGGTTGACTTCCCAACACCTGTCTGCCCCATAAAGACCGTAACCTTGGCTGTCAAAAGAGGCAAAAGCTCTTCCTTACTAGTCACAAAGTCATAGCCAATGTCACCATAAGTCTGTTCATAAAAATCCAGTTCTTTCCTATCTTCCAACAAATCCATTTTAGAAATATAGACAATGGGATGGATGCCCTTATGTTCCAAGAGAACCAGGAACCGATCCAGCAAATTGCTATTAAAGTCAGGTTCTTTAACTGACATAATGACAACGGCTTGGTCAATATTGACAATAGGCGGACGGACCAGACTGTTTTTCCTTTCGTGTATCTTGAGAATGTAACCTTCTGAGTTTTCCTCCGCAGAAAAGTCTACCCAGTCCCCAACATAGGGTGTGTGGCCTTTTTTACGGAAATTCCCGCGCGCACGCGTCTGGTAAACTTCCCCCTCACTCTCTACATAGTAGAAGCCCGCCAAGGCTTTAATGATTTGTCCCTGCATCCTAGAGTCCTTGTCCTTTAAGTGCGTCTGCTAGGCTGGCAAATTCTGCCAAGCTGAGAGCTTCACCACGTACACTTGGTGACAAACCTGCTTGATCCAAAGCCTTGGTCAGCTTGTCCTTGACTTCCTCAGTCTTACCAAAGTAACCTGTCAGGTTATTCCACAAGGTCTTACGGCGGTGAGTGAAACTAGCCTTAGAAACCTTAAAGAAGAAGCTCTCGTCTTCCACTGCAACAGCTGGTTCTGGACGACGTACCATTTTCAGGATAGCCGAATCCACATTTGGCGCTGGCACAAAAACCGTCCGAGGCACGATAAAGGCCACCTTGGCTGTCATGTAATACTGCACAGCAATAGACAAACTACCGTAGGCCTTGGTATTTGGCTGTGCTGAGATACGATCCGCCACCTCTTTTTGCATCATGACCACAAACTCGCTAAAAGGAATGCCACTTTCAATCAGGTGCATGAGAATAGGCGTCGTAATGTAGTAAGGCAAGTTGGCTACTACCTTGATTGGCAGTTCAGGATTTTTGAAATTCTGGATATGTTTTGCCAAGTCAACCTTGAGAATGTCCTCGTTGACTACGGTCACATTGTCAAAATCACGCAAGGTATCTGCCAAAATCGGTACCAAACGGTGGTCAATCTCAAAGGCCATAACTTGAGCTGCACGCTCAGCCAAAAACTCCGTCAAGGCACCAATCCCTGGCCCGATCTCAATGACATTGACCTGGTCATCAATCTCAGCCGTATCCACGATCTTTTGAAGGATATTGGTATCCGTCAGGAAATTCTGCCCAAAGGACTTTTTAAAAGTAAAACCGTGACGCTCCAGCACTGCCTTGGTCACGCTATAATCTGCAATTCTCATCTATTCTCTTTTCTATTTATTAGCTAAAAACAATATATAGAACCCACATAATTCCTAGTACCAATACAATCCAAAACACAAAATGAATACGATGCTTGTTTGAATCGGATCCAGTCATATCAAGCGCTTTCTTATCTTCTTGGGGGTTCATTTTCTTCAATTCATCCTGATAGGCAACCGAATCTAGAATATTGTCTTCTGGCAATAATTCTGAAGCATAATAATCAGGAAAACCCATAGCAAGGCCAATTAAGTTCTTATCCGTTAGAGAAAAATCCAAATCTTTTGGTTGATTTTCCTGAATAGCTCGGATATTTTTTAACAGTTTATCAGAAACTACAGACACTTGATCCATAAAAACTACATCCAAAACATCAAATCCAAGCACATCACCATCTTTGACGTTTGCAAGAATATAACGAACAAAGGCATCATATAGTTGCAAGGCTTGCGGGGTATTTTCTTCTAAAAAAGACCGATTTTGGAGGGCATTTTGCTGGAATTTTTCAATAGAAAGTAAGATATCTACATTCTGCTCTTGGTAAAACTTTTCTGCTTCCTCTTCATCTTCTTCGAGTTTTTCTGCTGTTTCCCAGAGAGCAATAGGAGCTTTTAAATCTTCTTCATCCCAAAACAATTGCCAAAAATAAGGTATTGTGTAAATTCCCTCTGTTAGAATACGGGCTTCATCTCCGTTTTTTAAGTAAATATAACTTCTATTTGCCATATCGTTTCCTTTCACCATTTTTATGAAGGCTTTACCTTCCGTCAAAGTCACTCCAAACAGGGCCAACTGTTTAGATCACCTCTTGTTGTCAAAAAGTCAATGCATATTTTTCTAATTTTCATTCATTATCTTTTAAGAAAATCATTTATTCTCTTTTCTATTAGGAACGGCGATATATCCAAACAAATTCATTTCCTCTAGAACTCTGATGAATCAGGTCTTTTAAATAGATACTGGGATTCGTCAGTTCTTTTGTTTCTGTATAATAGCTTGTTATTGTCTGCCCACCATGTCGGAGAAGCCACTCTGTATCCAATCTAGGCAAATATCTGTCCTTTTGAAGAAAACTACAAAGCTCCTCAACTGTCATATCCTCCGGGATATCAAGATCCATCTGATGAGAAAAAACATCATCCCCCATACACACAGAATCTCTATCAATTCGGATTTTCATTTCGCTCTTTCCTTATAAGTTTCTATTTGAACGCTATCAAAATAAATCTAAGTACCTCTATTGTAACACATTCCCTTTATATTTTTGGGCTATCTGGCCATTATCATAACTTTTCATAACCTCTTCCACTTCTGCCAAGGTCACTCCAAACAACTCTAAGCGCTTGAGTAACTGCTTGCCGTTGGAATAGCCGATACGGAGCTGTTCGCCCAAATACTCTCGGCGCTTACGACTGTCTGCTCCCGCTAGGAAACCAAGACGAATCAAGTCACTACGAGATATATCAAACTCGTTCTCTGTTTCAAACTGCTCTGTCACTTGAGCCAGCGCTGTTTTTAGGTCTTCATAGCTGGCGTGTTCGATTCCCAGAGAACGTCCCTTGGACTTAGATTTGGGAACAGCCTCATCTCGCTTGAGAAAGGCATGCTGAACTGTCGGAATGGCCGTCATAATCATGCGCCGAATGCGCTCACCGTTAAAGTCAGGATCTGTAAAGACAATGACTCCATGCAGTTCATGCAGGCGTTGGATCCGCTCTATATCTTGATCATTGATAGCCGATCCTCGTGTCTCATAGGTCTCTACGTCAAAGTAACGTTTGAGATTGGCCGTATCATCCCGTCCTTCGACTACGATGACTTGGGAAATTTTTTCTTTCATGATCGCTTTTCCAATCCAAAAATACGCTCTGCATTAGCACTTGTCACAGCAGCTAATTCTTCTGTCGTCATCCCACGCAAGTCGGCGATAAAGTCCACTACATAGCGGGTGTAGGCTGTTTTGTTTTCACGACCACGTTTAGGAACAGGTGCCAAGTAGGGCGCATCTGTCTCAACAAGTATTTTATCCAAAGGAAGTTCTCTAGCAGCTTCTTGGATATCCGTCGCTTTCTTAAAAGTAACGACTCCAGAAAAGGAAATCATCATCCCTAGCTCGATAAAGCGCTCTGCCATTTCCAAAGAACCCGAATAAGAATGCATGATACCGCCTCGAGGGCCTACACCCTCACTCTTTATAATCTCATAGGTATCTTCTAACGCATCACGGGTATGGACCACAAAAGGCAAATTCAAATCCTTAGACAGCTGAATCTGACGACGGAAAACCTGCTCCTGCACTTCCTTAGGTGCTGTCATCCAATGGTAGTCCAGACCAATCTCCCCCAAGGCAACAACCTTGGGATGTTTTAGTTTTTCAAGCAAGTAAGCTTCGACCTCATCTGTGTAAGTCCCTGCTTCCGTCGGATGCCAGCCAATAGTTGCGTAGAGCTGCTCATACTCATCTGCCAACTCTAGGGCACGTTCAATGGTCGGCTTGTCAAAACCAACAATATTCATCTGTGTCACACCCATCTCAGCAGCCAAGGCGATTTCTTCTGCCTCACGTCCTGCAAATTCTTCTACATTTAAATGTGTGTGCGTATCAAAAATCATCTCTTCTAACCTCATTTTCTTCCATCTATTATACCAAAAATAGCATCCCTCGGCTTGTAAAAATATTCTAATACCAATCATTCTCCCTTGACTGCCCTTTTTCAAAGCAGTATAATAACACTTATTGAAATTTTCAGCAAAGGAAAAGAAAATGTTTAGAAAATTAAAATATACCTTTATCGGTCGACCACTCAAGTCTCTCACAGACGGCGAAGGGGGATTGTTGGGAAAAATGCAGGCACTTGCAATGTTATCCAGTGATGCCCTGTCTTCTATTGCCTATGGACCTGAACAAGTCATTCTCGTTTTAGTCAGTCTCTCTCCTCTCGCTATTTGGTGGAGCCTCCCTATCGGTATTTTTGTCCTCTTACTCCTCGCTAGTTTGACCATTTCCTATCGTCAAATTATTCACGCCTATCCTCAAGGTGGTGGGGCTTATATGGTCACTCGGGAAAATCTCTCTCCTGAACTAGGCTTGATTGCTGGTGGTAGCCTCCTTGTTGACTATATGCTGACAGTAGCCGTATCCGTTGCGTCTGGAGCTGATGCTATTACTGCAGCCATACCTGCCCTCCATCCCTACAATCTTCATATCTCTATTTTCCTAGTCTGCCTGCTCATGCTCTTGAATTTAAGAGGATTAAAAGAATCTGCCAGCTCTCTGATGATTCCCGTCTACCTCTTTATCTTCAGTACCGTCTTTCTCTTGCTTTATGGGTTCTTTCAACTGTTTACAGGTTCCCTAAACTATCAGGCGACTTCAACCATTGGACAAACTGTTCCGAGCCTTTCCATCGTTCTCCTATTGAGAGCCTTTACCAGTGGCTCTGCCTCTCTGACAGGGGTTGAGGCTATTTCAAATGCGGTACCATTTTTCAAAACTCCGAAAGAAAAGAATGCTGCTCAGACCTTGACCATCATGTCCTTGATTTTAGGTTTTCTTTTTGCAGGCATTACCTTCCTAAACTACTGGATGGGGATTATGCCTCAACACGGAGAAACCATCCTTTCACAAATGGCCAAGGGCATTCTTGGTGATTCATTCTTTGGTCATGCTAGCTACTATCTCTTCCAGTTCTCAACAGCCTTAATTTTAGCCGTAGCAGCAAATACCGGCTTTTCAGCCTTCCCTATGCTGTCCTACAATATGGCAAAAAACAAGTACATGCCCCATCTCTTTATGGAAAAAGGGGATCGCCTTGGCTACTCCAACGGTATCTTAACTCTGGCCTTTGGGGCTATGATCCTTCTTCTCATTTTTAATGGGAATACTGAACGCTTGATTCCTCTTTATACTATCGGGGTCTTCGTTCCCTTTGCCCTTTCTCAGACTGGGATGATTCGCCATTGGAAAAAGGAAAAAGGAGTAAACTTCTTAAAATCTGCCTTCGCTAATATCCTTGGGGCCATCATTTGTTATGCCATTGTCCTCATTTTACTCCTCTTCAGACTGGGTGATATCTGGCCATTCTTCCCAATTATCCTAGTTCTAACTTTCCTCTTTTTGTCCATTCACAACCATTACCAAAAAGTGGCAAAACAGCTACGACTCTACGAAGGAATTGAAAAGCGCACTTATGACGGCAACCTTGTCCTTGTTCTAGTAGGGAATGTTACTCGAGTAAGTGTCGGAGCAATTAACTACGCTCAAAGTATCGGTGACGAAGTGTTAGCCATGCACATTTCTACTAAAGAAACGGCCGAAAAAGACCAAGAAATTCTCCAAGAATTTGCCGACTACTTCCCAAATATCACTCTGAAGAATATCAATACCAGCTACCGTGACATCATTACCCCTAGTGTTAAGTATGTCAAACGAATCGCCCAAGAAGCTAAGCAAAAAAACTACACCGTTACAGTCCTTGTCCCACAGTTTATCCCTAATAAACCTTGGCAAAATATCCTGCACAATCAAATGAGCCTCAAACTAAAATACGCTCTCAGATGGCATGAAGACGTCGTTGTCGCTAGCTACTCCTATCACTTAAAAGAATAAAGAAAAGGCCCTACCAGAACCAAAAAGCGTCTGGTGGGGCCTTTTTCTGAATCCAGCCACTATGCTTAACTAAAAAGCATGACTAGGAATATTATTGAATGTGGTTAGCTAGATCTTCTTGAGCTTTTTTATTGGACTCAGTTTTTTCTTTTTGCCATTTTTCATAAAGTTCTTGGTACTGTTTCGCAGTCACGGGATCTTTTTGCAACTCAAGGTATTTGTAGTTGTCCGCATCCCCTTTGTGTCCAACAAATGAGAAGGCTCCTGTGAACGGTACAGTCTTACGGAAGATTGGATTAGCTCCTCCGCTTTGAACTGGCAGAAAGAGAGCACTATCTGTTAGCCAAGCTTGAACTTCGGCAAATTTCTCATAGCGAACCTGAGTGTTTTCAACTTCTTTATCTGCCTCATCCAACAACTTCTTGTAGGTAGAGAGACCGATTTTTTCCTTGACATCATTGTCTTTTCCTGGAGTCAAGCCAAGATTTTTTAACTGAGAACCAGAGTCTGGATCCAAGAGGTCAAGATAGGTCTTGGGATCAGAGTAATCTCCACTCCAACCTGAGATATCGATGTCGTAGTCCTTTTGTTCGGCTGTATTGGCAAAGAAGGTTGCATTGTCTTTCTCGTCTGGAGAAAGTTGAATCACATCGATAACAATATTGTCTGATCCAAGTGTCTCTTCAACTGTCTGTTTGAAAGAACTGGCTTGCTGTACGTCCAACTTAGCAGTCTGATCCACCGGCATGTCTAAATGGATAGGGAAGGTCACACCTTCTGCCTGCAAACTTTCTTTGGCTTTGGCAAATTCTGCCTTGGCTTTATCAGCATTCAAGAAGGCAGGCTGAGCATCGTTTAGATTGACATTAGCCCACTCTGAACCGTAGTTGACTATCTTTTCATTGACAGCATCTCCGAAGTTTTTCCCACCGATTTGAACAAAGTTACTTGGTGTGACTGTGTTTCGAAGGATACGATCAGCTCCATCTTCTCCATTTGTCTGTGCGGCATAGGCATGACGGTCAAAGGCAAAGTTAATCGCCTGACGGAAGTCCTTATTTTGCATAGCTGCACGAGAATCCGCCTTTTCTTTATCCGTCTGTTTCATGGTTTGATTGTAACTTTGACGGTTGACATTGAAAAGATAGTAGAAAGTCACAGCATTTTGAGGAGTATAAGTAATTTTATCCTCATTCCCTTTTTTCAACTGGTCAAACACAGAACTTGTCGGGAAGATACGTCCGTCTGTGTAGTTGCCCTCTAAGAATCCTCGAGCCAAACTATCTTGGTCTGAACCATCATAGAAGGAAAGTTTTACTTTCTCAATCTTCACATTGTCCTTATCCCAGTAATTAGGGTTCTTTTCAAACTCAATTAAAGATTTTGATGTGAAAGACTTGAACAAGTATGGCCCATTTGACAGAATACTAGATGGGGTAACACTTCCAAAGTCATCTCCCTTAGATTTCAAAAAGGCTTCATTGACAGGGCTCAAAATCCCCCCTGTTGTCTTTGAATTCCAATAAGACTCTGGTTTGTTCAAGGTGTATTGGAGAGTATAGTCGTCCACTGCCTTGACTCCAACAGTCTCAAAGTCAGATGTTTTCCCCTCAACATAGTCTGCCAAACCTTTGATGGAGTCTTGTACCAAATACAAGTTTTCAGCCTTTTTATCCGCCGCATACTTGAGACCCGTCACAAAGTCATGAGCTGTCACTTCAGCGTATTCTTCTCCTTCAGAGGTATACCACTTAACTCCCTTTCGGATTTTATAGGTATAGGTCAAGCCATCCTTTGATACTTTCCATGACTCCGCCATAGAAGGGACGAGGTTCCCATACTTATCATTTTCAAACAAACCATCGATCAAGTTTGTCGTAATGCTAGAAGTCGAACCACGTGTCGAAGTGATATAGTCTAATGTATCTGGATTGCTAGCAAATACATATGAGTAGGTTTTATCTGTATTTGATTGTGCCGAACTACAAGCCACCATCAAGAAGCTTGCACTCAAAATTCCAGCCCCTAGTAGGAGGGCTTTTGATTTCTTCATAACTGTTCTCCATTTTTATAGTATATGAAACATTATACATTATTTCAGAAAAAATATAAAGTATTTACAGACTGATATTATAGGAAAAAGAAAAGCCAGTAGACTCGAGTTCCTACTGACTTCTTTGTTGAATTCGTTTGGATTATGCAGCCAAAACTTTGCGTCCTTTACGACGACGAGCTGCCAATACGCGACGACCGTTTTTAGTTGACATACGGTTACGGAATCCGTGTTTGCGCGCACGACGAAGTTTACTTGGTTGATAAGTACGTTTCACGATGAATACCTCCTCATAGATTTTGTATTCGTTTAGCCGGCTATAAAGTGATCAGTTACTAAACATACTTTACTATTCTATCTGATTCTGCCACTTTTGTCAATAGTTCCAAGCAAATGTTTTCGAGCTTTTCCTATGAAAGCCCTTATCTACGATACTGTTTTAAGAAACGAGTCATCTTTTCTTGGATTTGCGCCAATTCGTCCACACGTGGGAGGTAAACGATACGGAAATGGTCTGGCTCCCTCCAGTTAAAACCGCGACCATGAACCAAGAGAATCTTTTCCTGCTTCAAGAAATCAAGAACGAACTGTTCATCATCATCGATACGGTACATATTGCGATCGATTTTAGGGAAAATATAAAGACCTGCCTTTGGTTTGACCGCAGACAAACCGGGAATATCTTGAATGGCATTGTAAATGAAGTTTCTTTGCTCGTAGATACGTCCACCTGGAAGAAGCAATTCGTCCACTGACTGGTGCCCACCTAGTGATGTTTGTACGACTTGCTGGGCCAAAACGTTAGAGCAAAGGCGCATATTGGACAGCATATTGAGACCTTCGATATAGCCCTTAACATGGTGCTTAGGACCAGACAAGACCATCCAACCTACACGAAAACCAGCGATACGATGCGATTTTGACAGACCATTCATGCTGACACAGAAAACATCTGGTGCCAAGCTCGCCACAGGCGTATGCACATGCCCATCCATCACCATGCGGTCATAAATCTCATCCGCAAAGATGATCAAATCGTTTTGACGGGCAATCTCAATAATCTCCAACAAGAGTTCCTTAGGATAAAGGGCTCCAGTTGGGTTGTTCGGATTGATAAGGACGATTGCCTTTGTATTGGAAGTAATTTTTGACTTGATATCATCAATATCTGGGTACCATTCTGCAGCTTCATCACAGATATAGTGAACCGCATTTCCCCCAGCTAGACTGACAGCAGCCGTCCAGAGAGGATAGTCTGGCATAGGCACCAAGACCTCATCGCCATTATCCAAAAGCCCCTGCATGGACATAACAATCAGCTCACTGACACCATTTCCAAGGTAGATATCATCAATGTCCACATTGGGGAAGTTCTTCAGTTGGCAATACTGCATGATGGCCTTACGTGCTGAGAAAATCCCTTTGGAGTCAGAATATCCTTCGCTATCACGCGCATTCATAATCAAGTCATGAATGACCTCATCTGGCGCTGTAAAGCCAAATTCTGCTGGATTTCCTGTATTCAGGCGTAAAATCTTTTCTCCGTTTGCTCGCATCCGCATAGCTTCTTCCAAAACAGGGCCACGGATATCATAGGCAACATGCTCTAACTTACTAGACTTGTTATATTCTTTCATCTTGTTTCCTCAATTCATCGAGATAGTAACATTATACCACTAGAAAGGGATTGCGACAAGTTTCCTGAAATGAGCAAACAAAGAAAAAACTCACAACGACTAGGTTCTCACCGTCTAAACAACTAGAATACAGAAGCATTTTCTCACATACCAAAAGACAAACCTAGAAAGACTAATGCTAAAAAGGAATCATACAAAAGATTAAACATGAGAAAGAGCCCCCACGTGACCAAATAGTCCAAGCGACCACTTCTCTTTGCAATCACAAATAAAATGATGTGGTAGACTAAGTGAAAGAGAAGAAAACCAACAAAACCTGGATAGAGAACAGGCACGACTCTTTCCAGCTGCCAAAGCATCACTACTTCTCCTACAAGTGACGCAAGGATAATTCCATGATAAAGAAGGCTTATTTTTTTAGAAGCTTGAACAGACTCTTTCATACTTTCTCATCCCCTCGCTGTGTTTTCTACTATCCCGTTTTCTTTTATTTTAACATATCTCCACCAAATTGAATCTCCGATAATATTTATTTAAATATGATTTTTACTTTACTTCTTTAGTGAAAAGGATTACAATAAAAGTAAGAAAATTTCAGGAGGTTTCATTATGGCACAACGTTACCAAAATGTTATGGTTGCAATTGATGGTTCTAAAGAGGCAGACTTGGCTTTTGTTAAAGGTGTTTACACTGCTCTACGCAATGATTCCAAGCTCACCATTGCCCATGTTATTGACACACGCGCTCTTCAAAGCGTGTCCACCTTTGATGCTGAAGTTTACGAAGAACTCCAAGTCGACGCTGAAAGTTTGATGAAAGAGTACGAAAAACGTGCAAAAGATGCGGGTGTAACCGATATTCATACCGTCATCGAAATGGGAAATCCAAAAACTCTCCTTGCTCGTACTATTCCAGACGCAGAAAATGTTGACTTGATTCTCGTCGGTGCAACAGGTCTTAATGCCTTTGAACGCCTCTTGGTTGGCTCTTCATCTGAATACATCCTCCGCCACGCAAAAGTTGATTTGCTGGTCGTGAGAGAACAAGAAAAAACATTATAGGAACACAAAAGGAGCCTGCTAGGCTCCCTTTTTTCTTACTTATTTCTCTCTTTATGTCGCTCATAAGCCTTGAGCTGACGCTGCAGTTCCTTTCTGATAGCAGGTTCTGGAGCATATTTTTCTTCCCAGTCATCCGGTTTTAAGATTTTATGTGTAACTGGATCAAAATGGGCTTTTCCATCAGGAAAAACCTTCCCCATGTTTGCCTCATGCACAATATCAAAGATGCGTTCTGGATCCACTCCCATAAGGGCAAAACTGCCGTAAGTAAAATACAGTGTATCGATTAAGGCATCAACCTGCCCGGTTAGATCTTTTTGGGCAGGCGTTTTTTGCCTCACCTTTTCGGCCGCCTTATCAAGTGCCGCATGCATGCTTGCAAGTGACTGCTGGAATTCTTCCTCCGAAGAACTTGCCGCGCGGACAAACTCTACTAATTCTTCAATTTTAAAGTCTGCGCGGTGGGTTGCACCTTCAATATCCCATGCCTGTGGCTCTTCTTGAGTTCGTTCATCCATCATGTGGTGGAAGGTTTTGACCTTATTAAAGTGGTAGTCCCGACTGACAAAAACTTTTTCTGAAGCCAAGACCCCAAAATGTTCAAGCGCCTTGTGGATGCCATCTTGTTGGTTACTTGCTGTGATGTGCTTAGCAACTTCTTTGACGCTGCTACTGCCATTTCCCATAGCGACCGACATACCAACACCCGCCAACATTTCCAGGTCGTTATCTGAATCTCCGAAGGCCATGACTTGGTTGAGATCAAAGCCATATTCTTTCCCGACTCGGCGAATGCCTTCTAGTTTGGAATTTCCTTGGTTGATGATATCTGCTGCAAAAGGATTGCTTCGAGTCAATTTTAAATCTTCAAAATCACTTGCAGTTTTCTCAGATTCCTCAGGCGTCATCAGCATCAAAACTTGGTAAATTGGTTGATTAATCAAGTTAAGCAAGTCGTTTTCCTTTTGAGGAACTGCCTTGCTAACCATTCGATTAAAAGAGTGGCTAACAGTTCTTGTCAACACAGTCGGGATAAAGCGACTAACCAGTTGTGAAAAGGAGCCAAGACCAAATGACATAATTTTCGAACCAACAACGGCATGCTCGGTTCCAAGAGCGATTTCTTTACGCTCCTTTTTAGCATAAGCAATCAGTTGACGCAGACTTGACTTGGCAATCGGGCTAGCAAATAAGACTTTTTCTTTATTAAAGATATATTGTCCGTTATAAGTTATTGCAAAATCCAGATCTAAATCCTCCATCAATTCCTTGACAAAGAAAGGCCCCCGTCCTGTCGCCACTCCAACAAGCACCCCTTGTTCTTTCACAATCCTAATCGCGTCCTTAGTGGATTTCAAAACACTCTTACGATCGTTGACTAGCGTTCCATCGATATCAAAAAAAACAGCTTTGACTTCCATCCTATCCCATTCTCCCCTTTTGTGTTACAATGATTATACCACATTTCAGAGAGAGTGAGTAAATCATGCCTAAGAAAATCCTTGTTTTACATACAGGTGGGACTATTTCCATGCAAGCTGACGCCACTGGAGCCGTTGTAACTAGCCAGGAAAATCCCATGAACCATGTTTCCAATCCGCTTGAAGGGATTGAGGTTCATGCCCTAGACTTTTTTAACCTACCGAGTCCCCATATCAAACCCAAGCATATGCTTGCACTCTATCATAAAATCAAAGAGGAAGCAGACCACTACGATGGGGTTGTCATCACACATGGGACAGATACGCTAGAGGAAACTGCCTACTTCCTTGATACCATGGAAATCCCACACATGCCCATCGTTCTAACTGGAGCTATGCGTAGTTCCAACGAACTCGGTAGCGACGGTGTATACAACTATCTGAGTGCTTTACGAGTTGCCAGCGATGACAAAGCAGCCGACAAGGGTGTCCTGGTCGTCATGAATGATGAAATCCACGCGGCCAAGTATGTTACCAAAACCCATACGACCAACGTCGGTACCTTTCAAACCCCAACACATGGACCACTTGGCCTCATCATGAAGCAAGAAATCCTCTACTTCAAAACGGCTGAACCTCGTGTCCGATTTAATCTCGAGCATATTCAAGGTCTGGTTCCCATCATCTCAGCCTATGCAGGTATGACAGACGAGCTGATCGATATGTTAGACTTGGAACAACTGGATGGCTTAGTCATTCAGGCCTTTGGAGCAGGTAATATTCCCAAAGAAACAGCTCAAAAATTAGAAAATCTCCTCCGAAAAGGCATCCCAGTCGCCTTGGTCTCACGTTGTTTTAACGGTATTGCTGAACCTGTCTACGCCTACCAAGGTGGAGGGGTGCAGTTGCAACAAGCTGGTGTTTTCTTTGTTAAAGAACTCAATGCTCAAAAAGCTCGACTGAAACTTCTCATTGCTCTCAATGCTGGACTAAAAGGGCAGGCACTGAAAGACTATATGGAAGGATAAGCCTCTTCTCTAGAATGCAAAAACAGGAAATCTTCACGATTTCCTGTTTTTACTATTTACGTTTGCGTGTTGAACGACGTTCTGTTAAACCGTGAGGCAAGAGAACTTCACGTTCTTCCAACTCTTCCTTGTGCATGATTTTGGTCAACATACGCATGCTGATAGCACCTAGATCATAAAGAGGTTGGGCAATCGTTGTCAGATTTGGACGAGTGAATCGTGCAATCTGAGAATCATCTGTCGTGATGATTTCAAACTCTTCTGGTACAGAAATACCGTGATCTGCCAAGCCATTTAACACACCCGCAGCCAATTCATCACCTGTCACAACCGCGGCTGTAGCCTGTGAAGAAACCAAGCGCTCTGCCAAGGCATAGCCATCATTATAGCTGTATTTAGACTCAAATACCAAGCCCTCGCTATAAGGGATTCCTGCCTTTTTCAAAGCTTCCTTGTAACCAATCAATCGAATTTTACCATTGATATCATCAACAAGTGGCCCACTGACAAAGGCAATCTTTTCATTTTCCTGAAGCAAATGAGTTACTGCATCAATCGTTGCTTGTTTGTAGTCAATATTAACACTTGGCAACTGGTGTTCGATATCCACCGTTCCTGCAAGGACAACTGGTGTCCGTGAACGAGAGAATTCTGAACGAATCTTTTCAGTCAAGTGATAGCCCATAAAAATGATCCCGTCAACCTGTTTTGAAAAGAGAGTATTAACTACTGAAACTTCTTTTTCATCGTCTTCATCACTATTGGCTAGGACGATATTGTACTTATACATCTCTGCAATATCATCAATCCCCTTGGCTAGGGTTGAAAAATAGCCATTAGTGATATTTGGAATCACAACACCAACTGTAGTGGTTTTCTTGCTGGCCAAACCACGCGCTACCGCATTTGGACGGTAGTCAAGACGATCAATCACCTCTAGAACTTTTTTACGAGTGTTCTCTTTGACGTTCTTATTGCCATTCACTACACGGCTAACAGTTGCCATTGAAACCCCAGCTTCACGGGCAACATCATAAATCGTTACTGTATCATCTGTGTTCATTCTGTTTCCTTTCTATATTGAAAATTTCGCTTTCATACATCTGCTTACTCCATTTTATCACTTATTGTAAACACTTTCAAGTATTTTTTAGAGAAACTTTGAAAAAATTTCACAACCTATTCCCATTTTGAAAAAGTGAGTACGATTTCTTGATTTTTGGGATGTTTTGCTGTATGATAAGGAAAAATAAAAGGAGGGAGGGAATGTTTATGGCTTTTACAAATACTCAGAGACGTTCGGCCAGTTTTGGCGTTGTGACCAGCTTGCCTGACGATGTTATCGACTCTTTATGGTTTATTATCGATCATTTTTTGAAAAACGTCTTTGAATTAGAAGAGGAACTTGAATTTCAACTACTAAACAACGAGGGGACCATTACCTTCCATTTCTCTAGTCAGCACCTGCCGACTAGTATCGACTTTGATTTTAATCATCCCTTCGACCCTCTTTACCCTCCTCGGGTCCTTGTTTTAGACATGGACGGGAAAGAAACCATCCTCCTTCCTGAAGAAAATGACCTATTTTAAAAACTCTAGCTTCTCAGCGCAAACTGCTGAGGAACTAGAGTTTTTTCTATTTGTTCAATTCTTGATACAAGTAGCGTATCGGCTGTTTGAGTACTGGATGAATAAAATGGGGAGCTATTTCTTGCAGAGACTCAAGGACAAAGAGGCGTTCTGCTATATAGGGATGTGGTAAGATGAGGTCGTCTGTATAAATGACTTGGTCTTCTACAAAGAGTAGGTCCAAATCAATCAAACGAGGCCCCCAATGCACCTCTCGAACCCGTCCCATTTCTGACTCAATGGCTAACAAAGTTTCTAACAAGACTGGTGCTGGAAGCCATGTTTCTACTTCAATCACCTGATTAGCAAAACTAGCTTGTTCTACACCGCCCCAAGGCTCCGTCGTCAAGACACTGGACTCTTTGAGAATATGGATACCACGAACTCGCAGTTTGTCGATAGCTTGTTCCAAGTTTGCTTGCTTATCCCCCATATTGCTTCCTAGGGCGATAAAGGCTCGCTGCTTACGACGGTGAATGGTCACCGAGCAGGTATCCAATGGTAAATGCACGGGAGCCCATGGTTTTTTTAGTTCCAACTCAATCTCTTGGACAAGAGGATAGGTCTCAAAGGTACGTTCAACTAGTTTGTAGGCTACCGTTTCAATCAAGTCCTCAGTGCTTTCCTGAAACCAAGTCGTCCACTGCTGACACAATTCTCCGTAATGGACAGAAGCTGTCAAATCCAATTCTGTAGCCGCCTTGGTCATATCATAAGATAAGCTTGCGGAAATAACAAACTTCTGCCCCAATTCTTTCTCACTTGGAAAAAGACCATGATAGGCAAAAATTTCCAAATCTTTAATCTGCAGTTGATCCATAACTAGTCCTTTCTAGAAAAATCCGCATGAAGCGGATTCTTTTTATAGTCCCATTAAACGATAAGCCTGGTCTCGGAGATCCTTATCGGCCTCAAACACACCTCGCGCTACAGTTGTCAAGGTTGCCGTGCCTGGCTTTCTGACACCACGCATGCTCATACACATATGCTCGGCCTCAATGACAACAAAGGCTCCTTTAGCCCCCAGATAGTTCATCAAGGCATCGGCCACTTCGATATTCAACCGTTCTTGAATCTGTGGTTTTTTAGAATAAACTTCAACCGTACGGGCTAGTTTAGACAAGCCTGCCACACGACCATCTGGAATATAGGCAATGTGCGCTCTCCCATAAAAGGGCAGAAAGTGGTGTTCACACATAGTGTGGAAAAAAATATCCTTTTCTACCACCATATTGTCATCAATAATCTCAAAGGATTTTGATAGATGTTCCTCCGCTGTCTGACCAAGACCTGAAAAAATCTCTTGGTACATACGGGCTACACGAGCAGGTGTTTCCTGCAATCCCTCGCGATTAGCATCCTCACCGACAGCCTCAATAATCATTTTTACAGCCGTTTCGATCTTTTGTATATCCATTCTCGTTCTTCCTCTCCATCAGGTAGGCTCTCACTTGGCTCAAGAAATACAAGGAACCTGTGACAATCCTAACTGTTTGTTTCTCTTCTTTTTTATCTGTCAATTTCTGATCTAAAAACTCCTGCCAACTTTGGTAATTGAGTTTTCTAGACTTAGCTGTCTCTTTCAGCACGCTTTCATCAGTCGCCCGACTATCGTCAAAACAAGTCAGAGTCAGTTGACTATTTGGCACCGACTCTAGCAAATCCAACATATCCTCCAAGGCCTTGGTTTTGATACAAGTAAAGAGAATTTCTTTATGATAGTCAGCAAAGCGTTCTTGCAAAGTATTCAACAAAGCCTTGATAGCATGCGGATTGTGAGCCCCATCTAAAATCATCAGAGGTTCACTAGACAGGACCTCCAAACGCCCTGGCCATCTGGTTTCCTCCATGGCTTGAGCAACCAAGTCATTGCTAGCTAATTCTCGCACATCCTCTTGACAAAAAGTATCAAGTAAAGCTATGGCCATCCCAGCATTCTCTATCTGGTGCAAACCAAGCAGACCTGTTTGAAAGCGACCTTGTCTGACAGGGCTTGTATAGTCAAAGACCTCGCCTGTCACCACACTTTCTTGATGATGAACCTGATAATCACTCCCATAGGCAAGTCTCGGCGCATTTTTAGCTTCTGCAATAGGGTCTATAACAGCCAAGGCTTCTGGAGCAATGCAACCTGTCACCAAAGGAATCCCTTGTTTGACAATACCAGCTTTCTGCTCTGCTATGGCTTCCAAGGTGTCACCAAGTAGGGCCACATGATCCAGTCCAATGGTCGTAATTCCTGTTAGAATCGGCTGACAGACATTAGTACTATCCAAGAGTCCACCCATGCCGACTTCCATGATAGCCACATCAACTTTTTCAGTGGCAAAATAATCATAAGCTATGGCTGTGATAATCTCAAACTCGGTCGTTCCTTGTAAATCAGCGACCTTCTCCCCCTCAAGCAAAAACTCATAGTCCGCCATTAGAGCTTCTAGTCTAGCTTCTGGGATGGATTTCCCGTTGATGCTAATCTGGTCTGTGTAATGAATGAGATAGGGCGAGCTAAAAACTCCAACTTTCAACCCCATCTTTTCCAACATATTTTTCAAAAAAGCGATGGTCGAACCTTTACCATTTGTTCCGCCGATATGGATAACCTTGAGTTTGAGATGGGGATTGCCTCGCAAAGCTAATAGTTCCACCATTCGTTCCAAACCAAAATGCGGTTGGTCCGTCCGGTAGTGAGCAATCCACTGATTGTTTTGAATTTCTTTCATCTTATTTATATTGTTTTAAATCTAGATTTTCCGCATCATCTGCCAAACGAATGGCTGACGCAATTTCAACTGCCATCCGGTGACTGGCTACATCGTGCACGCGCACCACTTCGACACCCTGTCTCGCAGCGATACTGGTCACATGAGCCGAAGCGGTGTCCCGATTGCGGAAACCGACTTCCGTCTCAGGATTGACTTCAAAACCATTTTCCTCAAGGATATTGATAACAAACCGCTTGCGCGAAACACCGAGAAAGATTGGATAGCCTTGCTGGTGTAGTTTATCCAGATCCCGTAGAAGGAGCAGATTTTCCTTCTTGGTCAGACCAAAGCCAATTCCTGGATCCAGCAGAATATTTTCTTGTACAATCCCAGCTTCCTCCGCTCTTGCTAGAGCGCGGTCAAAGAACGCGGTCATCAAATCTTCTACTGATAGTTGTTCAAAGTACGCCAAGTCTTCATTTGTAAAAGGATCCCCAAATCCAAAACGAGGAAATATGAGCGAACTAGGGTGCTGAGGTCTAGCCATGACTGGATTAAACATGATAACCACTTTCGCTCCAGCTTTAGCAACCACATCCGCCATTCTCTCATCTCCCATGAGACCAGTGATATCATTGACCAGATTAGCACCAGCTTTCAAAGCAGCCTCTGCTACCTGACTTTTCCAAGTATCGATGGAAATGAGGACATCACTTTCCTCACGGATAGCTTTAATCACTGGAACAACACGCTGGATTTCCTCTTCTATCTCAACATAGCTACTGCCCGGCCGAGTTGATTCTCCACCAATATCTAGCATGCTAGCTCCTTCAGCTATCAATTTACGGGCTTGCTGAAGAGCCTGGTCAACAGCAAAAAACTGTCCACCATCCGAAAAGGAATCTGGGGTTACATTGATAATTCCGCAAATAGCTGTTTTTGCCTGACTAGCTTTATTGGACATAAGGTCACTCCTCAAGGTTTTTCACCACATTATTTCTCTATTTTACCATAAAAAGAAAAAGATGGATACGCTAGCATTTATCTTTTCCAAGTAAGGAAATGGTTTAGAAAGGCAAGCCTACATTTCGACTAATCAAAACCAGTAAAGCCAGCAAACAAAAGGCGATACCATTGACAATCATATGAAGCAAGATTGACATCTCTAAACGTTCTGTTCTGTAGGCTGTCCAAGTTAAAACTGTCGACATTCCTCCATAGATAAGGAGAGAAGGCAGATTGGTCGGTGTGTGGAGCAAGGCAAAGACGACTGCACCTACAAGATAACCCAACTTCTCCTTCCCACGGAAGATCTTTTTAGGGATAATTCCACGACACAATATTTCCTCACAAATGGGAGCAATCAGAACCAGTAAGAAAAAACTGGAAATCAGCGAGCTATTCTGAACCAGATTATTAATAGTTGATTGATTGCTGGTCGTAGATTCATTCATCAGACGAAGCAAGGCAGAGCCGAATAAGTTACTTGTGAAAATAACCAAATAACTCAAAACCAAGCGGGCTAGATCTTTTGCCTTGAAAAAAGAAAGATTGAAGGTCGCAATCTCTGTTTTTCGCGCACTAAAGATAAAAACAGTTAGAATAACAACCGACAGCAAAGCCACTAAGAGTCCTGACTGGAGGAGTGGGAATTGTCTAGCGAATAAAAGGGCAGATAAAATTAAAGGAAGTTGGGATAACACCAATCCTATTAAAAAAATCAACACCCATATTCCTCTATCCAGAATTTCTTGCCAGATACTTTTTTTCTTCATGATATACCTCCTTATAATAAAAAGGGGAGGACCCCCTTTCTATATTATACCATTTATAGCGCCATGCTGATATAGTTCAGGATAAACAAGGCATCCAAAATCCAAATCATCACGTGCACATCCTTGGCTTGACCTTTGACAAGTTTTGTCAAGGTGTAAGTCAAGAAACCAACTGCAATCCCTTGAGTGATTGAGTAGCTGAATCCCATGAAGATCGATGTAAAGAAGGCAGGAACAGCCTCAGCCATATCATCCCAAGGAATGTTTTTCAAGTTAGAAAGCATCATGATTCCGACGATGATCAAAATTGGTGCTGTTGCAGCTGTCGGAACAATCGCTAGAAGTGGGCTAAAGAAGCTAGAGAGAGCAAAACAGATCGCAACTACTAGGGCTGTCAAACCAGTACGTCCACCAGCGCCGATACCCGCCGCAGACTCAACATAAGTCGTAACGTTTGAAGTACCTGCAATGGCACCTACTGAAGTCGCCACCAAGTCAGAGTAAAGAGCCTTGTCCAATTTAACTGACTCATGGTTTTCACCACTTGTCGCAACGATACCAACTTTTTCACCAGTACCGATAAGAGTACCAATTGTATCAAAAATATCCGTTAGTGAGAAGGCAAGAATAGCCATCAAGGTTTCTGGTAAACGTGAAGTGTTTGAAATCAAAGATCCTAAACCTTCTGAGCCCAGAGCGGCACCAAACAAAGTCCCAAGGTCATTAACTGCTGATGAAAGATTGTTGCTAGCGAAGTCAATCCCTGATAATTTCACAACACCAACAGCAATGGCAAGCACAGTCGTTGTTAAAATAGAAAGAATGATTCCACCTTTGATGCCTTTAACAACAAAGAAGATGGTAATAGCCAGACCAGCAAGAGCCACCAATACTGCTGGAGTATTGAAGTCTACCAATCCTGGAACGGCTGCTGAGTTTGCAGTAAGTGCAGCTTGAGCCTTGTCTGCTCCTTCACCTGCTACAGTATAAGTACCTGGGTCAATTGAGAATTTCAAGAGACCAGCATTCTTAATCCCAACATAGGCAAGGAAAACACCAATACCAGCCGAAATAGCTGAACGAAGTGTTGTAGGAATGGATTCGATGATCATTTTACGAACATTTGTCAAAGTGATAATCAGTGAAATAATTCCACAAATGAAGACCATACCAAGAGCTTCTTTCCAAGTATAGCCCATCCCAAACACAACCGTAAATGTGAAGAAGGCATTGAGTCCCATACCTGGTGCTTGTGCGTATGGCAAATTAGCATAGAAGGCCATCATCAAAGTACCAACTACAGAACCGATAATTGTTGCCAAGAACACACCTTGAACAGGCATCCCTGTTTGTGAAAGCATTTGAGGGTTTACAAAGAGAATATAACTCATTGCAAAGAATGTTGTTAAACCAGCAAGCACCTCTGTACGGACATCTGTCCCGTGCTCTTTTAGTTTAAATAGTTTGTCCATGTTTAATCTCCTTTTGTTTTTTACGAACAATGAGAGTATTATATCATTTATCATTCACCTTTTCAATATGTTTGTTTGATTTATTTAACAAAATGAAATGTTTATTTTTTGTTTTGAGTCTGTTTTTCTTCTTTCTTTTTGATATAATAGTAGACATCTTATCTGGAATGTACTAGGAAGGTTTATATGACTAAAAAAATTATCGCAGTCGATTTGGACGGAACCCTGCTCAACTCAGAGAGTAAGATTTCAGATTTTACTCGAAACACAATTAAACGAATTGCTGAAAAAGGCCACCATGTCATCATCACTACTGGGCGCCCTTACCGTATGGCAAAAGAATTTTATCAGGAACTAGAGTTGCACACACCTATGATCAACTTCAACGGTTCCCTTACCCATCTACCTGGGCAGACTTGGGAACACGAAAAGTGCTTGACCTTGGACAAAAAATACCTCTTAGACATGGTCAAACGCAAAGAGGATATCCAAGCCGACTTTATTGCAGGAGAATACCGCAAGAAATTTTATATCACGGCTCCTAATGAAGAAATTGCCAATCCCAAACTATTTGGTGTAGAAAATTTCCAACCAGAAAATCAATTCAAATCTGAATTGGTGACCAAGGACCCTAACTGTATCCTCTTGCAAACAAGAGTCGATGATAAATACGCGCTAGCAGATGAGATGAATCGTTTTTACCAACACCAACTAGCAATTAATACCTGGGGAGGACCCCTCAACATTCTCGAATGTACACCAAAAGGGGTCAACAAAGCCTTTGCCTTAGAATACTTACTCAATGTTATGAACCGTGACAGACAAGATTTGATTGCCTTTGGTGATGAGCATAATGATACCGAAATGTTGGCATTTGCAGGCAAGGGATATGCCATGAAAAATGCCAATCCCGATTTGCTACCATATGCAGATGAACAACTCTCTCTGACAAACGATGAAGATGGTGTTGCCCATACCCTACAAGATTTGTTCCTATGACACTCAAAAAGTTAGCTTGTGCTAGCTTTTTTGATTTTCACAATTTTTCAATTAATCGGCCTGTTTTCATTTTTTTATATTAAATTACTCCCTTATCTTTTTAAACATTTCTACAAAAGGTTTATATATTAACATTTTGTAAGCGAGTTTTCATTGAAAACCAATACATATTTATAAGAAATGGTTGATTTTTGTTTGAAAACGGTTTATACTTAAAGTTAGGCTTAAAGTTTTCTTAAACAAATAGTCAAACATTTTAAAGGAGGAATGACAATAATGAGTATCGGAATCATTATTGCGAGCCACGGCGAATTTGCTGCGGGTATTCATCAGTCTGGATCTATGATCTTTGGTGAACAAGAAAAGGTTCAAGTTGTAACCTTTATGCCAAATGAAGGTCCAGATGATCTTTACGCTAAATTCAACAACGCTGTGGCTGCATTTGACGCAGAAGATGAGGTTCTAGTATTGGCTGACCTTTGGAGTGGATCTCCATTCAACCAAGCTAGCCGCGTGATGGGAGAAAATCCAGAACGTAAGTTTGCCATCATCACTGGACTTAACTTGCCGATGTTGATCCAAGCCTACACTGAGCGCCTTATGGACGCTAATGCAGGTGTGGAAAAAGTCGCTGCGAATATCATTAAAGAAGCCAAAGATGGCATCAAGGCTCTTCCAGAAGAGCTTAACCCAGTTGAGGAAGTTGCCACTGCTGCAGCTGCTCCTGCTGCCCAAGCTGCTATTCCAGAAGGAACTGTTATCGGTGACGGTAAACTGAAAATCAATCTTGCCCGTCTTGACACTCGTCTCCTTCACGGTCAGGTTGCGACTGCTTGGACTCCAGATTCAAAAGCAAATCGTATCATCGTTGCTTCAGACAACGTCGCAAACGACGATCTTCGTAAAGAATTGATCAAACAAGCAGCTCCTAACGGAGTAAAAGCCAACGTTGTTCCAATCCAAAAATTGATTGACGTTGCAAAAGACCCACGTTTCGGTGACACTCATGCCCTTATCTTGTTTGAAACTCCGCAAGATGCACTTCGTGCTATCGAAGGTGGCGTGCCAATCAAGACCCTTAACGTTGGTTCTATGGCTCACTCAACAGGTAAAACAATGATTAACAACGTTTTGTCTATGGACAAAGAAGACGTTGCAACCTTTGAAAAAATGCGTGACCTCGGTGTTGAATTTGACGTACGTAAAGTACCAAACGACACGAAAAAAGATTTGTTTGACTTGATTAACAAAGCAAACGTTCAATAATTAGAATCTTCTTCTTTCGAACTCTTGGAAGAAAGATTTTACACTTTATTAAAATTAAATAGAAAAGGAATAAAACCATGTCAGATATTTCAATCATTTCTGCTATCTTGGTTGTAGTTGTTGCCTTCCTTGCAGGTCTTGAAGGTATCCTCGACCAATTCCAATTCCATCAACCAATCGTCGCATGTACCCTTATCGGACTTGCAACAGGTAACCTCGAAGCAGGTGTTATGCTTGGTGGATCTCTTCAAATGATCGCCCTTGGTTGGGCTAACATCGGAGCTGCCGTAGCTCCTGACGCTGCTCTTGCATCTGTTGCTGCAGCGATTATCTTGATCAAAGGTGGTAACTTTACTACTGAAGGTATCGCCGTTGCAACGGCAACAGCTATCCCTCTTGCCGTAGCTGGACTATTCTTGACAATGATTGTTCGTACAATCTCAGTTGCCTTGGTTCACTCTGCTGACGCTGCTGCTAAAGATGGAAACATTGCGGCTGTTGAACGCGCTCACTACTTTGCCCTTATTCTTCAGGGTCTTCGTATCGCGATCCCTGCAGCCTTCCTTATCGCTATCCCAGCTTCTGCTGTTAAAGACGCTCTTGGCCTAATGCCAGAATGGTTGAATGGTGGTATGGCTGTCGGTGGTGCTATGGTCGTTGCCGTTGGTTACGCTATGGTTATCAACATGATGGCAACTCGTGAAGTATGGCCATTCTTCGCTATCGGTTTCGCTCTTGCAGCTATTTCTCAATTGACTTTGATTGCCCTTGGTGTCATCGGTGTTGCCCTTGCCTTCATCTACCTTAACCTTTCAAAACAAGGTGGAAACGGTGGCGGCGGAGCTGCAACTTCTAACGACCCAATCGGTGATATCCTAGAAGACTACTAGAAAGGGGAACAATCATGGCTGAAAAAATTCAATTATCAAAATCAGATCGTCAAAAAGTTTGGTGGCGTTCACAATTCCTTCAAGGTTCTTGGAACTATGAACGTATGCAAAACTTGGGTTGGGCTTACTCATTGATCCCAGCTATCAAAAAATTGTACACTAAAAAAGAAGACCAAGCGGCTGCTCTTGAGCGTCACCTTGAGTTCTTTAACACTCATCCATACGTAGCTGCTCCAATCATGGGGGTTACTCTTGCTCTTGAAGAAGAACGCGCTAACGGTGTTGAAATCGACGACGCGGCTATCCAAGGGGTTAAAATCGGTATGATGGGACCTCTTGCTGGTATCGGTGACCCAGTCTTCTGGTTTACAGTTCGTCCTATCCTTGGAGCCCTTGGTGCTTCACTTGCTGCATCTGGTAACCTTGTTGGTCCCCTTCTCTTCTTCTTCGGATGGAATGCTATCCGTATGGCCTTCCTATGGTACACACAAGAGTTCGGTTACAAAGCTGGATCTGAAATCACTAAAGACATGTCTGGTGGTATCTTGAAGGACATCACCAAAGGAGCTTCTATCCTCGGTATGTTCATCCTTGCCGTTCTTGTACAACGTTGGGTATCTATCAACTTTACTGTTAACCTTCCAGGTAAACAATTGGCTGAAGGAGCTTACATCAACTTCCCAGAAGGACCTGTATCAGGTGCTGAATTGAAAGGAATCCTTGGTCAAGCACTTGGTGGATTGAGCCTAGATAAGATTCAACCACAAACTCTCCAAGGCCAGTTGAACTCATTGATTCCAGGATTGATGGGACTTCTCCTTACTTTCCTCTGCATGTGGTTGCTTAAGAAAAAAGTATCACCAATCACAATCATCCTTGCTCTCTTTGCAGTAGGTATCGCAGCTCGTTTCTTCGGTATCATGTAATCCAAGCCATCGAGAATATAGATAAAAAGAATCAGGATTAAACCCTGATTCTTTTTGTGTGTCAACTTTTTCTCCTAGTCAGATAATGAAAACCTCCAATCGCCACTGCTAGAATGGCAACATAGAGCATCTGATTGGCTTCTAAAGGCACAAAAGCTCCTTGCAGGATAAAAGTATTGGCAAGTACGCCAACAAGGGCTGCAAGGCTCAAAAACGTGAGCAAGAGTAGCTTGTATCGATTAAAGGGAAGGCTGACCTTGGCAACCAGGCACAGACCATTGATCAAAGCAAGGAGGAAGCAAATAAATTTGACCTGACCTGGGACAGTGATAAAGAAGTTCGTCAAGAGAACACTAGCGACTAGAATGCCACCACCAATCGCCGCGTTGGTTAGAATATCTCTCATAAAATGTGTGCTAACCTTTTCTTTATTGGACTCAAAAGTCAGGAAGAAGGATGGAATCCCAATCGTAATGGCTGAAATGATTGTAAACTGAATGGGGATAAAGGCAAATTCCAAACCAAATATCACACTTAGAATCGCAAATACAATGGAAAAGAAAGTCTTTGTTAGAAAGAGGGAGGCGACTTTTTGGATGTTATTGATGACACGGCGGCCTTCCATCAAGATATCATAAAATACTGCAAAATCATCAGTGAGAAAGACGATATTGGAGACGCTTTTAGCTGCGCTAGTAGCACCATTCATGGCAAAACTAATATCTGCTTTCTTGAGAGCCAGAACATCATTGACCCCGTCGCCACTCATAGCAACTGTTTTACCAGCATTTTGCAAAACGGTCACCATCTTTTCTTTCTGTTCAGGTGTCACCCGACCAAAGATGTCATGTTCCAAGACCACTCTTTCAAAGTCCTCATCACTCACCTTGGTCATATCAATTGCTCGCGCTGATTCTTTAAATCCTGCCTTACGAGCAACCCCATATACAGCCACATGATTATCCCCACTGATAATCTTCACTTCAACACCTTGTGACTCGAAATAGTCAAAGGTTTCCTTGGTATTATCCTTGATCTCATCTGACAGAACGACATGCCCTAATAGTTCCATATCGTCTGGGCTTGTAATCTGGTCCTTGCTATGAGCAAGCGATAAGATTCGAAAACCTTGCTGTTTTAGATGTTCATAGTAAGGATCCATCGCTTGGGTAAAGCCGAGAAACTCATAAGCCCCGAAGAAATAGGTTCCACCGTCTTTTACTTGAACAAAGGAATACTTGTTTTTACTTGAAAAGGCACCAACTTCTTGAACGTCCCACTTTTTCTCACAGGTTAAGTAAGTCTTCAGAGCCCGCGACGTCGCATTTTCATCCTCAAAATAAGCCAGATACGAAGACAGTTTCTCTGCTAAATTAGCATCCATTTCTCGGACCTTCATATTACCAGTCGTGATGGTTCCTGTCTTATCAAAACAAAGAACATCTACACGCGCCAAGGTCTCCACACAGTATAGTTCCTGCACCAGAACCTTCTTTTTAGCCAGCTTCATGGCCGCTACCGCCAGAGACACACTGACCAGGAGAATCAATCCCTCTGGAATCATGCCGACCAAGGCTCCAGAACTTCCTAAGACAATCTCAACATAAGACCGCCCTAGACTAAAACCTCTGACATAGAGCAGAATGGCAACTGGCACCAGCAAGATAGAGACGATTTTTAGAATCTTATCCATGTAATCGCGTAGTTGAGAAGGATATTTTTTAAATTCCTTGCTGGATTTTGCGAGTTTATTGATGTAGCTATCGGGACCCACAGCCGTTGCCGTAACCAGACAAGTACCGCTGACGACATTGCTTCCGCTCATCAGCTTATCACCAACCGTTTTAAAGATCGAATCACTCTCACCAGTCAGCAAAGACTCATCCACTTCAATATTCCCTTCAAGCACTTCTGCATCGACAGGCACCTGATCACCCAGATTGAGATGCAGATACTCCCCTAGAACTATGTCCTCCGGATCAATCTCAATCGTTTGACCATCTCGGTTGACCCTATACTTACTTTTACCAAGCAAACTTAGCTTTTCCAGAGCATTTTTTGAACGCACTTCTTGGAAAATACCGATGGCTGTATTGATAGCAATCACACCTAAAAAGAGCATATTTTCAAATCGCAAGGTTGTGGCTACCAGAACTGCCAGAGCCAAGTTCATGGCATTAAAGAAGGTAAAGATATTTGAAACGACGATTTCCTTTGTTGTTTTATAAGGTTTAATGTCACTAATATTTCGTTGACGATCCTTGATGTCTTGACTGCTTAAATACTTCATTTCTACTCCGATATCCTTTTGTACTACTATAATAACACATATCCTTTCCTCTGTCACTTAAAGACTTAAAATAAGAAGAACTCCCTTGGTAAGCATCATCTATCGCCACTTTAAGAAGAACTTAAAAAGAGGCTAGGATTTCCCTAACCTCTTTTCTTTATGATTTATTCTGCCAAGGCACCCATTGGATCCCATGGTGCTAACACGATTGGTTCTGCTTCATAGGCAGCTCGTTCTTCTGCTGTCAACAATTCCTTACGAACAACGATTTGGTAAGTGTATTCGTCCATCCAAGCGTCTGAGGCAACAAAGTAACCATCTGTACCGACCTTGTCTCCCCAAGAGTTCTCAACCTTCCACTTGGTTGACTTGCCGTTTTCATCCAAGTCCACACCTGTCAAGACCATGGCGTGGGTCATCAAGCTTTCGCTGTAGTCCAAGCGTCCAGCCTTGTCTTGAGTGAGTTGAATGTCCATGCTTGATTCAAAGTCATAAACATCTGTCGCAAGGATTCCAGCTTTACGGTTGCTGAGTTGGCCGACATCTGAACCAAACCAAACAGTTTCTCCTGTCTGCATTTGGGCAATCGCCAATTCTTTCAAGCGCTCCATTGGAACGTTGATATAACGAACTGCACGGCTACCGACGACATTTCCCAACATCTCAACTGTATAAGATTTACCGTAAGGTTTGTCGGTAGTTGGAGCATTGATAACCGAAACATAATCTTCTAGAGGAAGATTGACATATTTCTTGTAAAACTCTTGTGGTGTGATGCCCTTTTCACTTTGGTAGTTATCATCCTTGTCACGATAAGCAAAGTCAAACTGACGTGGTGGAAGACCCAAGGACATGGCAAGGAAGTTAAAGATTTCTTGCAAGAGGTCTTCTTTCTTAGCTTGAACAGTCGCTTGGTCTGCACCAGAAGCCAACAAATCACGCAAGATTTGAGCATCTTGGCGAAGCAATTTGTTGAGAATAGCATTTAGCTCACGGCTGTTGCTAGATGAGATAGACTCGGGATAAACAGACTTAGGCACGACACCGTATTTCTCAAAGAGGGCAACGACCATATCCCACTGTCCACCGTCTTGTTGAGGTGTTTGGAGTAGGAAGCTAACCTTGCGGCTCGTCAATTCTTGGTCTGCAGTCGCAATGACTTGCTCCAAGAACCAGTTTGATTTCTCATACTTGTCCCAGAAGAAGGTGTGGGCTTGTGACAGTTCAAAGTTTTCGAGCTTGTATTGAGAGATGAGTTTGTGACGGAAGGTATTAAGGGCTGCAAACATCCAGCAACGACCAGAGGCTTTCTGGTTGGTAACCTTGTCCTTGGTCAAATCAAGCGAGAAAACAGGTGTATTGTCTACATGGCTTTGACGGCGTTCTAGAGCTGCAAAAATTCCGTTGTGGCTAGCTGCGTTTTCGATCGCTTGGTATTTGACATTTGCTTCATAGTTGGCAAATAATTTATCAGTAAATGATTCTTGAATCGCGTTCATAGATTCCTCCTTTTATTCTACTGTCTATTATAACTCTTTTCACAAATGAAGCAACTGAAAAACGAAAAAGGCAGGGACATTCTCCTCGCCTTTTTACTAACATATATTGAACTAGCCTACGCTTGCAAGTAGGTTTTCTACTTCCTCCTTGCTCAAACGACGCCATTCTCCCCGTTTCAAATTCTCATCCAAAACTAGAGTCCCCATCGTCAAACGTTGCAGGTCTATTACTTCCTTGCCACAGTAAGCTACCATGCGTTTGACTTGATGAAACTTCCCTTCAGCAATGGTCACACGAACCAGACTTTGATTCTTTTCTCTATCAATAGACACAAGCTCCAGCTTAGCCGGCTGGCAGGTAAAGTCCTTGAGCGGAATGCCCTTGGCAAATGTCTCCACATCTTCTTGGGTCATAATACCTTTGACTTGAGCTAGATAAGTCTTATCCACATGACGTTTAGGCGAAAGAAGAGCATGGGCAAGCTGGCCGTCATTGGTCAAAAGCAGGAGGCCATGCGTGTCAATATCCAAGCGCCCTACTGGAAAAACTTCCTTGGTCCGAGCAATATCATCCAACAAGTCCAACACTGTTCTGTGTTTAGAATCCTCAGTCGCTGAAATGACTCCTTGGGGCTTGTTCATCATGTAGTAGACAAACTCTTCATACTCCAGCACTTGGCCATCAAAGCGAATCTCATCTCTTTCTTCATTAATCTGCAATTTAGCTGACTTTTCTTTTTTACCATTTACTGTCACGCGTCCAGCCTTGAGCAAGTTTTTGACTTCTGTCCGACTCCCCACAGCACAGGCAACTAAAAATTTATCTAATCTCATAGAACTATTATATCATACTCAAAAGGAGGCTGGTACAATGACCAACCTCCTTTTCTTTTCAGATTTAGGAACTTAACTTCCTCGTCTCCAGAAGATAGCTAAGACAAGCATGGCTCCCAAAACGGCAGGAATAACAGCTGTTCCCGCTAAAATTGGTCCCCAAGTTCCAAAGAGCAGATGCCCCAGAAAGGCACCAATCCAGCCGAGAAACATCTTCCCAAAGCATCCCATACTTTCTCCGCGATTGGTCAAAGCACCTGCCAAGAGTCCCACTAGGAGACCAACAAACATACTTCCTAGCATTGTAACTCCTTAAATTGCCCAATCTCCATTGCGGAAAAGGGGTACGCGTGTTCCATCCTCACGGATACCATCGATATCCATCTGATTAGAACCAATCATAAAGTCCACGTGAACATCTGAACGGTTAAGTCCCGCAGCTTCAAGTTCTTCTTCGCTCATCTCTGCGCCACCAACGACGCTAGTCGCATAGGCTGCACCGATAGCCAAGTGGTTTGAAGCATTCTCATCGAAAAGGGTGTTGAAGAAGGTAATGCCTGATTGAGAAATTGGACTTGGATCTGGTACCAAGGCACATTCACCCAAGGCACGCGCGCCCGCATTTTCAAAGACAAGGTCTTTCATGACCTGATCACCCTTCTCAGCTGAAATATCCACGATTTGACCATCCTTGAAGGTTACTTTAATCCCTTCGATGATATTGCCGTTATAGCTAAGTGGTTTTGTAGAAGTTACATAACCATCTGCACGACGGAAGTCAGGGGCCGTAAAGACTTCTTCTGTCGGCATATTTGGCAAGAATCCTTCGTCCTGTGCATTGACAGCACCAGCTGATTCCCAAACGTGGTTCTTTGGCAAGCCAAGAGTCAAATCTGTCCCTGGCGCTGTGTAGTGAAGGGCTGAGAATTGTTCTTTATTTAGCATTTCTGCCTTGCTCTTGAGGATAGCTGCATGCTCTTCCCAAGCCTTAACGGGATCTTCTTCGTAGACACGGCAAGTTTTGAAGATTTGGTCCCAGAGGAGGTCAACTGCTTCTTCGTCGCTTGTGGCATTTGGAAAGACTTTCTTAGCCCATTCAAGTCCAGCAGCGGCTGCTACAGTCCAGCTAACTTTGTTGGATTGCGTTGCGATACGCATTGGCTTCATGGCAAGTCCCATAGCTTTGGCAGAAGCCGAAAGCTTGTCAGCGTCTACTCCGTTCAAGGCACCTGGATCAGAAGAACGGACACCAAGACGGCTAGCCTTGTTTTCCAAGAGGTAGTTCATCTCAGCAATCTTGTATTCTGGCACATTGTCTAGACGCTCCATCGGCGCGTGGAGGAATTTCTCACGGTTGATGACATCATCTGTCCACTGAACGATGACCTCATGCGCACCCAAAGCATAAGCTTCTTTGACGATCAAGTGAGCCAACTCGCGTTGCTCCACATCGATAGAGAGAGCCAAGGTGTGACCAGGTTGTACGTTAATTCCGTTCGCAACCAACAATTTCGCATATTTTTCTAGATTTTCTTTAAAATTTGGTAAAACCATTCTATTCTTCCTTTTCTATTTTTCTTTCAAAGCAGAAAACAATCCTGCTAAAGCAATGGCACCAGACAAGAGTGCTGTCGATAGAATAATTGTTTCATCTGCCAGCTCTAACTGATAGTCAAAAACCTTTTCAGCTGGTTTATCTTCTGCAAAAATTCTTAGTTTCATTTTACTATTCCTCATCTCCTTTAAAACAACTCATCAAACAAACTCAACTGGTTATCCTCTGGCATATTTCCGAGAATCCCCATTTCATCCATCTTTTCAACCAAGGTTGATGAGAGTCCACCGCGCTTGCGTAGTTCTGTCTTAGAGAGGAACTCACCCTCTTCACGCGCACGCACCAACTGCTTAGCAACGTTCTCTCCCAGACCATCCATTGCTACAAATGGTGGAATGAGGGTATCCCCATCAATGAGGAACTCTGTCGCCTGACTACGATAAAGATCGAGTTTGCCAAACTTAAAGCCACGTTCCCACATTTCATTGACAATCTCAAGAGTTGTATAGAGGTCAATTTCCACATTAGAGGCTTCATTGTTCTTCCGTTTTTCAGCGATTTCTTCCATTCTGCGCTTAATAGCATCCAAGCCGGCACCCATGGTCTTGATATCAAAGGCCTTGGCGCGGATAGAGAAGTAAGCACAGTAATAATAAATCGGATGGTGAACCTTGAAGTAGGCCACACGCAAGGCCATCATAACGTAGGCTGCCGCATGGGCTTTGGGGAACATATACTTGATTTTCCCACAAGACTCGATATACCACTCGGGCACCTTATTGGCCTTCATAGCTTCGATATAGCCATTTCGCTCCTCTTCGGAAATCTTCAACCACAAACCCTTACGTACCCGTTCCATGATGGTAAAGGCCATCTTAGGTTCGAGACCAGCATGCATGAGGTAAACCATGATGTCATCCCGACAACCAATAACGGTTGATAGGTCTGCAATTCCTTGCTTGATCAAATCTTGTGCATTTCCTAACCACACATCGGTACCGTGAGACAACCCAGACAGCTGAAGCAACTCTGCAAAAGTTGTCGGATGCGTCTCATCTACCATCCCACGTACGAAGTTGGTTCCAAACTCTGGAATCCCCAGCATACCCGTCGGTGTTCCGATTTGTTCAGGAGTCACCCCTAGCACATCAGTCCCTGAAAAGAGGGCCATCACACCTTCATCATCCATAGGAATTTCATTAGGATCAATACCAGACAAGTCCTGCAATTTTCGAATCATGGTCGGATCATCATGCCCCAGCACATCGAGTTTGAGGACATTCTCATCGATATCGTGGAAGTTAAAGTGGGTGGTCTGCCATTCAGCCGTCACGTCATCCGCTGGATACTGGACTGGCGTAAAGTCGTAAACATCCATGTAGTTAGGGATAACAACGATTCCCCCTGGGTGTTGTCCCGTTGTCCGCTTGACACCAGCAGCACCTTGAGCTAGCCGCTCCACCTCTGCATCACGATAGAACTTGCCATAATCTCTCTCATAGCCCTTGACAAAGCCATAGGCAGTCTTAGCAGCTACCGTACCAACCGTTCCTGCACGGAAGGCATATTCCTCACCAAAGATATCACGCACATCCAAGTGGGCGCTAGGCTGGTCTTCTCCCGAGAAGTTCAAGTCAATATCGGGAACCTTGTCCCCATCAAAACCAAGGAAGGTCTCAAACGGAATATCCTGCCCATTTTTGCTGAGTTTATGACCACAGTTTGGACAGTCCTTATTGGGCATATCAAAACCTGAACCGTAAGAACCATCCGTGATAAACTCGCTGTACTGACACTGACCACAAATATAATGAGGAGAGAGAGGATTAACCTCCGTAATCCCAATCATAGTCGCAACAAAACTGGACCCAACAGACCCACGAGAACCAACCAAGTAGCCTCGTTCATTGGAACGTTGCACCAGCATCTGCGATGCCAGATAAATCACGGCAAATCCATTCCCCAGAATAGAAGTCAATTCTTTTTCAATCCGCAAATCAACGATATCTGGCAACGGATTTCCATAAATTTCAAAAGCTTTCTTATAGGTCAACTCAGCAACCGTTTCTTCAGCCTTATCGATGAAAGGTGTGTACAAGTCACCTTTTACAACCTCAACGGGTTCAAAGATATCTGCCAAGGCATTGGTATTTTCAATAACCAGTTTACGAGCCAGTTCCTCGCCTAAGAAGGCAAATTCATCCAACATCTCATTAGTCGTTCGAAAATGAGCTTTCGGAAGAGGAGCTGGTTGGGCATGTTCACCATGACCGATGGTTCGGTTAATCATAGCCCCTTGCCCCAAACTACGTACGATAATTTCACGGTAAATCTCTTCTTCCGGTTCGATATAATGGACATTTCCCGTAGCTAGAACAGGCTTACCAAGACGGTCTCCAACCTCTATCAAACTTTTGATAATAGTCTGGAGTTCCTCCATATCCTTGACCTGCTCCTTGGCAATCAAGGGAGCATAGATAGCTGGTGGCATGACCTCGATAAAGTCATAATACTTGGCCACTTCAACCGCCGCGTCCACACCTTGGGAAACGACTGCGTCAAAAACTTCACCCTCCGAGCAAGCCGACCCCAAAATCAAACCCTCCCGATGGGCATCTAGAACCGTTCTCGGAATCCGTGGCACCCCTTCAAAATACTTGGTGTTAGACAAAGAAACCAGCTTAAAAATATTTTTTAAACCAACTTGATTCTTGACATAAATAGTCGCATGCTTGATTCGAGCTTTTTTATAAGAGTCTGGACTGATTAGATCAATATTTAACCTAGCCAGATCGGTCACACCATGTTTTTCTGCTACCTCTTTGATAAAGATGAAAAGCAGACGACCTGTAGCTTCCGCATCGTAATTAGCCATGTGGTGGTGTTCAAGTGCTACACCAAAACGCTTGGTCAAAGGCCCCAAACCATGGCGTTTATACTCAGGATAGAGATTTCTAGCAAACTCCAGCGTATCGATGACTGGCTGGCTAATCTTAGGCAGACCATGACGCTCATAGTTAGCATTCATAAAGCCAACGTCAAAGGTCGCATTGTGAGCAACTAAGACTGTATCCTTGCAAAACTCTTGGAATTCTTGTAAAACTTGTTCCAGTGGTTTGGCATTTTTGACATGATCATCTGTAATACCTGTTAACTCAGTAGTAAAGGCTGACAAGGGATGCCCAGGATTGATAAATTCATCAAATTCGGCAATAACATTCCCCTTGTACATCTTAGAGGCCGCAACCTGAATCAAGTCATTATAGATGGCTGAAAGTCCCGTCGTTTCCACGTCAAAAACTACATAGGTCGCTTCTGACAAGTCCATCTCCACTTCGTTGTAAACGATAGGGACACGGTCCTCCACGATATTGGCTTCCATTCCATAGATAAGTTGAATTCCAGCTTTCTTAGCTGCCTTGTAGCCATGTGGGAAGGACTGGACATTCCCATGGTCCGTGATGGCAACCGCCTTGTGTCCCCACTTAGCAGCTGTCGCAACGATTTCTTCAACCTCTGGTAAAGCATCCATGGTTGACATATTGGTATGAGCATGAAACTCAATCCGACGCTCACCTTCTGGCATCAAATCCTTCCGCTCATAGTGAACAACTTCCTGCACATCCTGCACGTTCATGGTCAAATCGCGTGTGAAGTTATTCATCTCTACATTTCCACGAACTCGGAGCCAAGAATTCTTCTTAATGATGTCAAACTTCTGAGCCTCTTCTTCATTCTTAACCCATTTTTGCATTGAAAAACTTGAAGTGTAGTCCGTCATTTTAAAATTGATCAAAACGCGACCAGTTCTGGTCACTTTATGTTCCACATCAAAAACGACCCCTTCAAAGACTAGACGATTTTCCTCAGTTGTCACGTCGATCATCTGGGTAACTTCTGCCTTATCTAGTTTTGGCTTAGCCGCAGCTTTTTTAGCCTGAAAATCGAAGGCTGGTTTCTCTTCTACTGGAGGAGGAGCCATTTGTTCTAGTTGTTCCATAGCCCGCAAAGCCTCTTCATTGGCAGCCTGTACAATTTGTTCATTCTCCGTATGGAAGGCTTTCTCCTGCTCTTGTGTAAGGGCATCATTCTTTTCTATTTGGCATACAAAAGCTGGAAAACCAAACTTTTCAAGTTGCTTTGCTAAATTAGGAAGATGATTTTTCTTAAAGTGTTCCTTATCAATCGCCTCTGAACCTTCAATAAAGAGTTGATTTCCTTCCGCACGAACTTGCAAATTCTGATAAAGAGACTTAAATCCTTGGCTAGCACATGGACCTTCAGAAAAAGCCTCCCTATAGTAGGCCTGCAAGAGTTCATTTGAAAATTCCTGAGAGAGCACCTTGATTTCGAAAACAGCTTTATTCCCAGTCTTAGAAAATTCTTCACTAAGCCCTTTCTTTAACTCTAGAAATATTTCGATAGGTAAAATTTTAGAAAATACAAAATGAAATTCCCAAATCTTACTAATTTTATGAACCACAACACGCTCAATACTTGCATCAACAAGAGCAGGATCCTGTCGCAGCTGATCAGAGATTCCCAGTTGATTCATTAAAATTTCAAACTTACTTGACATTCAATTTCCTCACATTATTCTCTTACTATTTTACCATAATTAAAGAAAATATATAGCCAGTACCATCTCCCTCGCGACTTAGATGGAAAGATTTTATCATACTTGTAATAGATAAAACTATACTGACTCGTAGTCACATATTAAAAAGTGAGATGATTTTCATCTCACTTTTATTCTTAAAATCCATTATTGTCGCTGAGCTCTTTGAACCAGTGGCCTGATTTCTTCAGGTGGCGTTCCTGCGTTTCCAAGTCAAGCTCAACTAGACCATAGCGGTTTTTATAGCTATTGAGCCATGACCAACAATCAAGAAAGGTCCAAATCAAGTAACCCTTACAGTTGGCCCCGTCTTCAATGGCACGGTGAAGTTCACGCAGATGCCCTTTGACAAAGTCGATACGATAGTCGTCTTGAATCATGCCATTCTCACGGAACTTGTCTTCACCTTCAACACCCATGCCATTCTCTGTCAACATCCACTCAATATTACCATAATTTTCCTTGATATTTTGGGCAATATCATAAATCCCTTGCTCATAGATTTCCCAACCGCGGTGGGGATTGATCTTACGACCAGGCATAACATAAGGCTCGTAAAAATGTTCTGGCAAGAGCGGACTGTCTGGATGCTTGGCAAAACGTGGCGCCATGACACGCAAAGGTTGGTAATAGTTGACTCCAAGAAAGTCCACTGTATGGTCACGAATAAGCTCTAACTCTTCAACAGTGTACTCTGGTAGCAAATCATGCTCAGACAAAATTTCCACCAATTCCTCTGGATAAGTCCCCAAGACAGACGGATCTAGGAAAGATTGAGCTTGAAAGAGATCGGCAATGCGAGCGGCCTTGACATCTGCAGGATGCTGGCTACGTGGGTAAGCTGGTGTCAAGTTAAGAACAACCCCAATCTTCGAACCCGGCAAAATCTCATGACAGGCCTTCACCGCAAGACTACTAGCCAGTTGCGTATGATAGGCAACCTTAACCGCCGCATTGGCATCTACCTTGTGAGGATAGTGGGCATCATAGAAATAACCAAACTCTACGGGTACAATGGGTTCATTGAAGGTAATCCATTGGTCTACCAAGTCACCGTAAGTCTCAAAACAAAAACGAGCATAGTCTTCATAAGCCTTGACAGTTTCCTTATTTTCCCAACCATCGCCGTCTTCTTGGAGGGCAAATGGCAGGTCGAAGTGATAGAGATTGACTAAGAGACGAATCCCCTTGGCCTTAATAGCCTCAAAAACCTGACGGTAGAAAGCCACCCCTTGCGGATTGACCTCTCCACGACCTTGCGGGAAAATACGAGACCACTGAATAGAAGTTCGGAAGGCTGTATGCCCAGTCTCTACCAAAAGCTCAATATCCTTTTCCCAGTTTTCATAGAAGGTCGATGTTTTATCAGGTCCAATTCCATTGTAGTAGCGGTTTGGCTCTACTTGATACCAATAATCCCAGAGATTATCTCCCTTGCCGTCACCTGGCACTCGCCCTTCTGTCTGTGGTCCAGAAGTGGAGGAACCCCAGACAAAATCCTTTGGAAATTTTAGCATAGCTTTACCTCTTCGTTTATTCATTTTTCCCATTATATAGAAAAAACAAGGTAAAAACTAGTTACATTTTTGCCTTGTTTTTCTTCTGATTATAGTTTTTATTTCTTGCTGAGGATTTCAAGGGTTTCGAGCAAGTTGTCTGCATGAACTTCGATGGTGTCACCAGTCGCCTTAATCTTAACTTCTACGATGCCATCGGCTGCTTTCTTCCCAACAGTGATACGGATTGGCAGACCAATCAAGTCGCTATCGCTAAACTTCACTCCGACACGTTCGTTACGGTCGTCTGTCAAGACTTCGTAACCAGCATCCATCAAGTTAGCTTCCAGTTTATCTGTCAAGGCTTGCGCTTCTTCGTCTTTGACATTGACAGTGATCAAGTGGACATCAAATGGTGCCAATTCTTTAGGGAAGTTGATTCCCCAAGCATAACGGTATTCACCTTTTGGTGTTTTATTGACAAAAAGGCGAGCGTGTTGCTCCATAACTGCTGAGAGAAGACGGCTAACACCGATACCGTAACAACCCATGATGATTGGCACAGCACGGCCATTTTCATCCAAAACATCTGCGCCCATACTTGCTGAATAACGAGTTCCGAGTTTAAAGATGTGACCAATTTCGATACCACGCGCAAAGTTAAGCACTCCTTGTCCGTCTGGGGAAATTTCACCCTCACGAACTTCGCGGATATCTACGTATTCTGCAGTGAAATCACGACCTGGGTTCACACCCGTCAAGTGGTAACCATCTTCGTTGGCCCCCACAACAGCATTGCGAACATCTTGTACCTTACGGTCTGCAATGATTTTCACATTTTCTGGCAAACCAACTGGGCCAAGCGAACCAAAGCCAGCTGAGATAACATTTGCTACTTCTTCCTCGCTCGCAACATCAAAGAAATCTGCACCCAAGTGGTTTTTCAACTTGACTTCATTGAGTTGGTCATTTCCAACTAGAAGGGCTGCAACAAGCTCACCATCTGCCATGTAGAAGAGGGTTTTGATTGTTTGTTCTTCTGGGACATTTAGGAAGACTGCGACTTCATCGATGGATTTAACACTTGGAGTTTCCACTCGAGTCACTTCTTCTTCCGCAACGACACGGTTGCTTGGTTTGTACTCGTTTGTTGCCATTTCTAAGTTAGCTGCATAGCTAGACTCACTTGAGTAGGCAATGGTATCTTCACCAGAAACCATCCATTTAAGCAATTCTGCCTTGATTTCTTCTTGCACTTCTGCAGGAATTTCGTCAAAGGAGGCAACTGACTTGTCTAAGACAACCCAGCGATCGAGGTCTGTACGGGCTGGTGTAATCGCCATAAATTCTTGGCTATCCTTACCACCCATGGCGCCACCGTCACCGATGATGGCCTTGAAATCCAAACCACTACGAGTGAAAATTCGTTCGTAGGCCGCCTTGTACTCGTCATATGTTACATCCAAACTATCATAATTAGCATGGAAACTATATCCATCTTTCATGATAAATTCACGCGTGCGGAGAAGTCCGTTACGTGGACGTTTTTCATCACGGTACTTGGGCTGGATTTGGTAAAGGTTGAGTGGCAATTGCTTGTAAGACTTGACAGAGTCACGAACAATAGCTGTAAAAGTCTCTTCGTGTGTCGGACCTAGGATAAAGTCCGATTTTTCACGGTTTTTCAATTTATAAAGGTCTTCACCATAGGTTTCATAACGACCTGATTCACGCCAAAGATCGGCACTAAGAAGGGCCGGAGCTAGCATTTCTACCGCACCAATCTTATCAAACTCTTGGCGCATGATATTCTTAGCCTTTTCAATCACACGGTTAGCAAGTGGTAGGTAAGAATAAACACCTGCAGAAACTTGACGAACATAGCCAGCACGCAACATAAGGGCGTGGCTGATAACTTGAGCATCGCTTGGCATTTCGCGAAGCGTAGGGATTAGCATTTTACTTTGTTTCATAATATTCCTCGATTATCTAAAAGAAGAGTCGCATAATGTCATTCCAGGTCACAGCTAGCATCAAGACAACCATGATAACTACACCAGCCATGGTGACATAGGTTTCAATTTCTTGTTTAAGGGGTTTCCGGCGGATAGCCTCTAGGATATTGAGCACAATCTTTCCACCATCCAAAGCCGGAATCGGAATCAAATTAAAAATTCCGATATTGATGGAAATCATAGCTAGGAAATAGAGGATATTCTCAATTCCATTTTTAGCAGCATCGCTACTTGCCTTAAAAATGGCAACGGGACCACCGAGTTTGTTCAAATCTGGATGGAAAATCAAGTTTTTCAGAGCCGAAAGGATACGGAGCCCTGAGTCAGCAGCGGTCGTAAATCCACCAACAAACATGGATAGAAAGTCTGACTTGACCCCCGGTTGAACCCCGAGAATGTAACGTCCTTGATTTTCTTCTGGCGTCACAGTGACTTGCTTTTCGCTACCATTTTCAGAAATGGTCACATCCAAGGTCGGGGCGGTCTTGTCCTTGGTATCTGCTTCCACAGACTGGGTCAAGTCTTGCCAATTCTTAATCTCATGTGAGCCGACCTTGGTAATTTGGGCGGTCTCAGCTACGCCTACCTTTGCCAAAGCTCCCTCTGGCATGACATGAAAGAGATTGGTCTGAGTATCTCTAACACCGCCCTGCAAAAAGATCAAGATCCAAAAAACAACAACACCTAAGATAAAGTTATTCATGGGACCTGCAAAGTTGGTGATGAGCTTGCCCCAGATAGAAGCATTTTGATACTGTACATCCAGAGGAGCGATGCGTACTTCAGTACCATCTTCTTCAACAACCGTTGCATCATGATCCACAGCAAAGGTCTTTTCTTCTTCCAAGACCAAGCCTTTAATGAAGAGCTTGTCTTCAAAGTCAAACTGGGTTACCTGCATAGGAAGAGCCGTTTGATCCAACTTCTTCCCTGAGAGGTTAATCCGTTTGACCTTACCATCATCAGCAAGTGTTAAACTGACTGGGGTTCCTGTCTTGATTTCCGTCGCATCATCGCCCCAACCAGCCATACGAACATATCCTCCTAAAGGAAGGATCCGAATGGTATAAGCAGTGCCATCCTTACCGATATGGGCAAAAATCTTGGGGCCCATACCAATAGCAAATTCACGAACTAGAATGCCTGATTTCTTGGCAAAATAAAAATGTCCAAACTCATGCACCACCACGATAATCCCAAAAACCAGGATAAAGGTTAGCAATCCAATCATTCAATATTCCTTTCTTTAAAACAGGCCAAACAAGTGCATGATAGGAAAGACAACTAGCATACTGTCAAAACGATCCAACACACCGCCATGTCCAGGGATAAATTTGCCAGAATCCTTGACACCGAAATGGCGTTTCATGGCACTCTCAATCAAGTCACCAAACTGACCCGCCACACTGAAGAAGACGGCAAAGAGGCTCATTCTATAAATCCCATAAGGGAGAGCAACTGTGCTGTCTACTAGCATGAAGATTGCTGTTACCAGTACCGCACCTAGAATCCCACCGATAAAGCCCTCAATACTCTTATTAGGAGAAACTCTTGGTGCCAACTTATGCTTGCCAAAATTCATCCCTATCAGGTAAGCCGCACTATCTGTCGCCCAAACGATAAAGAGGGCCAGAAGCACCTTGTCAAAACCTGCCACCCGAGCATCTAGTAAGGCATTAAAACCAAAACCAACATAAAAGCTCACAGCAATTGGAAAGGCAGCATCTTCAATCGTATAGTTTTTACTGAAAACGGTCGTCCCTAGCATAATTGTAATCAAAACACTGTAGGCAACCACATTCCCGTCAACTGGCAGGAATGTCAGATAGTTTTCTAAAGGAATTGTGAGGGCAAAGGTCGCAAAGAGGGTCAAAGCCCCCTCAATGGTCATGGTCTTTAGCCCCTTCATCTGCAAGAGTTCATGGACAGCCAGCATGGCTAACAAACCAATCCCTACCTGCAACAAGAGTCCTCCCACAAACAAAATGGGAAGGAAAATAGCCAGGGCCAATCCAGCAAACAATGTTCTCTTTTGTAAATCTTGGGTCATATCTTCTCCTAAACTCCTCCAAAACGGCGATTGCGACGATTATAGGCCGTAATAGCCTCCTGCAAAGATGTCTCATCAAAATCAGGCCACAAGGTATCCGTAAAGTAAAGCTCACTATAGGCTGCTTGCCATGGCAAGAAATTACTCAAACGCAACTCGCCACTCGTGCGGATAATCAAATCAGGATCTCGCAAATCCTTTGGCAGGCGCTGTGTGAAAAGATAATCCCCTATCATATCTTCTGTAATATCACCAGGATTGATTTTGGCATCTAGAACTTCCTGAGCCAAGCTCTTAAAAGCCTGCGTAATTTCAGCACGACCACCATAGTTAAGCGCAAAATTGAGAATCAAGCCTGTATTGTTCTTGGTCAATTCCTCTGCTTTTTTCAAAGCTTCAAAAGTCGGCTTAGGCAGACGGTCTGTCTCCCCAATCATCTGAATCTTAACGTTATTTGCGTGCAATTCAGGGACGTAGTTATCATAAAATTCGACTGGCAAATTCATGATAAACTTGACCTCTTGATCTGGGCGTGTCCAATTTTCCGTTGAAAAGGCATAAACCGTGATGACCTTAACTCCCATCTTGTTAGCTGCCTTGGTTACCTTTTGGAGGGCTTCCATTCCCGCCTTATGACCAAAAACCCGTGGTTGCATCCGTTTTTTAGCCCAACGACCATTCCCATCCATGATGATGCCAATATGAGCAGGAACCTGTGTTGGAACCTCGACTTCTACAGCTTTATCTTTCTTAAAAAATCCAAACATGTTCTTATTCCTATTCAAAAATCTATCGTTTCATTATACCATATTTCCCTATTTTCTTCTATTGCTAAGTTATTAGCTCTCCGTAAAGACAAAAATTAAGCCGCCTAATTGGGCGACTTAGTTTTATAGGGAGATTATTATGAAAAAGTTTTAGGAGTTTAAGTTAAGTTTCTCTTAACTTATGAACTTAGTATACACCTCCTAGCTTAAATTTTTCTTAAGTTTTTTGAGAAATGAAAAATCTAAAATAAGATTGCCCACTTGAGTGTACGAAAAGTACCTCAAATCATCTCAAATAGCCAATCTAAGTCTAAAACCTAGCTTTTTCTGAAAGTCATTTCAAGCTGACACCTTTTTCCATAGTTTATAGATTGGAACTTTGCCTCATAAGTTACTTTCATAATGCACTTATCCATCAAATCATATATTCTACACTATAGCTAGCATCTGATAAGATACGAGCCAGAAACTGCTTGGTTCGTTCTTCCTGCGGACGACTAAAGAAGTCATGTGGATTATTCTCCTCTACGATACGGCCTCCGTCCATGAAAATAACGTGGTTAGCGACATCCCTAGCAAATCCCATCTCATGCGTGACGACCACCATGGTCACACCTTCTCCCGCCAACTGTTTCAGAACATCCAAAACATCTCCAACCAACTCAGGGTCTAGTGCAGATGTTGGTTCATCTAGCAAAATGACCTCGGGCTTGACGGCAATGGCACGCGCAATTCCTATTCGTTGTTGTTGTCCTCCAGATAGTTGTGAAGGGTAGTAGTCCTTATAAGCAAGTAAACCAACTTTTTCCAAGGCAGATTCTGCACGTTTAAGCGCTTCTTCCTTGGGAACTTTACGAGCCACGATTAGGCCTTCTAGAATATTTTCCAGAGCAGTTTTGTTTGCAAATAGATTGTAGTGTTGGAAAACAAAGGCTGTTTTTTGGCGAATTTCTAGAATGTCTTTCTTGCTTAATTTAGCTAAGTCATAGGTCTTTCCTGCCAAGGTCAACGTGCCACTGTCAGCTTTTTCTAAGTGGTTGAGGCAACGGAGAAAGGTCGTTTTCCCCGAACCTGATGGTCCTAAAATAACGACGACATCCCCTTGGTTGACCTGAAGATTGACATCCTCCAGAACCTGCCTCTCACCAAATGTTTTTGCGATATGTTCTACTTGTAACATCCTATCCTCCTATACAAAACGTGCGCTAGATGCTTTTGCTCTCTTTTCTTTTTTCACATAGCCTTTCTCCAGTAGGAAGAAGCCCCACTGAATCAAACCACAGATCAAAATATACTGCAAAAAGATCACAAAATAAGACTCAAAATACTGGTAACCGTAGGACGCTTCCACACGGGCAATAGCAGTGATATCCTTGATAGTCATAACAAAGACCAGGGAGGTCCCTTTGACGATATTGATCACCAGATTGGCCAAGTTAGGCAAGGCTGAGCGCAAGGCTTGAGGAAAAACAATCCTTAGATAGGCCTGGGTCGTAGTCAGTCCAATCGCATGCGCCGCCTCTAGTTGTCCCTTGTCCACCGTCAAAATAGCTGAACGCAAAATCTCCGACAAACTCCCGACTGTCATCAAACTATAAATGATAAAGGCATAGTAGAGAGGATCAAGTTTGAAAATATCAAAGTCACTTCCTATGCTTTTGAAAAATTGATTCAGCAGACTTGGAAACAAACTATAAAAGAAGAGAATCAATAAAATCGGAGGAGTCGCTCGGATAAACGCCAGATAGACCAGAGAAAAACTCCTCACCCCTCGAATCTTGTAAATCTGCCCCAAGGCTAAAAATAGAGCAGGTAAAAAACTTAAGACCATGGCCACAATCATGATGACCAAGGTGATTGGCACACCTTTCAAGGTCTCCAGAAAGGTCTTTACAATATAGTCTATGTCCATTTCTTACCTCCCTTTTGTTTCCAAAGACTTCTCAAGCAAACGACTCAAGCTAGAAATAACCAAAGCAATCCCCCAGTAAAGAAGCGCAACTGCCGTATAGGTTTCCAGTGAGTAGTTCCCTAAATTGCGACTGATCAAGAGATTGCCTGCCCCCATAACATCAACGAAACCAATCGTATAGGCCAAGGCAGCATCCCGCATGAGATTGAGAATAGCGGTTGTTATGTTGGGAAGAGCAACTTGAAAAGCTTGGGGAAAAATGATTCTCCAAAAAGTTTGACTTGGAGTCAGACCAATACTAAGCCCTGCCTCTGTCTGCCCCTTTGGAATAGCTTGATAGGCCGCCTTGAAAACCTCGGCAACGATAGCCGCAAACAAGAGAATCATCGTCAAGAGAACAAAAATAGTTTTAGACCAGTTGTTGATATCCAAACCAAGCCACCATTTCAGAAATTCTGGCAAGCCATAAAAGACTAGAAAAAGCAAGACAATCGGCGGTGTACAACGAAGGGTAAAGATATAGCCTTTGGAAATCGCTGCAAAACTCTTGTCTTCTCCTACTTGTGCCCAGGCCAAGAGACCTCCAAAAAGGGAACCAAGAAGAGTGGTAAAAAAGAGAATGGACAAGGTCATAGGAAGTGCCTGCCATAAGGTCGGTAAAAACTGAAAGACCTTGGAAAAATCATAAGAAACCATGCAAAACCCTTTCTAGTCTTGGAATTTCTGGTCTAGTCTTTGTCTACGTAACTAAAGACATCTTCTTTAAAGTATTGCTGAGATAGCTTAGCAAGCGTGCCATCTTCTTTCAACTCTTTGATTGCTTTTTCGTATTCTTTAGCGAATTTCTCACCCTTTTCATCACGGTGAATCAAGGGATAAGTTGGAATACCCTTGTATGGGAACCAGCTGAGTTTATCCGCATATTGGTGGTAAGGGCCATCTTCTGCGGTAACTGCTTTTTCAAAGGACAGTTTGATATCAAAGAAGGCGTCATAACGTCCTTCTAAGACCCAGGCATAGGCATCTGCCACCTTAAAGGATTCTGCTGCTGTCAGCTCAATCGGTGCATCCTGATGTTTTTCATTGTAGCTGGTGATAACATTCCATTGAGCATTCTGTGGAGAGATAGGAACCAATTTCCCTTTATTCTTAGCAAAGTCATCAATGGTTTTGTATTTCTGTTCATCTTCTTTTCTGACAGTAAATCCGATGATGCTCGCTCCGACTGGTTCCGATGGAATGACAAACTTTTTAGCTCGTTCGTCTGTGTACCAAGCTCCCTTGGTTCCGATGTCATACTTGCCTGATTCCAGACCAATCAAGAGGTCGTCATCACTGGTACCCGTATATTCAAATTTATAGTTTGCCAACTTCTCATCAACAGCCTTCAAAACAGCTACTTCATAACCATCTGATTCCCCTTTTTCATTGACAAAGTCATAAGGTATGTAGTTTTGTGTATGGGCAACCTTCAAGGTTATGACTTCAGCAGATGAAGCCGTTTCTCCCTCCTTGGCCGGAGCGCCAGCTAAACTTCTCCCGATAATCGTTGCCCCAATTACTGCAACAACTGCTACACCACCGATAATCCATGCTTTTTTACTCATCTTTTTCTCCTTTAGTTTTCAAGCGCTTCTCTCACCCACTGGATACGTTCAACTGCGATATCACTTGGAATAGTACAATCTGCCCCAAGTACCAAGCCCTGTTCCCCAGCTTCTGCAACTAGTTTCTTTGCCTTAGCCTGAATGGCATCCTTGCTACCAGTATACAGTAAGCCTGTCTTGCCATTTTCGAATCCTCCAAGAACCGTACGTCCCTTGAAAATCTCACGACCTTCCTTGAGAGTGATTCCCTCTGGTCCTACAGCCCAGTTAAAGACTTGGGCTGGATAGTCTGCAAAAAGGTGAATATCATTTCGCGCTCCCTCGTAGCCACAGATATGAAGAACTGTGACGCCACCAACAGCACTAGCTGCTTCCAGAACCGTTATCTCGCTAGGGGCAATGACGGCTTGATAATCTGCTGCCAACACTCGTTGATCTTGGATACTCTGCACGCTGAGGTAGATTCCGTCAGCACCAGCCTCTTCGATGACAGCTCGGCTGAGACTCGCAATATCTTCTGCAATCACATCCAACACCTTCTTCAGAGCTTCAGGATCTTCCACCAGAAAATCTGCAATGAGGTCATCGCCACCAGACACTTCCCCTAGTAGCCACTTGAGATAGGTCACAGGAGCAAAAATATTGTAAATCGCAACGATATCTTCTGTAAACTCTTGCTTAATTTTCTTAACCAAGTCCACCTGCTCTTTTATCCAAGCGTGCTCTGGTCCGAGTGGTTGAATGGTCGCCAATTCTTGAAGTGATTTTCCTTGAGCAATCGCTGGATTTGGATAAGCAAAGTAGCCATCACTCATGAGTTTGATAAAGTCTGGCTGAACTTCTCGTATAAAGCGCTTATGCCCCTCGATATTCTTCTTGATAATGGCTGGATTTGAGAAACCGTGTAGCCATTCGTCTTCGGATGTGAAATGGTGCCAAAAGCCAACTGGCACACGATCAACCTTCTCACCTTTAAATGCTTTTAAAACCCATTCTCTTTTTTCTGACATTCTTATTCTCCATTTCTTACTTTTTCAACTAATAAACTGCTTGCGATATCATTCGAGCGTAGAAAGGGGAGACTGGACTTGGAAAAATCCTGAACTCCACGACATCTTTCTCCATTTTTACAATGCTCATTTTTTACAACGCTTATGGCAACCAAGGCCAGCAAACTGATAACTGCAATGAAGATGCCCCATCTTTTACTTTTCATAGCTCCTCCTTTTAGAGAACAGCTGCCTGCCGAATCCAGTCTAACCTCTCTAAGTCAAAGTCATCTGGAACAGTACAGTCAGCTCCCAGAAGAATGCCTTTACTACCCGCTTCAGCCAGCAACCGCCTTGTTTCATTTTGCAATTCTGCCTTGGAACCTTGATAAAGCAAGCTTTTCTTGCCATTTTCAAATCCACCTAAAACGGCCTTACCTGGAAACAACTCTTGACCCTGTGTCAAACTAACACCCTCATGGTGGGTCGCCCAGTTGACCACTTGAGCTGGATAGTCCTTAAATATCGTCACATCATTGCTCGCACCTTCAAAACCACAAATATGGAGGATATTGATCCCACCAACCTGATTGGCTGCTTCCAAAATCACTATATTGCTCGGTTCGATATAGGTTTGGTAGAGCGCTGGTGTGATGCGCTCATCTTGAATTTCCTGGGTGCTGAGGTAAATCCCGTCGACACCGCCTTGCTGGATGATTTTCTGAGTTAGGATAGCAATATCTCCTGCAATCACATCTAGAATCGCTCTGAATTGCTCAGGATTTTCTAGCAATAGATCAGCCACTTCCTTATCTCCTCGAGAAGTTTCTGTACGGAACCAGCGCTTGAGGTAGGAGATAGGCGAAAAGATATTGTAGAAAGAAGCAATCTCTTCGGTAAAGGTCTCTCGAATTGCTTGTACCACTTCCACCTGTTGCTGAATCCATGGGTGATCCTCACTAATCGACTCAATAGAAGTCAGCTCCTGAATGCTTGCAATCTTAGGATTATAGACATTACTTGGATAAAGGAAAAAACCGTCACTCATAATTTTGACAAAATCAGGACGAATCCTTTCCACATAGTTGCGATGTCCATCAACACTTTTTTGAAAGATACGTGGATTATTTAATCCTTGCCCCTTTTCTTCGAGTGTTACAAAATGAAACCAAAATCCCACAGGAACTCTTTCCACTTCATCGCCTCGAATCGCTCTAAAGACTAAATCTCTTTTACTTGCCATACCTCTCTCCTTCCATTTGGATTGAAACCATCTTACCACTCCTTTTTTCCTTTTCCCAATATATATTGACTATAGACTTGATTGGGAATTTTTATATCTATAAAGAAAAAAATCCCTGAAAAGCTTGATGTTACTAGCCTTTCAAAGATTCACTTTATTTTCATCTATTTTTCAAAAAGGAGTTGATATAGATTTTCTATCAAGCCGATTGGATTTTTTTATAATCCCTCTTTCATGGCAAAGTAAGCACGTATTTTGGGCGCCACTTGTGTGCCAAAGAGTTCAATAGCTCTCAAAACTTGATCATGAGGCATGGAACCAAGCGGTAGATGGAGCATGAAACGGTCCAAGTCTAAATCCTCAATCATGCGAATCAATTTTTCTGCCACCTGGTCTGGATTTCCCACAAACATGGCACCATTTGGACCAACTTGCTCCAAATATTGCTCATAGGTCAACTCCTGCCAGTGTGGACGTTCCTTGGAAATCGCATCCACCACTTGCTTGGTCGGATGGAAATAATCTTTTACAGCCTGTTCGCCATCCTCAGCAATCCAGCCCCAAGAATGAGCGCCCACTTTCAGGCCTTTATCCGCATAACCGGCTTCCCTACCAATCTCACGATAAGCTTGAATCAATTTCTTGAAGTAGCGCGGATTACCACCGATAATGGCATAGACAATCGGCAGCCCCGCCTGAGCAATCTTCACTGTTGACTCTACATGACCACCTGTCGCCACCCACAATGGCAATTTCCTCTGAACCGGACGGGGATAAACTTCTTTTCCAGCAATGCTTTGGGTCAATTGCCCCTGCCAGTTCACTTGGGTGCTTTCATTTGCCAACTGAAGCAGATCTAACTTTTCATCAAAGAGAGCTTCGTAATCTTTCAAGTTATAGCCAAACAGGGGGAAGGATTCGGTGAATGAACCACGCCCAGCCATAATCTCTGCACGGCCATTTGACAAGGCGTCGATGGTGGCATATTGTTGGAACAAGCGAATCGGATCCATACTCGAGAGAATGCTGACTGCACTGGTCAAACGAATTTTCTTGGTATTAACCGCACCAGCTGCAAGAACAAGCTCTGGCGCCGATACCGCAAAGTCCTCCCGATGATGCTCCCCAATCCCATACACATCCAAACCAACCTTGTCAGCCAGTTCAATCTCCGCCACCAACTGACGAATGCGTTCGCATGACTGTAAGTCTGTCCAGTCCCTTCCAAAGCTGTTGTTTCACCAAATGTTGAAATTCCTAATTCTACCATCTTATTTCCTCGCTATCTCTTTTAGTTTCAGGATATTTTATCACTAATTAGTTTTATTTTCAATGAATTTGCTCATTAGAAAAAAGCCTAGTTCAACTAGACTTTCTTAGCTTATTCCACAGTTACTGACTTAGCAAGATTACGTGGTTTGTCCACATCAAGGCCACGGTGAAGTGTTGCAAAGTAAGCGACCAATTGCGTTGGTACCACCATTGAGATTGGTGAGAGGTAAGGGTGTACGGTCGTAAGGACGATATCGTCTGTCTCTTTAGCAACATTTTCTTCTGCGATTGTAAGCACTTTGGCACCACGTGCTGCGACCTCTTGGATATTTCCACGAGTATGGTTGGCAAGGACTGGATCTGATAAGAGGGCCAAAACAGGCGTTCCTTCTTCAATCAAAGCAATGGTTCCATGCTTGAGTTCTCCTGCCGCAAAACCTTCACATTGAATGTAAGAAATCTCTTTGAGTTTGAGACTGGCTTCCATGGCAACATAGTAGTCCTGACCACGTCCGATGTAAAAGGCATTGCGAGTTGTTTCAAGAAGCTCACGAACCTTACTATCAATTAATTCTTTTTCTGAAAGAGTTGATTCGATAGACTGAGCTACGATTGACAACTCATGAACCAGGTCAAAGGCTTGGGCTTTGGCATTGCCATTTGCTTCTCCGACAGCTTTTGCAAGGAAGGCAAGAGCTGCGATTTGTGCTGTGTAGGCCTTGGTTGATGCCACGGCAATTTCAGGACCCGCGTGAAGAAGCATAGTATGGTTGGCTTCACGAGAAAGAGTTGAACCTGGCACGTTTGTCACTGTCAAGCTTGGAATGCCCATTTCATTAGCTTTAACCAAAACTTGACGGCTGTCAGCTGTTTCACCAGACTGGCTGATAAAGATAAAGAGTGGTTTCTTGCTGAGAAGTGGCATCCCATAGCCCCACTCAGATGAGATACCAAGTTCAACTGGTGTATCTGTCAATTCTTCTAGCATCTTTTTAGAAGCAAATCCTGCGTGGTAAGATGTCCCAGCTGCAAGGATGTAGATACGGTCTGCCTCTTGAACAGCCTTGATGATAGACGGGTCTACGACTACTTGACCAGCCTCATCTGTGTAAGCTTGGATCAACTTACGCATAACTGTCGGTTGCTCATCGATTTCCTTGAGCATGTAGTAAGGATAAGTTCCCTTACCGATATCAGACAAGTCAAGTTCCGCAGTGTAGCTAGCGCGCTCACGACTGTTGCCATCATAATCTTGAACTTCAACGCTATCAGCTTTCACGATAACCAACTCTTGGTCATGGATTTCCATGTATTGGTTGGTTTCACGAATCATAGCCATGGCATCTGAGCAGACCATGTTATAGCCTTCCCCAAGACCAATCAAAAGTGGTGATTTATTTTTCGCCACATAGATGACATCTGGATTTTCAGAGTCAATCAAGGCAAAAGCATAAGAACCACGGATGATGTGAAGAGCTTTTTTGAAGGCTTCAAGAACTGAAAGACCATCTTCTTCCGCAAATTTTCCAATCAAGTGCACTGCGATTTCCGTATCTGTTTGCCCCTTGAAGTGGTGACCTGCAAGGTATTCTTCCTTGATTTCAAGGTAGTTTTCAATCACCCCATTGTGCACCAAGACAAAACGTCCTGTCTCAGAGCGGTGTGGGTGAGCATTGTCTTCCGTTGGTTTCCCATGAGTTGCCCAACGAGTATGCCCGATACCAGTTGTTCCCTCAACGCCAGTAGTTTTAGCAGACAATTCTGCAATTCGGCCAACAGCCTTGACTAGGTGATTTTCAGCACCACCTAGGACAAAAATCCCCGCAGAATCATAGCCACGGTATTCGAGTTTCTCAAGTCCTTGAATCAAAATATCAGTTGCATTTGTGTTTCCAACAACACCGACAATTCCACACATAGTATATACGACACAGACCAGCTGTGCTTTCCCCTTAAATTGGTATAGTCTGATTTTCCTTTTACAGAACCAGCAAAGACAGTATATACTTGTTTTTCTTTCTTGTCAAGCATAAAAATTGGTATAGTTTTTTAAAATACCATTAGAACACGATTTCACTTGAGAACTGACAAGTAGGATTCGATTACTTATAATAGAGAGAGGAGGTAGTTACCATGTGGATTTTCTTCGCACTTTTATCTGCTGTCTTTGCAGCCTTAACTTCTATTTTAGCCAAAATTGGGATTGAGGGAGTTCCGTCCAATCTAGCAACAGCTATTCGTACGGTCGTCGTCATCCTTATGGCTTGGGCTATGGTTTTCCTGACCAATAGTCAGACTGAAATTGTCAACATCAGTAGAAAAAGTTGGTTCTTTCTCATCCTATCTGGTTTGGCAACAGGTGCCTCCTGGCTCTGCTACTACAAGGCCTTGCAGATGGGTAATGCAACTGAGGTATCTGCTGTCGATAAGTTTAGTCTCGTCATTACACTCGTTTTAGCCTTTTTCTTGCTACAGGATGTCCTGACGTTTAAAACAATCATTGGCTGTATTCTGATTACGATTGGGACCTTGGTGATGATTTTGTAATCCTCTCCCCCTCCATATATGACCTCCCCCAAAAAAGTTAGATAGTTTTGGGGGGTATTTTGTTACGTCTAAATTTATAAGTACAGGGAATCAGCTTTAAGCGTCTATCAAAAAAGAGAGAACCAAATTGGTTCCCTCCAAGATGAATTTTTTCATCAACCCATTACAGTTAATATAAAAACTAATTATCTCAGCTGGCTAACTTCGACTTGAAATTTTTCCTTTCTAAATCTGAATGTGGTAAACCGATGACCTACTTTTGACTAATCTAAGAGCATCATGGAATCAATAAACAATTTCTTTGTGAAATAACCATTTTTTATTAAGTAAGCTGTATATTTTGCTCTTGTGACCATTTGATCATACTCTTCTGCCGTACATTCCTGAACCATGCGGCTAGCTTCTTCCAAACTGGACACAACAAAGCCCAAACCTTTCTCACGGATATAGTCCGCATTAGAAAGATAGTCTGGCACAACCACCGGAATACCCGCGGCCAGATAAGTTGTCAACTTATAAGAAACATTTTCTTTGTAGTAGTCACGCTCTTCCGCAGGATTTTCGGAATTTCCCCATACTAGACCAAATCCTCCTCCTTTAGACAACTCCAACAATAATTCCTGCTGAGTTCGCCAACCTTCAAGATGAACTTTGGAATAATCTACTCCCTCTGCTCTCGTAGCATAAACATGAAGGGGGGTACTGTGTTTCCAGTCAACAATATGTGGAAAACGAGATGGGTCTCCTGAGAAGATTAATTTTTTCTCAAATTTTGGAGTATAGAGTTCCAAACCATGAGGAAGATCCCAAAGTTTTTGAACAACGTAGTTCTTGACGGTTAATCCTTCTGAAACGAGTTTCTGGTACATTTGTTCGGATGGTACTACCACCACATCACACTTGTTGTACATGTCAATGTGGGCCTTCATAAGATAATAATTGCTCTCAAACATTAGTGGCTGAACATCATGGATAAACATCACCATTTTTACATGAGAAAGCTTTAACTTTTCTACCAAGTGATTGTCCCATTCAACACTATTCCATGAAGGAGATTGGAAAAAAACGACATCTCCATAAGATACCCCCGCGACAATTCCATCCATCCGCGAGTTCAGTTCTTCCCACGGTTCATGGCTTGCATCATAAAAATATATCCCCAGTTCGTTAACTCCAAAGTCTCGAACAATTTTCATGACATTGTTCTGCGCCATCAAGGCAACACTCGTTGATGCTTGCCCAAATAAATTTGTGAAATGTACTTTCATTGTTTTCTAAATCCTCGTCTCAGTAATTTCTCTAAACATTGTATCATAATTTACGGCTTTTCAAAAGCGTTTATATGCCAATTTTCAAGCTTGAGTTAGCTACTTCTAGGAATCTCATCTTTTTAGAATAATGCTGATCCAGCATACTATTCGAGAAGACTAATTTTCTAGTTGTCAGTTTTAATCCTTTAAGTACAAATCTATATAAGATTTTCATTGATTCTTATCTTCCAAGAACGATAAGGATAGACCTAGTAAATATTTTTCTCACTTAATCTCACAAATTCGGTATCTTTGTTAGCTATGATAGATTGAATGAGTTGTTCCTGTTAAATATATAATTTTTTGCACCTTTAGTTTTCTCTGTTTATCTTGTGATGGCTACAAGCTCACATATAGAATTCTTATGTGATCAAGTCACTAACTTCTTTTCAAAGATTTGAGAAAGTGAGGTTTTTCCATTTTTCTTGCCAATTTTTCTTGGACAAGCGCTCTTGATAGAGCTTCATTCGGTCTTCATTATCTAGGAAATGAGGAGTCGGGGAAACTTGAAAGTTCAAAATATCCTCGAGTCCATAGGGGGCAAAGAGGTCTAAAGTAGAATCTTCATTCAAGCGAAGGCCTACCGCCGTGCAGCGTTCTGGATACTTACTCATAGCATCACGAGAACTTGTGTAGGGCGCAGTGTGGGGACTGTGCAGATGCATATAGATCTGATTTTTCAACTCCCACTGATACTGGGGGAAATCCTCTTTCAGCTTGCTCTCTATGCCCAACGTATCTTCGTAAGAGATAGCTGGATCAAAGAAAATCACATCTACATCTGTTTCACAGTCAAAAGCTGATTTGTCTGACAAGAGATTCCAGATAAAATTTCTGACAGAGCCCGCCGCCAACCACGAGTCTTGCAGACCAAGGTTACGGATGATAGTCAGAATAGCCATCATATCAGGATTTTCTCTAACACTATCTAGGATTTCTTGCTCATTTTTCATTGTACTCATAGCCCAAATGCTCGTAGGCCTTAGTCGTTGCAACCCGTCCAGACCGTGTCCGCATGATAAAACCTTTTTGGATGAGGTAGGGCTCGTACATGTCCTCCACCGTCTCACGCTCCTCGGCAATATTAACAGAAAGAGTTCCTAGACCGACAGGACCACCACCGTACATCTCAATCATAGTACGAAGGATTTTTTGGTCCACATAGTCTAACCCTTCATGGTCTACATCCAGCATGGTCAAGGCCTTATCAGTAATGACATCATCAATTAAGCCATCCCCCATAATCTGGGCAAAGTCGCGCACGCGCTTGAGGAGACGATTGGCGATACGAGGAGTTCCTCGACTGCGCAAGGCCAGCTCAGCAGCTGCTTCATGAGTGATTTCCATCTCAAAAATATCTGCCGTCCGCTCGACAATTTCCGTCAAGTCAGCGTGGGCATAGTATTCCATATGACCTGTAATCCCGAAACGCGCTCTCAGAGGATTAGAAAGCATGCCCGCACGGGTCGTCGCACCAATCAAGGTAAAAGGCGGCAAGTCCAGATGGACACTGCGACTGCCTTCACCAGCCCCGATCATGATATCAATGTAGAAGTCCTCCATGGCACTATAAAGCACCTCTTCCACCGACATGGGCAAGCGATGAATCTCGTCAATAAAAAGGACGTCCCCAGGCTCCAAGTCATTCAAAATCGCTACCAAGTCACCTGCTTTTTCAATGACAGGGCCAGAAGTTTGCTTGAGATTGACTCCTAGTTCATTGGCAATGACAAAAGCCATGGTTGTTTTCCCAAGTCCTGGAGGGCCAAACAAAAGAACATGGTCCAGCGCCTCATCACGCATTTTGGCAGCCTCGATAAAGATTTGGAGCTGGTCCTTAACCTTATCCTGCCCGATATATTCACGTAAGTATTGAGGACGGAGCGTACGTTCAACTAACTCCTCATCCCCCATTATCTCATTATCTAAAATTCTACTCATGCCTCTATTATATCAAAAATCCAAGTTACAAACAAAAAAGCCACCTGATTGGGTGGCTTCTTTAGGGAGATTATTATGAAAAAGAAAGGATTAGGATTTCATTAAATAAAGTTAGGAGGTCTTTATCTAATGACTATATGATACATGAGGAGACTTAAAATTATCTTAACTTTTTCTCTGATTTATTATCTTTTAAAAAATTTTTTCCAAATGGAATTTCCTTTCTCAAGCAACAAAAAAGCCACCTGATTGGGTGACTTCTTTAGGAGATTATGATGAAAAAGAAAAGTTTGGGATTTCATTAAATAAAGTTAGGAGGTCTTTATCTAATAACTATATAATACACGAGGAGACTTAAACTTTACTTAATAAAAATAATTATTTTTATTTTTTTCGATTAACCCAAATCATTCCTGTGCAATCATAAGTAGATAAGGTTTCAAAACCCAGAGAACGATAGAATCCCAAGGTTTTTTCTGTCTGTTCGGTCACTAGTTGGACTTGATAGGCATCTTTGTAATCAGCTAAAGCCTCTTTCATCAAGGCACTGCCAATTCCTTGGTGCTGATAAGTAGGCAAAACGATCAAATCCTGAACAAAAATCGACGAAAAACCATCTCCGACCAAACGAACCAAGCCCACCACGGCATTGCCATCAAGTGCCAGATAAATCGCTAATGAGTGAGACAAGGCCTTCTCCAGCATCTGAGGTTGATGGGTATAATTTGTCCAACCGACTGCCTGATAGAGATGCAAAACATCATTTATATTTACTAATTCTTGCTTTCTAACGGTAATCATGTCAACACCTCTTAGATTTCTCTCAAACTCTTGTACTGCCGTCCATTCTTGTCAAAATTTTTAGGAGCCAGCCATGCTTCCAAACGAGCTTTGACTTGAGGCCAGTCCTTATCAATCATAGAGAGCCAATCCGTATCCCTCGTACGCCCCTTATAAACGACTGCCTGACGGAAGGTTCCTTCATAGACAAAGCCCAAACGTTCCGCAGCTCGTCTTGATGGAAGATTTAGAGCGTCGCATTTCCACTCATAGCGACGATAGTTGAGTTCCTCAAAAACATAGCGAGCCAAGAGATACTGGGCTTCTGTTCCTATCCTCGTCCCCTTAAGTGCTGGTGAAAAGGTGACGGCACCCACTTCTATTACTCGGTTATTCTGGTCAATGCGCATGAGAGAAAAAGTTCCCAAGGCCTTACCAGTTGCCTTGTCTATAATCGCATAGTAAAAACGATCCTTACGAGCCAACATCTGATTTAAGACGGTGACCAGTCCCGCCATATCTGCCATCGGCTCCTGAAAGAGGTAGGTCCACATCTCCCGAGGCGTATCTGGACCATAGACAGCTAGCAAATCCTCCGCATGCTTTTCCACTGAAAGAGCTTCTATCCGAGCGTAGCGCCCTTCTAAGAAATCAATGGCAGGCAATTCACCTGGTGTATAACCTTCCATTGACTCACCAATCATCTGACCATATTCGTTTACTGGCATCGTTTTTCTCCTTGATTCACTTTTCAAACTTTACAGTTGCACATAGTATATCATACTTTCATATCAAGATTCAAAAAATCCTCCAGATTCTACTCTGAAGGATTCCTATCTTATTTCACAACGATATTAACCAATTTAGTTGGTTTCAATGGTCCAGTGGACTATTGAAGGTGGCAGATAGGGCTAATAAACTCGTTATTTAACGACGATATTAACCAATTTATTAGGTACTGCAATCACCTTCACGATTTCCTTGCCATCAATCTCCGCTTTGACTTTTTCGTCAGCGAGAGCAATTTCTTGCAATTCTTCACGTGACAGGTCTTTAGCGACCATGAGTTTGGCACGAACTTTACCTTTGATTTGGACGACGATTTCGATTTCGTCTTCAACCAATTTGCTTTCGTCCCATGTTGGCCAAGCTACGTAAGAGATGGACTCACCTGTTGCAGCAACTGTTTGCCAGAGTTCTTCTGCCAAGTGAGGTGCAAATGGGGCAATCAATTGGATAAAGCCTTTGGCGTAGTCTACATAAAGCTTATCTTCCTTGTTAGCAGCGTTGACAAAGACCATAAGTTGGGCAATGGCTGTGTTGAATTTCATGGATTCGATTTGCTCAGTGACAGATTTGACCGTTTCATTGTAAACCTTGTCGAGAGCGCCATTATTTTCCGCAACAATTTCTTTACTTGTAATCAAACGGTAAACACGGTCAAGGAACTTACGGCTTCCTTCCAGACCTTCTTCTGACCAAGCAATCGAAGCGTCAAGCGGTCCCATGAACATTTCATAGACACGAAGGGTATCGGCACCGTATTGTTCCACCACATCGTCTGGGTTGACAACGTTCTTGAGCGATTTAGACATCTTAGCTGGCGCTTGCTCCAACTCTTCCCCTGTTTCCACATGGAAGAAAGATCCGTCACGTTTTTCAACCTTGTCAGTCGCCACAAGAGCCCCACGGTGGTCACGGTAGCTTGTTCCCAAAATCATCCCTTGATTAAAGAGTTTTTGGAATGGCTCTTTGGTTGGAACAACACCGAGATCATAGAGGAATTTGTGCCAGAAACGAGCATAAAGCAAGTGAAGTACAGCATGCTCTGCCCCACCCACGTAGATATCTACTGGTAACCATTGTTTGAGGAGATCCTCATCGGCCAATTTTTCTGTGTTATGTGGGTCGATATAGCGGAGGTAGTACCAGCTTGAACCTGCCCATTGTGGCATAGTGTTTGTTTCACGACGACCTTTGACGCCATCTTCACGCGTCACTTCCAACCAGTCAGTCAAGTTAGCCAATGGACTCTCCCCTGTACCTGAAGGGCGGATATCCTTGGTTACTGGCAAGACAAGTGGCAAGTCACTTTCAGGGACAGCTGTTGAAGTCCCATCTTCCCAATGAATAATTGGAATTGGCTCACCCCAGTAGCGCTGACGGCTAAAGAGCCAGTCGCGGAGACGGTAGGTGACTTTTTCTTGACCGCAGCCTTTTTCTTCCAACCAAGCCACAATCTTAGCAATAGCGTCTTCTTTATTCAATCCATCTAGGAAGTCTGAATTGACGTGAAGCCCATCTTCTGTGTAAGCAGCTTCTTCAACGGTTCCACCTTCAAGCACTTCTACGATTGGAAGGTCAAATTGTTTAGCAAATTCCCAGTCACGTTGGTCATGGGCAGGCACAGCCATAACAGCACCTGTCCCATAGCTAGCAAGAACATAGTCTGCAATCCAGATTGGGATTTCCTTGCCATTGACAGGATTGATGGCATAAGCACCAGTCCAAACACCAGTTTTTTCCTTGGCAAGGTCAGTACGAGCCAAGTCTGACTTGAGGCTAGCTTGGTGTTTATAGTCCGCAACTGCATCAGCTTGCTCTGGGCTTGTGATGACATCTACCAGTTCATGCTCAGGAGCTAAGACAGTGAAAGTCGCACCGAAAAGAGTGTCAGGACGAGTGGTAAAGACGGTGAATTCCTTGTCTGTTCCTTTCACTTTGAAGGTTACATTGGCACCAGTTGATTTCCCAATCCAGTTGCGTTGCATGTCCTTGATAGACTCTGGCCAATCCAACTCGTCCAAATCATTAAGCAGACGCTCCGCATAAGCAGTGATTTTAAGCATCCATTGGCGCATCGGTTTGCGGACAACGGGATAGCCACCACGCTCAGATGTCCCATCTGGAAGGACTTCTTCGTTAGCAATGGCTGTTCCTAGTTCCTCAACCCAGTTTACTGGCACTTCTGCTTCATAGGCCAAGCCTTTTTCGTAGAGCTTGGTGAAGATCCACTGAGTCCACTTGTAATAGTTTGGATCTGTTGTGTTGACTTCACGATCCCAGTCGTAAGAGAATCCAAGCGCATTGATTTGACGTTTGAAGTTGGCAATGTTTTCCGCTGTAAATTCTGCTGGGTCATTCCCCGTATCCATAGCGTATTGCTCTGCAGGCAATCCAAAGGCATCCCAACCCATTGGGTGAAGGACATTGTAGCCTTGCGCACGTTTGTAACGGCTGAGAATATCCGTTGCTGTGTAACCTTCTGGGTGTCCTACGTGCAATCCAGCTCCTGATGGATATGGGAACATGTCCAGAGCATAAAACTTCGGTTTTGAGGCATCTGTTCCTGTCTTAAATGTGTGATGTTGAGCCCAGTATTTTTGCCACTTAGGCTCAATTTCCTTATGATTGTAAAAACTCATGCTATTTCTCCAATTTTATGATGTTACTATTATACCATTTTTGGGGGAATTTGAAAGACGAGAAATGCTCTTTTAGACTTGGATAACAAGAAATACTGAGTCGCCAATCTAACTTATTTAACAGTAAAAAAATTAGCTCCTAATCGGAGCTAACTTCTATTAACTATTTGTTTCTTCCATCTTCTCACGTCCCAGCTCCCGATAACTACGGTCGCCGACAACTTGGACCGTAAACTGGCCGTTCTCATATTCAAGAATGGTCACGCTACCATTATCCAAGCCATGTGGGTGCATGCCATTGATGAGGTAAACCATCGTACCAATGGTCATTCCATGGCTTACGACGAGAGCATTGCCCCCACCTTGTTCTTCCATTTCTTTGGCAATCGCTTCAAAGCCTTCCTTGATTCGACTACTGAGTTTTTCCCAACCTTCCGCCCAGCCAGCTGTATCAACCTCAACTAGACCTTCTGCTAGTTCTGCATAGGACAACTGATGAACATGGTCAACATTGAAAATTCTCGGAATCAACCCCATAAAGAGGTCCCCATCATAGGCTCCATCAAAACTACCAAAACACCACTCACGGATTCGCTTATCCATTCGATAAGGAATTTTCCCCTGCAAGCCAAGTTCTTCCAGGATAATTCCCATGGTTTGAATAGTGCGCCCTGAATCGCTAGAATAAGCTCGGTCAAACTGCAAACCAGACTCTCTCAAGCCAATTCCTAACTCATGAATTCCCAACTCACCTTCTGCTGTTAGAGGTGTATCACTCCATCCTTGCGCACGTCCAATCGTGTTAAACATCGTTTTTCCATGACGAACCAAGTACAATCTTACTTTAGACATTTTCTATCCTCCATTTTTCTATTATATCATGGATCAAAGAAATATTCGGCTTTCAACAGTAAAGTCCGCTCTCGTAATTTTCCCACAAGAAAAGCTACCCTAACGGTAGCTTTCCTAGGAGATTATTATGAAAAAGTTTAGGATTCTAATTAAATAAAGTTAGGAGATCTTTATTTAATGATTATAGTATACACAGTCATCCTTAAACCCAACTTAAATCTTCTCTCTTTTTTATTAATTTTTAAAACTATGGATTGGAGCTGGGATTTGCCCACCGCGAGAGATGAAATCAACAGACGAAGCCCCGTTAACCTTCATAACTGGAGCTGTCCCTAGCAAGCCACCAAACTCAATCATATCGCCTTCTTTTCCCTTTGGAATAATACGGACGGCCGTTGTCTTCATGTTAATGACACCAATTGCTGCCTCATCCGCAATCATAGCCGCAATGGTTTCAGCAGGCGTATCTTCTGGAATGGCAATCATATCCAGTCCAACAGAACAGATAGCCGTCATGGCTTCTAGTTTTTCTAAATTCAGAGAGCCATTTTGCACCGCGGCAATCATCCCCTCATCTTCAGAGACAGGGATAAAAGCACCTGACAAGCCACCGACCTGGTTACAAGCCATAACACCACCTTTCTTGACCTGATCGTTCAAGAGAGCCAGTGCAGCAGTTGTCCCGTGTGTTCCAACTGTTTCTAGACCCATTTCCTCAAGGACACGTGCCACAGAATCACCAACCGCAGGAGTAGGTGCCAAACTTAGGTCGACAATTCCAAAGTCAACACCAAGGCGTTCACTCGCCATTTGCCCAACCAATTGACCGATACGAGTAATCTTGAAGGCTGTTTTCTTGACTGTTTCCGCTACTACATCAAAGCTCTGTCCACGAACTTTTTCTAAGGCACGCTTGACAACTCCCGGACCCGAAACCCCGACATTGATGATAACATCTGCTTCACCGACACCGTGGAAGGCTCCCGCCATAAAAGGATTATCCTCAACAGCATTAGCAAATACGACTAACTTGGCCGCACCCATATCTGATAGCGCAGCTGTTTCCTTGATGATGCGTCCCATATCAGCGACCGCAGTCATGTTGATACCTGACTTGGTCGAGCCGATATTGACAGACGAACAAACCTTGTCTGTCTCAGCTAGAGCACGCGGGATAGAATTGATGAGAATCTCATCTCCTTTTTGGTAGCCCTTTTGTACCAAGGCCGAAAAACCACCGATAAAGTCAACACCAATCTCCTTGGCAGCCTTGTCAAGTGCCTTTGCCAAAACGACATAGTTCGTCGCATCAGTTGCCGCCCCAATCAGAGAAATCGGAGTCACCGATACTCGTTTATTAACAATAGGAATCCCAAGTTCTGCAGCAATTTCATCTCCTACAGCCACTAGATTTGTAGCTTTAGTTGTGATTTTTTGGTAAATTTTTTCAGCAGCACGTTCGATGTCTGGATCAATACAGTCCAAAAGGGAAATGCCCATGGTAATGGTTCTGATATCAAAGTTCTGCTCTTCGATCATGGCAATGGTTTCAGTAACTTGTCTAATATCCATGATAACCTCCTAGATATTGTACATAGCATCAAAAATCGCTGCACTTTGAATATTGATTTTAACATTCAAGGTCTGACCGAAAGTTTCAAACTCATTTCTGAGAGAGGTAAAATCTTGTTTTTCATCACTTGATACGACTGCCATCATGGTAAAATATTCATCCAAGACTGTTTGAGAAATATCGTCAATATTCAATCCCAACTCTGCAATCTTAGTAGACACACCTGCGACAATTCCAGCCTTATCCTTACCAACCACTGTAATAATAGCCTTCATCCTTATACCCCATTTCTACGATTTTTAGAAAACCTGAACGTTTTTGATTTTCTTTTTCCCTAGTATAGCATATTTCCATAGAAAATACTAAAAAACGCCTGCTTACGAAGTTGTTCTTAAACAAAAAACAATTTCGTAAACAAGCGTCTACCCTATCAAATGATGATGAGTGTTCCCGCTAGGACCGAAGTCCCAGCGGTAGACCAGAGCTAGACTAAGAGCACAAGACTCCATCATCATAACACTCAACAAAATTGATGATTTTATACTAATTCGATGATCGCCATTGGTGCAGCATCACCACGACGTGGTTCAGTTTTAAGGATACGAGTGTATCCACCGTTACGTTCAGCATAACGAGGCGCGATTTCTGAGAACAATTTTTGAAGTACTGTAGTAGAAGTGTACTTATCAGTTGCTTCATCATAGTTTTCAGATGCGATTTCATTACGTACGAAAGCAGCTGCTTGACGACGTGCATGCAAATCACCACGTTTACCTAGAGTAATCATTTTTTCAACAGTTTTACGGATTTCTTTAGCACGAGCTTCAGTTGTCACGATTGATTCGTTGATCAAAAGGTCAGTTGTCAAATCGCGAAGCATTGCTTTACGTTGTGAGCTAGTGCGTCCTAGTTTACGGTAAGCCATGTATTCCTCCTTTATTTATCTTTTAATCCAAGACCCAAGTCAATGAGTTTGAGTTTCACTTCTTCCAAACTCTTGCGTCCAAGATTTCGTACTTTCATCATCTCTGCTTCAGATTTTTCTGTCAAATCATGCACAGTGTTGATACCGGCACGTTTCAAACAGTTGTATGAACGCACAGACAAGTCCAGTTCCTCAATCGTACGATCCAAAATACGATCGTCAGATTCAGTATCAGCTTCTTTCATCACTTCAGTTGACTTAGCAATCTCAGTAAGATTTGTAAACAAATCAAGATGTTCTGTCAAGATTCGTGCTGAAAGCCCTAAAGCATCTTCTGGAATAATTGTTCCATTAGTCAAGATTTCAAGGGTTAATTTGTCAAAACCATCGTTGCTACCTACACGAGCAGGCTCTACTTGATAGTTGACTTTTGTAACTGGTGTATAAATAGAATCTACAGCAAGTGTTCCAACTGGTGCATTATCTTTTTTGTTTTCATCAGCAGGTACATATCCACGACCACTGTTAACAGTCATTGTCGCTTTTAGAGAAGAACCTTCACCGATTGTAAAGAGATAATGATCTGGATTTACAATCTCAATATCACTGTCAGTCAAAATGTCTCCAGCTGTAATTTCAGCAGGACCTTCAACGTCAAGCTCAATGATTTTTTCGTCTTCAACGTATGATTTCACTGCAATCCCTTTAATGTTCAGAATGATTTGCATCACGTCTTCACGAACACCTGGAACTGTGTCGAACTCATGCAAGACACCTTCAATGTTGATAGATGTCACTGCTGCTCCTGGTAGAGAAGCTAGTAGTACACGACGAAGAGAGTTACCAAGAGTTGTACCGTAGCCACGTTCAAGCGGTTCGATTACAAACTTGCCATAATCTTTATTTTCATCAATTTTTGTTATATTTGGTTTTTCAAACTCGATCATTTAGTTACTCCCTCTTAAACGAAAAGCAGTGTAATGCAATGATTATACACGGCGACGTTTTGGAGGACGAGCACCATTGTGTGGCACTGGAGTCACATCACGAATTGCTGTTACTTCAAGACCAGCGGCAGCAAGCGCACGAATAGCTGACTCACGACCAGAACCTGGACCTTTTACAGTAACTTCAACTGATTTAAGACCGTGTTCTTGTGCAGATTTAGCAGCAGCTTCAGAAGCCATTTGAGCAGCGAATGGTGTAGATTTACGAGAACCTTTGAAACCAAGAGCACCTGCTGATGACCAAGCAATTGCATTACCATGCACATCAGTAATCATAACAATAGTGTTATTAAATGTAGCGTGAATATGAGCAATACCAGATTCGATATTCTTTTTCACACGACGTTTACGTGTTGGTTTAGCCAAGACTTTTACCTCCTATATTATTTTTTCTTACCAGCAATCGCAACAGCTTTACCTTTACGAGTGCGAGCGTTGTTTTTAGTGTTTTGTCCACGGACAGGAAGTCCACGACGGTGACGAATACCACGGTAAGAACCGATTTCCATCAAACGTTTGATGTTCAAGTTTACTTCACGACGAAGGTCACCTTCAACTTTGATTGCATCCACTTCACGACGGATAGCATCTTCTTGATCTGATGTAAGGTCACGTACACGAACATCTTCTGAGATTCCAGCAGCAGCCAAAATTTTCTTAGATGTTGCAAGTCCGATACCATAAACGTAAGTCAATGAGATTACTACACGTTTGTCATTTGGAATGTCAACTCCAGCAATACGAGCCATGTTTTCTCCTTTCTATCTTATCCTTGACGTTGTTTGTGTTTTGGATTTGCTGGGCAAATTACCATAACACGACCATTACGACGAATTACTTTACAGTATTCGCAAATTGGTTTGACCGATGGTCTTACTTTCATTTCTTATCCCTCCAAGTTTTTCGATTATTTAAAGCGGTAAGTGATACGTCCACGTGTCAAGTCATATGGACTCATCTCGACAGTAACACGATCTCCCGCTAAAATACGAATATAGTTTTTACGAATTTTACCAGAAACTGTTGCTAAAATCTGATGTCCATTTTCAAGTTCAACCGTAAACATTGCGTTAGGCATTGTATCGACTACTTTGCCTTCAACTTCAATCACATCGTCTTTTGCCACGCAAAAGCACCTCCATAAATTTCGATTTGATGCCTCTAAACACAGAGACAACAATTATAAGTCAGACTATCTCAGTATAACATTTGTAACGATTTTTTGCAAGTGTGAAAAACGCTTTATTTCAAATTTGTCAATACTTTTTCGATGTCTTTAAACACATCATTGATATCTTGATTTCCTTCGATATCGTGGACCAAACCTTTAGCACGGTAGTGAGCAATGATTGGTTCACCTTGAGCGATATTGACATCCAAACGACGCTTCACTGTCTCAGGTTTGTCATCCTCACGTTGGTAATAATCTTCTTCTTTGTAGTCAACTGGTGGGTTGAAAACTTTGTGGAAGGTTTCACCTGTTTCGCGGTGGATAATACGGCCACTCAAACGTTCCAAGAGACAATCTGGGTTCACTTCGATATTAATCACACCTTCAAGTTCAATACCAAGTTCAGCCAATGTTTTGTCTAAAGCATGGGCTTGTTCAATTGTGCGTGGGTAACCATCCAACAAGAAACCTGTTTCTTTGATATCATCCTGTGAAAGGCGTTCTTTAACAATTCCATTTGTAACTTCATCTGGAACCAACTCACCTTTGTCAATGTATGACTTTGCAAGTAGACCCATTTCAGTTTGATTTGCCATAGCAGCACGGAACATATCTCCAGTTGAAATGTGTGCCACGTGGAATTGTTCCACAATTTTAGCTGCTTGCGTTCCCTTACCTGCTCCAGGTAATCCCATAATCAAAAGATTCATGATCTGATCTCCTTATTTTGTATTTAAATAGAAGCAAAAAGCTAGTTTCAACTCCTATTTAAAAACAAAATAGAAGAGGGGAGACGAAAGTCTCTCTTATAGATAGACCTTCATACTCCACTCTCTAAGCAAAAGTAGTCTTGCTTTTATTCTGTTTTGTCCATGAAACCAACATACTTACGTTTCAATAGGTAACCTTCTAGCTGTTTGATTCCTTCGATACCTGTCGAAATAATGATCAAAAGACTAGTTCCCCCAAAAGCAACCGCTTCTGAGAGTCCAAAGACATCTTTTGCTACAATCGGCAAGATTGAAATCACACCAAGGAAAAGGGAACCGACGGTTGCAAGACGACGAAGAAGTTTCGACATAAACTCTTCCGTTCCTTTACCTGGACGGACACCATGGATATAGGCTCCGCTCTTTTGCAAGTTTTCTGCTGCTTTCTCTGGATTGATCTGTACAAATGTATAGAAGAATGTAAAGAGAATAATCAGCAGTGCATACATGGCAACACCTGTTGGAGATGTTGTAGATAACATTTCCTGTGCTGTACGTACCCAAGCCCAATCATGACCTGTAGCGCTGACAAACTGAAGAATAGCCGCAGGTGCTGCTGTAATGGAACTTGCAAAGATAACTGGGATAACACCAGCAGGATTGACCTTCAAAGGAAGGTAAGAACTGGATGGAGCACCTTGAGCAACTTTTGTATATTGGATTGGAATTTTATATTCTGCCTGTTGTACATATGTTGTAAAGTAAACAATCAACAAGACAGCGATAATGAGAATAACGACAAATATAATAGATGACGTCAACCGATCACTTGGAATATTGACAAAATAGTCCTCATAGATACCATGAATCATCTCTGGAATTGAAGCCACAATCCCTGCAAAGATAATCATAGACACCCCGTTACCATATCCCTTATCAGTGATTTGCTCCCCTAGCCAAGTAACAATCATAGTACCTGCAGTCAGGATAATACCAATCGTAACAAAGACTTGAGGGGTTAGATCTGTCGTTAATAATTTTGCACCAGATAGAGTATTAAAACCAGCAGTGATTCCGATTGATTGCACAAACGCAAGTACAAGCGCAATATAACGAGTCGCTTGGTTTATCTTTCTCCGTCCTACTTCCCCCTGCTTGCCCCACTCTACAAACTTTGGAACAATATCCATTTGTAGCAATTGAACAACGATGGAAGCTGTGATATACGGACTCACACCGAGTGCAAAAACCGAGAAGTTCTTCATGGCATTCCCTGAAACTAAACTAAGCATGTTTAAGAAGGATAATCCACTCAAAGCTTCCAGACTTTTTGCATTCACACCTGGTACAGTAATACTAGTCCCGATACGGAAGACAAGTATGATAAAAATCGTAAAGAGAATTTTTGATCGTACTTTCTTAACCTTGAGGGCCTCTTTTAATAATTTAAAAAACATAGGTCACCTCTCTAGATGACTTCTACTGAACCACCTTTAGCAGTGATAGCTTCTTCAGCTGTTTTTGAGAATTTAGCTGCTTTCACAGTCAACTTCTTAGTCAACTCACCGTTACCAAGAATTTTAACGCCTGATTTTTCAGCCTTTACAATTCCTGCTTCGATAAGAACAACTGGAGTAACTTCAGTACCATCTTCAAAAACGTTCAATTGATCAAGATTTACAATTGCGTATTCTTTAGCGTTGATGTTAGTGAATCCACGTTTTGGAAGACGACGGAACAATGGAGTTTGTCCACCCTCAAAACCAAGGCGAACTCCGCCACCGCTACGAGCTTTTTGACCTTTTTGACCGCGACCAGATGTTTTACCGTTACCTGATGAAGTACCACGACCAACACGGTTACGTACTTTACGAGAACCTTCTGCAGGTTTCAATTCATGAAGTTTCATTATTTTTTCTCCTCTTTTGTAAAATGCTAGCGCCGATAAGAGAGAAAAGGTTGTCTCCCTTATCAACTCGCCTATACATTCGTCATCTTAGATGACTATATCTAGTTTTAGGGGATGAGTATTGCTACATCCCCTAAAAATTCATTAGTTTACTTCTTCAACTGTTACCAAGTGAGATACTGCTGTGATCATACCACGGATAGCAGCGTTGTCTTCTTTGATAACAGAGCTGTTCAATTTGCCAAGTCCAAGTGCTACAACAGTTTTACGTTGTGATGGAATGCGTCCGATTGGAGACTTAGTCAAAGTAATTTTAATTTGAGCCATTTTATCCCCTTTCTTATGCCAAATCAGAAACTGAAATACCACGAAGGGCAGCAACTTCTTCAGCGCGTTTCAATTGTTTCAAACCTTCAACAGTTGCACGAACAATGTTGATTGGAGTGTTAGAACCAAGTGATTTAGATGTAATATCTGCCACACCTGCCAATTCCACAACGGCACGAACTGCACCACCAGCGGCAACTCCAGAACCTTCTACAGCAGGTTTCAACAATACTTTAGCTCCACCAAATTCTGAAAGAACTTCGTGTGGGATTGTTGTTCCAACCATAGGAACTTCAATCAAGTTTTTCTTAGCATCTTCTACTGCTTTACGGATTGCTTCTGGAACTTCTTGAGCTTTACCAGTACCAAATCCTACGCGACCGTTGTGGTCACCAACAACAACAAGAGCTGCGAAACGAAGACGACGTCCACCTTTAACAACTTTTGTAACACGGTTGACAGCAACTACGCGTTCTTCTAATTCAACTGCATTGTCTTTAAATGCCATTTTCTAGTGTCCTCCTATTAGAATTTCAATCCGTTTTCACGAGCTGCATCAGCCAAAGCTTTCACACGTCCGTGATATAGATATCCACCGCGGTCGAACACCACTTCTGAAATACCTTTAGCGTTTGCACGTTCTGCAACGAGTTTACCGACAGCAACGGCTTGTTCAGTTTTAGTTCCTTTTGAAACTTCTTTGTCAAGAGTTGAAGCACTTGCGAGCGTTACACCCGCTACGTCATCAATCACTTGAGCGTAGATGCCTGTATTAGAACGGAATACGTTCAAACGTGGGCGATCAGCAGTTCCAGAGAGTTTTCCGCGAACGCGACGGTGGCGTTTTTGGCGGAGTTTGTTTTTATCTGGTTTAGAAATCACAGTTTTCACCTCTTTAGTTTTAAATCGTGTGCTATGCACAAAGTTGGAAAATAGGTCGGTGGTTGAAGATCAACCACTCAACATTATTTACCTGTTTTACCTTCTTTAAGACGAACGTATTCGCCAACGTAACGGATACCTTTACCTTTATATGGTTCTGGTGAGCGAAGGCTACGTACGTAAGCAGCTGTTTGACCAACTACTTCTTTTGAAATTCCGCTAACAACGATTGTTGTTGGGTTTGGAAGTTCAAAAGTAATTCCTTCTGGAGCTTCAACTTCGTCTGGATGAGATTTACCAACAGCCAAGACAAGTTTGTTTCCTTGAAGTTGTGCACGGTAACCAACCCCACGCATTTCAAGTTCTTTCTTGAATCCTTCTGATACACCAACAACCATGTTGTTCAAAAGGGCACGAGTAGTTCCGTGGATTGTTTTCATTTCTTTTGAATCGTTTGGACGGTGAAGAGTTACTTCAGTACCTTCCACACGGATTTCAATATCTTTTGAGAACTCACGAGTAAGCTCTCCTTTAGGTCCTTTTACAGTTACTACGTTGTCATTGTTAGTGAGTTCAACACCAGCAGGCAACACGATAACTTTATTACCAATACGTGACATGTTTATTTTCTCCTGTTAGATTGTCAGGCCATTACAGCCAGTTTTCACGGGGGGCATTCGGATTAGAGCAAACCTAGTTTCTTTCGAAAAGCTTTGACAAACTCCTGATATTCTGTCAATACATCAATAGCCGCAGGACTATAACCAATTTCACATAAAAGAGATACAAGGTCATCTTTTGACAATTCAGCCAAAGCGTCTTCTGCAACAATAAGTTTTTCATTCAATTCAGTAGCTTTCATCTTTTTCTCCTAAACTAATTTATTCTCTATTTAGCTGATCAGTAAATCAGCTAAATTGAACACGAGCTATGGTCTGTGTGAAAAAGACAAATCTTCCTAGAGTGTTAACACTCTTTGTCAGATTTCCTATTTTCACATTGCCCATGACGCTCTTTGTATCTTGATTTTACCAAACGTAAGCGATAACTTCTCCACCAACATTCTTTTGGCGCGCTTCTTTATCAGTAAGCAAACCTTCAGAAGTTGAAAGGATAGCAATTCCAAGTCCGTTAAGAACTTTTGGAAGATCTTCACGTTTTTTGTAGACACGAAGTCCTGGTTTAGAAACACGTTTCAAGTTAGTGATAACTTTTTCACCGTTTGGTCCGTATTTAAGGAATACACGGATGATGCCTTGTTTGTCATCTTCGATGATTTCAACGTTTTTTACAAAACCTTCGCGTTTAAGGATTTCAGCAATTCCTTTTTTGATGTTTGATGCAGGTACTTCAAGTACTTCGTGTTTAGCTTGGTTAGCGTTACGAATACGAGTTAGGAAGTCTGCGATTGGGTCAGTCATAACCATTTTATTTTTCTCCTCTTACTAGTAGTTTGCAAGTTGCACTTGCTAGTTAATACATGATACAAAGAGCGTAACAGCAAGAGCAAAAATAGGCAATTTGATGCAGGAGCGATGCTCCAAAGAAAATTGGTCTTTTTTGCCAAAGCTGTAGCTCGTGTTCAAATTGGCAAGCCCAACTGAACCCGGGCTAAACTCTGTGTGAAAAAGATAAACTTTCCTAGAAACTTCAGTTTCTTCGTCAAGTTTCCTATTTTCACTTGGAGTTTTGACGCCCTTGATATCTTAAATTACCAAGATGCTTTTGTTACACCAGGGATTTGTCCTTTGTAAGCTAATTCACGGAAGCAAACACGGCAAAGTTTAAATTTGCGGTAAACTGAATGTGGACGACCACATTTTTCACAACGAGTATAAGCTTGAGTAGAGAACTTCGCTGGACGTTTGTTCTTAGCAATCATTGATTTTTTAGCCATTAGATTTACCTCCTATATTATTTTGCAAAAGGCATTCCAAGGCCTGTAAGCAATGCACGTGACTCTTCGTCAGTGTTAGCAGTTGTTACGATAACGATGTCAAGACCACGAGTTTTGTCAACGTCATCGAAGTTGATTTCTGGGAAGATCAATTGTTCTTTCACACCAAGTGTGTAGTTTCCGCGTCCATCAAATGATTTTGTTGGAACACCGTGGAAGTCACGTACACGTGGAAGTGAAACTGAAACCAATTTATCCAAGAATTCGTACATACGTTCACCACGAAGGGTAACTTTTGCACCGATCGCAACACCTTCACGAAGACGGAAGCCGGCGATTGATTTTTTAGCTTTAGTGATAAGTGGTTTTTGACCTGAGATAAGTGCTAATTCTTCAGCAGCTTTTTCAAGACTTTTAGCGTTTGATACAGCTTCACCAACACCCATGTTCAAAACGATCTTATCTACTTTAGGCACAGCCATCACTGATGAGTAGTTAAATTGTTCTGTCAAAGCAGGAACTACTTCATTAAGATATTTTTCTTTTAAACGATTTGCCATTATACTTCTCCTTTCCTTCGTGATTAATCAAGCACTTCGCCTGATTTTTTGTTGTAGCGAACTTTTTTACCGTCTACAAATTTGTAACCAACACGACCAGCTACACCATTTTTATCCAATACTTGAACATTTGATACGTGGATAGCTGCTTCTTTCTCGATGATACCACCTTGAGGAAGCTCGTTAGTTGGACGTTGGTGTTTCTTAACGATGTTAACACCTTCAACGATAACTTTGTTTACTTTTGGAAGAGCAGTAAGGACAACAGCTTCTGTTCCCTTATCTTTACCAGCGATTACGCGAACTTTGTCGCCTTTTTTTACAAACATTAGATTTCTCCTTGATTTTTCTTACGCCCATAAGGGCACCCTAGCTTGAAGCTAGGGGACTAGTTTGTTTCTAAAAATTAAAGTACTTCTGGAGCAAGTGACACGATCTTCATGAAGCCACCTTCACGCAATTCACGTGCAACTGGGCCAAAGATACGTGTTCCGCGAGGAGTTTTGTCTTCACGGATGATAACTGCTGCGTTTTCGTCAAACTTGATGTATGAACCATCAGCACGACGAGCACCTGATTTAGTACGAACGATAACAGCTTTTACAACGTCACCTTTTTTAACCGCACCACCAGGAGTAGCTTGTTTTACAGATGCCACAATGACATCACCGATGTTCGCAAATTTACGTTTAGAACCACCAAGAACTTTGATAGTCAAGATTTCACGTGCACCGCTGTTGTCTGCGACTTTCAAACGAGTTTCTGTTTGAATCATTTCAGTTTTCTCCTTTCAGGCTTGATTAGATGATGACCGCTTCTTCAACAACTTCTACAAGACGGAAACGTTTTGTAGCTGAAAGCGGACGAGTTTCCATGATACGTACGATATCGCCTTCTTTGGCAACATTGTTTTCATCATGTGCTTTGTATTTTTTAGAGTAGTTAATACGTTTACCATAGACTGGGTGGTTACGTTTTGTTTCAACTACAACTGTGATTGTCTTGTCCATTTTGTCAGATACAACACGTCCAACAAGAACTTTACGATTATTGCGTTCCATTGAAATTTCTCCTTCCCTAGTCTATTATTTCGCTTCAGATTGAACTGTTTTGATACGAGCGATTTGTTTTTTAACTTCTTTCAAGCGAGCTGTTTGTTCCAATTGACCAGTAGCAGCTTGGAAACGAAGTTCAAACAATTCTTTTTTCAATTCGTTTTCGCGCTTCGCGAGTTCTTCTTGAGAAAGACCACGAAGTTCTTTAACAAATTCTTTTACTTCATTAAGTTTCATGCCTTCTCCTTATTCTGCTTCACGTTTTACGAATTTACATTTAACTGGCAATTTGTGGCTAGCAAGACGAAGCGCTTCGCGAGCGATCTCTTCAGATACACCAGCAACTTCAAACATCACTTTACCACGTTTAACTGGTGCTACCCAACCTTCAGGTGCCCCTTTACCAGATCCCATACGCACACCGATAGCTTTAGCAGTGTATGATTTGTGTGGGAAGATTTTAATCCAAACTTTACCACCACGTTTCATGTAACGAGTCATGGCGATACGAGCAGCTTCGATTTGGCGGTTAGTGATCCAGTGGCTAGTTGTAGCTTGAAGACCGTATTCACCGAAAGCTACTTCTTTTCCACCTTTTGCTTCACCGCGCATTTTTCCACGGAATTCACGACGGTGTTTAACACGTTTAGGTACTAACATTGGTTATTTACCTCCTTTAGTGTTTTTACGAGCTGGAAGAACTTCACCACGGTAGATCCATACTTTAACACCAAGTTTACCGTATGTAGTATCTGCTTCTTCCCAAGCGTAATCGATATCTGCACGAAGTGTGTGAAGTGGAACAGTTCCTTCAGAGTATCCTTCAGCACGGGCGATATCTGCACCGTTCAAACGACCTGATACTTGAGTTTTGATTCCTTTAGCTCCAGCACGCATTGCACGTTGGATTGCTTGTTTTTGTGCACGACGGAAAGCGACACGTTGCTCCAATTGACGAGCAATTCCTTCACCTACAAGGTGAGCATCTAAATCAGGTTGTTTGATTTCGATGATGTTGATGTGTACTTGTTTTCCAGTCAATTTGTTAAGTTTTGCACGGAGTGCATCAACGTTAGCACCACCTTTACCGATAACCATACCTGGTTTAGCAGTGTGAAGTGAAACGTTAACTTTGTTTACTGCGCGTTCAATTTCGATAGTTGAAACCGCTGCGTCAGCAAGCTCTTTTTGAACGAATTTACGGATTGCAAGATCTTCATGAAGGTAATCCGCGTATTCTTTTTCAGCATACCATTTGGCATCCCAATCACGGATGATGCCGACACGCATACCAATTGGATGTACTTTTTGACCCACGATTTTACCTCCTTATTTTTCTGCAACAGCTACAGTGATGTGAGCTGTACGTTTGTTGATTGGTGAAGCTGAACCTTTCGCACGTGGACGGAAACGTTTCATAGTTGGTCCTTCGTTTGCGAATGCTTCAGATACTACCAAGTTAGCTTTGTCCAAACCAAAGTTGTTTTCAGCGTTAGCTACAGCTGAGTTCAAAACTTTCAAGATGATTTCAGCAGCTTTGTTTGGTGTGAATGTCAAGATTGCAATAGCATCGGCTACGCTTTTACCACGGATGTTGTCAAGAACAAGACGTGATTTACGAGGTGAAACACGTACTGTACGAGCCATTGCTTTAGCTGAAGTAATTTCTGCCATTTATGTTCTCCTTATTTTCTACGTGTTTTCTTATCGTCTGCAGCGTGACCTTTGTAAGTACGAGTTGGTGCAAATTCACCAAGTTTGTGACCTACCATGTCTTCTTGGATGTAAACAGGTACGTGTTTACGTCCGTCATAAACTGCAATAGTGTAACCAATGAAACTTGGGAAGATCGTTGAACGACGTGACCAAGTTTTGATAACTTTTTTCTTTTCGTCGTTAGCTTGAGCTTCAACTTTTTTCATCAAATGCTCATCGACGAAAGGTCCTTTTTTAAGACTGCGTCCCATTTTTATATTTTCTCCTTTAAATGTTGTACCACAGCGGCTTGCGCTCACATGGAGCGCTACCGAGCTGGCGGATTTACTAGATGCTTAAGCGACTAGTTTACTATTATTTCTCGTTGCGACGACGAACGATAAGTTTGTCAGATTTCGCTTTCTTGTTACGAGTTTTAAGACCAAGAGCAGGTTTGCCCCATGGAGTAGATGGTGCTTTACGACCAACTGGTGCTTTACCTTCACCACCACCGTGTGGGTGATCGTTAGGGTTCATTACAGAACCACGAACTGTTGGGCGGATACCTTTCCAACGGCTACGTCCTGCTTTACCAAGGTTCACAAGTCCATGTTGTTCGTTTCCGACAACACCAACTGTAGCACGACAAGTTCCAAGAATCATACGAACTTCGCCAGATTGAAGACGAACAAGAACGTATTTACCTTCTTGACCTAATACTTGAGCAGAAGCTCCAGCTGCACGGACCAATTCTCCACCACGACCTGGTTTCAACTCGATGTTGTGGATCAAAGTACCAACTGGGATGTTTGCAAGTGGAAGAGCGTTTCCGACTTTGATATCTGCTTCAGGACCTGAAACGATACGTTGACCAACTTCAAGACCTTTTGGAGCGATGATGTATGCTTTCACACCGTCAGTGTAGTGTACAAGAGCGATGTTTGCAGAACGGTTTGGATCGTACTCGATTGTTTTAACAACTGCTTCAACGTTGTCTTTGTTACGTTTGAAGTCAACCAAACGGTAGAAACGTTTGTGTCCACCACCTTGGTGACGAACAGTGATACGACCGTTGTTGTTACGACCAGCCTTGTTCTTCAAAGCAACAAGCAATGATTTTTCAGGAGTGCTTGTTGTGATTTCAGCGAAATCCAAAGAAGTCATATTACGGCGACCGTTTGTTGTTGGTTTATAAACACGAATTCCCACGATATTTCCTCCTTAGATTATTCAGCTTCAGCAGCGAACAACTCGATTGCTTTTGAATCAGCTGTAAGTGTGATGATAGCTTTTTTAGTTTTGTTAGTAAAACCAGTGTAACGTCCAACACGTTTTGCTTTTGGTTTTACGTTGATTGTGTTAACGTTGGCAACTTTAACACCTTCGAAAGCAGCTTCAACAGCTTGCTTGATCAAAAGTTTGTGTGCACGAGTGTCAACTTCAAATACATATTTTCCTGCTTCAAGTTGAGCCATTGAGCTTTCAGTGATGACAGGTTTTTTGATAACATCATACAAATTCATTATGCAAGAACCTCCTCGATTTTAGAGATAGCTGCTTGTGTGACAAGAAGTTTGTCGCTATTTGCGATGTCAAGAACACTTGCAGTTGTAGCAGTTGCAACTTTCACATTTGGAAGGTTACGAGCTGAAAGAGCTGCGAATTCATTTCCTTCTTCAAGGATAACAAGAACTTTTGAATCGATGCTCAATGCTGCAAGAACTTTTGCAAATTCAGCAGTTTTTGGAGCTGTAAATGAAAGAGCGTCTACAGCTACGAATTTGTTTTCAGCAACTTTTTCAGAGTAAACTGATTTAAGAGCTAGGCGACGAACTTTTTGTGGAAGTTTGTAGCCGTATGAACGTGGAGTTGGTCCGAAGACAACACCACCACCACGCCATTGTGGTGAGCGGATAGAACCTTGACGAGCACGTCCAGTTCCTTTTTGACGCCATGGTTTGCGTCCACCACCTGATACTGCAGAGCGGTTTTTAACAGCGTGTGTTCCTTGACGAAGGCTTGCGCGTTGGCTGATGATCACATCAAACACAACTGATTCATTTGGTTCGATACCAAATACTGCATCGTTAAGAACAACTTGGCCAGCTTCTTTACCAGTTTGGTCAAATAATGTTACGTTTGCCATTGTGACTGATTTCCCCTTTCTTTATTATTTACCAGCTTTAACTGCTGATTTGATAGTGATAAGAGATTTCTTAGCACCTGGTACGTTACCTTTGATAAGGATAACGTTCTTTTCTGGAACAACTTGTACAACTTCAAGGTTTTGAATTGTTACGCGGTCGCCACCCATACGTCCTGCAAGGTTTTTACCTTTGAATACGCGGTTAGGTGCAACAGGTCCCATAGAACCTGGACGACGGTGGTAACGAGAACCGTGAGCCATTGGCCCACGTGATTGTCCGTGGCGTTTGATAACACCTTGGAAACCTTTACCTTTAGAAGTACCAGTTACGTCAACTACGTCTCCAGCTGCGAATGTTTCAACTGTGATTTCAGCACCAACTTCCAAGCCTTCAACGTTTTTGAATTCACGAATGAAGCGCTTAGGAGCCGTGTTAGCTTTCGCTACATGTCCTTTAGCAGGTTTGTTGCTCAATACTTCACGTTTGTCATCGAAACCAACTTGGATAGCGTTGTATCCGTCTGTTTCTACAGTTTTAACTTGAAGAACAACGTTTGGAGTTGCTTCAATAACTGTTACAGGGATCAATTCGCCAGCTTCAGTGAAGATTTGAGTCATTCCCACTTTTTTCCCTAAGATTCCTTTTGTCATGAGAAAATAGTTCCTTTTCTATATTTTTTATTCAAAAAGTTTTTAACGAGCGTTTTTTATGCTCAAGTCTAAGATACAAAGGGCGTCAAACTCAAAGTGAAAATAGGAAACTGACGCAGTGTCTAACAGACACTAGGAAGTTTATCTTTTTCACACCGAGTTTAGCCCGTGTTCAATTAAATTGAAACACCAGCCTCTGCTCTTTTATATTTTAGATTAAAGTTTGATTTCTACGTTTACACCACTTGGAAGATCCAATTTCATCAAAGCATCAACTGTTTTTTGGGTTGGGTTAACGATATCGATCAAACGTTTGTGTGTACGCATTTCAAATTGTTCGCGAGAGTCTTTGTATTTGTGAGTCGCACGAATGATTGTGTAGAGGCTACGCTCAGTTGGAAGTGGGATTGGACCCGCAACTTGTGCACCTGTACGAGTAGCTGATTCTACGATTTTTGCAGCCGCTGTATCAAGCGTACGGTGTTCGTAAGCTTTCAAACGGATACGGATTTTTTTGTTTGCCATCTTTTTCTCCTTTTCGTCTATTTAAGATAATAGGCTAGCTCCACAAGAAAACCGACGCGCGTTGCGTGGCAATGCAACCGAGCGTGTCGCAACCTCTTGCATCACAGCTAAAGCTGTAATTTACAGCACCATAATAGAATAACACAAAGCCCCTGCGATTGCAAGGGATTTGTGAGCTTTTTTTCGTTTTTTTAGGATGAAACTGTTTTCTCTTTTCATCTTCCTATGATTACTGATTTTACAACTATAAAAATATATCTTTTCTCCTATATAATATGTGTCATCTTGACATTGAATTTATCTTCTGATTGATCCACTAAAATGTCCGCTTTAGACTCGTTTTCTCTATAGTATCGCTGATACTGCTCCCGTCTCATCTGATGGCTAGCTAATACAAAAGATGCATCGCTATTTCTCATAGTCGTATCTCGAGCTAAGCGCCTCTTTAACTCTGTTTCTTCATCTGTGTAGAAACAGATGGTTTTGTCAAAGAGTTCCTTGGGTAGAAAACCCACAGACATCCCTTCAACAATCAAAATCGGTTTTGCTCCAGACAAGACCTCGCTAGCCTTCCAAGGTTCCTCAATTGTCAAGATATCCATACCCGCCTGCAAGGCTAGAATATCTCTCTGCAAACTTGCCAGTTCATGCGCCACTGGCAGACAAGCTGTCACCTTTTGATCTGGCGCTTGCTTTGGTACTACCAGGTGACGTTCTGAAGTGATATAGGGGTCTGTTTCTAGTAAATTTACTGTAGTAGAATCTAAAGCTTGGTACAATTCCTGTGCAAAGGTTGATTTACCTGAAGCCCCATGACCGTAGATCCCTAGCGTCCTAATTCTTCCCGTTTCGATCTCTGAAACCAGTTGTTCTATCAGGTCATTTTTCTTCATTCTCTCTTCACCTGTTCATAGCTTTCTTTTCCGTCATTAAGCTTGTCCCAAATCACTATTTGACCTTGTTTGAGAGATTTTTGCACATCGATAATTCGTTGATTGGACGAACCTCGAAACTGGAGCATGAGATTTCGCTTGCTTTTATCATACCGTCCATCGACAAGGATGTCAATCAGCGACAAGAGTTCCAATTTGTCTGGAGTCTCCAGCATCATTTCTTCCCAAGTGTAGCCCGTCCAGGACCAGATGTCTTTGTCTGGCAATTCCTTTCGAATACGCTTAACGAGAGGTAGGAGGATACCTGTATTGAGAAAAGGCTCTCCTCCTAGCAAGGTCAAACCTTGAACATAAGGCTGGGCAAGATCTGTCATAATCTGTTCTTCCAACTCTGGTGTATAAGGAATCCCTGCATTGAAAGACCAAGTCGCAACATTATAGCATCCCTCACAGTGGAACATACAGCCTGCGACATAGAGAGAGTTGCGCACACCTTCTCCATCGACAAAGTTAAAAGCCTTGTAATCAATGATTCGCCCTTTACTAAGCTCCTCACTTTTCCATTCACCTGGTTTTGGTGTATTCCATGTCATGCTGTCTACTCCAAGTCTATCCAATAGCGCTCCGTTCCATTTCGAACATCCTCCAACTCCCCACCATTAGCTAAGATAACAGCTCGGCTTGCTGGATTTTCTGTGCTACAAGTCACTAAAGCTCGTTTAATATTCTTTCCCTTAGCAACTTGTAGACCTTGTCGGAGGGATTCTTTCGCATAACCCTTACCTCTTTCAGATGGACGAATGGAGTAGCCAATATGGCCCCCATTTTCTAGTAAGTAGTCATTTAATCGGAGACGAAGGTTGAGAAAGCCAAGAGCCTGGCCTGCTACGTCAAAACTAACCAGCTGGATAGCAGGAACCCAGTTTTCAGGAATATTGAGTCCCGCTTCCGCTTGAAGATTTTCTTCTAGCCACTCTTCGTAAACAAAATTGTTGGCGTTCCAAAACCCACCATCGTGGGCTGATTGGGTCTGTTCAAACTCTGCCATCATCTCTAAAACTGTTTCTTTATCTGCCAATGTTGGTCTGCGTAGTATCATTTTTACCTCCAATTAAGAGAAAAGCGAGAGGCAACTCTCACTTTTATTTTTTCTTGTTCTTGTTTAAAAACTGTTCTCTGAGGTTGAGCAAGCGTTCTTTTTTACCTATTCCACCTTTCGAGTGTTTCTCGTGATAACGGGTCACTTGTGCGCGTCCCTTATCGTCTAATTGGTATTTCCCCATTGCGTTTCCTTCTAATTTGTTACTTCATGTCCAGCTGTTTTGATAGTAGAGCCATTCATGTGTTTGACACGCGCAGCGATTTCCTTGTGACGTCCATTGACCATCGGACGCGCTTGCGGATTTCCCAGATAACCACACGTACGTTTGACCACGTCTACTGTTTTAGGGTCGCTATTGCCACAGTTTGGACAAGCAAAGCCTCGCTCAGTTGGTTCAAAATCCCCTTCAAAGTCACACTTGTAGCAACGATCAATCGGGGTATTGGTTCCTAGATAGCCAACTCGGTCATAGGCATAGTCCCAAACAGCTTCCAGGGCTTTTGGATTTTGTTGAAGAACCGGATACTCACAATAATGAATGAAACCACCTGACGCACCTGCTTCTGGATAAACTTTCTCAAAGTCTAATTTTTCAAACGGTGTTGGATTTTTACGGACGTCATAGTGGAACGAGTTGGTGTAGTATTCCTTATCTGTGATGTCAGGAATAGAACCAAACTTCTCTGTATCCAAGCGACAAAAGCGGTCTGTCAGACTTTCAGACGGTGTGGAGTAGATAGAGAAATGGTAACCATATTGGTCAGACCACTCTTCCACACGACGTTTCATATCGCGAATAATATCCAGTGTGAATTCCTTGGCTTCAGGATTGCTTTCCCAGCTGTTTCCAAAGAAGACTGTAGCCACTTCGTACAAACCAATGTAGCCCAGCGAAACTGTCGCACGGCGATTCTTAAAGAGTTGATCTACACTTTCTTCTTTTCCGAGACGGCGACCGAAGGCTCCATACTGATAAAGGATCGGAGCATTTGCGGGTGTTGCTTCCTTGGTCCGTTCAACGCGATAAACCAGAGCATCTTCTGCGATGTTCATTCGTTCGTTAAAAATTTCCCAGAACTTGTTCATGTCGCCTTCGGATTCGAGGGCGATACGAGGCAGATTGACTGTCACAACACCTAGATTCATCCGACCCGAATTGACCTCTACACCATTCTCATCCTTCCATCCTTGAAGGAAAGAGCGGCAACCCATAGGCACCTTGAAAGAACCTGTCAGCTCGATAATCTTATCGTAGGACAAGACATCTGGGTACATCCGCTTGGTTGCACACTCGAGAGCCAACTGTTTGATGTCATAGTTCGGAGTCCCTTCTTCCAAGTTAAGGCCTCTTTTCAGCGTAAAGATGAGTTTAGGAAAGATAGCTGTACGGTGTTCTGAACCAAGCCCCTTGATCCGAATAGTCAAGATAGCCTTTTGAATTTCACGCTCAAAACGACTGGTTCCTAGACCAAAACCTAGTGAAGTAAAAGGTGTTTGCCCATTTGAAGTGAAGAGGGTGTTGATTTCATACTCGAGAGATTGCATGGCATCGTAGATATCTTTCTGCGTTTTCTTCCATGCGTAATCTTCCCGTTTCTCAGGCAAGACCCACTCTTCCGCATCCTTGAGGTGTTTTTGGTAATTCTTCTCCGCATAAGGAGCCAAGACCTCATCGATACGGTCAGCTGAGCAGCCTCCGTACTGGCTAGAAGCAACGTTGGCGATGATTTGTGAAATTTGAGCTGTCGCAGTCTGGATAGACTTAGGACTCTCTACCTCAGCATTTCCAATCTTAAAACCATTTTCCAGCATGCCTTTAAAATCAATCAAACAGCAGTTGGTCATCGGAGTGTAGGGGCTGTAGTCCAAGTCATGATAGTGGATATCCCCCTTTTGGTGAGCATTGGCTACGTGCTTAGGAAGCATTTGCAGCCCGATTGATTTCCCAACAATCCCTGCTGTCAAATCACGCTGGGTGTTAAAGACATCACTGTCTTTATTGGCGTTTTCATTGACAACTGCCTGATCTTTATTGAGAAGTTTATGAATGCTAAAGTTGATATCTGTCGCTTTTGAGCGCTCAAAATCCCTTTGTGTCCGATAAGTGATATACTCCTCAGCTAGCGCATATTCTTTGGCTTCAAGGAGTTCATGCTCTACGATATTTTGAATCTCGTAAATCTTGACACCTTGAGGGAAACGACTGTGAATTTCCGCAACAATACGCTCAAGCAGTCCATTTAGACGTTTTTCGACCAAGGGTGTCACATCCATGACTTTGTCGGCCGCCTTGTGGAGAGCCTTGTCAATCTTGTCTACATCAAACACTACACGTCTACCATCTCGTTTTTCAACGAACAAAGTGGGAACGGTTGCAAGGTTTTCTTCTAATACAATCATATCCATGCTCTTTTCTATTTTTCTTCTTAAATGATATTATACCACTCTAAAAAGAAAAATCAATATCTTGTGTTAAAAATTCTAAAATTTTTAAAAATACACAAGATATTGATTTGTTATTTAGATTTATAAAGCTTGAATTCCTTACTATCCGTCTGAACAAGCTCGTATTTTTCACTAAGTAGGCTCTCTACATCCGACCACAAGGCAACCTTTTGATTGACCAAAATCATCTTCGGTTGATTTTCTTTCAAGTCATTGACTAGTTTCGTTTTATTCTCGTCGCTTGCAGTATAGAGTGTTGGTGTTACTAGAGAGCTTGGTGTCAAGCGTTCACTTGCGCGGTAGAAATCTGGCCGATTATCCCAAGCATAGACACGATCCTCAGAACTCGTTTGCTGTTTGACCAAGCTAGCAAGCTGCTCGCGTTCCTGATAAGTACTTGGATGCGAAATATAGCGACTCAAAACAGGTAGGAAAAGTAAATAGACTATCGCAACTAATGGTAGATAGAAATTTCCCTTGAGGTAGCGACCAAAGAGTGATGAAGAGCGGACTCTTCGTCTACTACGACTGATACGATCAGGGCTTCCTTCTTTGATGTTGGTTAACAATAACAATGTCAGAAAGGGCAAAATCGCTGCCAAACGTGAGCCATGCAAAGGTTCCTTTGAAAAAATTAACAAAGCAAGAGTTACTAATAATCCTAAAATAGCGCCTATTGAGACAGCAGATTGTTTGGCCGGTTTAGATTGAAACAATCCTGAAAAGATCAATGTCAGAATCCCAATACCGATGGATAGCAAACCATAGAAAGCAGCATTCTCCATAAGATTGGCATTTGAAAATAGACTAAGCGTATCTATTGGATACAAAGTATGGCTAATCGCATCACCAAAAGTTCCTGTTAATACAGTATAATAGCCAATTGGATAAAAAAGGAGAGAAAATCCTAGAGCTGATGCGAAAAATTGATACAAACCATGAGCAAATTTACGCTTGGCAATATTAAATCCAAACAAACTCAGGGCAAGTGTGGCTGCAAACAAGGCTGTGGGAATAGGTGATAGGAAGAAAGCTAATGCTAAACTCATCCCAACTCGCAAGAAACCTTTATCGTTACTTGGATCATCCAGATAGTCAGCCACTAGGCTAAAACTATAAAATAGAAAAGGCAAGGCCACAGCCACTGCATAGCTACCACCAAATCCCAGACTGCCCACAAGCAGATAAAAAACCAGCAAAAGCTGTCTAGCCTGCTCTCCCTGACCTGTCAAGGTATCTGCGGACTTGAATAGAAAAACACCAGCTCCGAACAAGGCCAACCACTCCACCAAAGCAAAAAGAATACTCCCTTGAGAGAGATAGATTAGTACGTAATAAAGCAGTCCATTTGAACCATAATAATCCGTGTAAATCTGCCCACTCTGATGTAGCGCCCAACCAGTATAAAGATCTTGCATCTGTTGGGGGCTCACCAAACCAAAGATCAGAGGCAACATGACAGAAACAGCTGTAGCAGCCAGACTCCAAATTGCCATACTAAAAAACGGAAGCGGAGTTCGTTTCTTCTTACCTCGCTCCAGTCCAAATTCAGACTCTTGATCCAGCCGTTCCCGATACTGGTATCGAAATTCTTCTAGCTGTTCGTCTTTTTCCTCGTATACGTTCATTCAATTTCTCCTAGTAAGTTTATCTGTTTTAGTATATCAAAATCTTACAGGAATGTCAGCTAAGGATTGATATTTCCTTAACTTCTTATCTAGCTCAGCATAGCGTTCAATCTCTCGAAAACGGTGTAAACTGCTTGTTTGAAACTCTAGGATAAAATCATATTCTTTTTGATTTAGCATTTTCATCCTCCTGCTTATCTATTCGCAAAAAGACAAAAATAAGATCCAGCCTTGGGCCAGATCTTGGTTGGTAGTTAGAGCATAGGCGCAAACAACTGGACAATTTCCTTGATCAAGCTTTGATACCAGCTTGTTTTGATGGTGTGAGGATAGATTTCTTGAGAAACTTTAAAAATCTCTTTGAAGTCCCTCTCAATATCGATGATAGACTGCGTTTTATAAAGCAAAACGCCATTTTCATAGTGGTGGAGCAAGCTCCGATAGTCAAAATTGATGGTTCCCACAGTAGCCACCTCTCCATCGACAAGCATTTGCTTGCTATGAAGAAATCCGGGACTGTACTCATAAATACGAACCCCTGCAGATAGCAAATCTGGATAGGCTCCCCGAGTAACTAACTGAATAACCTTCTTATCTGGGATACACGGCGTCACAATTCGCACATCTACCCCTCTCAGAGCTGCATTTTTGATACTTTCAGTTAGATCGTAGTCCGCAATCAGATAGGGAGTCGTGATATAGACGTAATCTGTAGCTTGATTGATAAGGTTTTGATAGACCGTTTTTCCTACCTGAGCTCGGTAGATAGGCTTTGGCCCACTACTGTAAGGAATGCAAAGCCCCATCCCATCTCTAGGTTGATTTTCGAGATGGTATTGGTCAAAGTCACTAATTTCCCCACGGTTGATATACCAAGTTGATAAAAAGAGTCTGGTAAAAGCCTTAACAGCCGGTCCATCTAGGCGAATACCGCTATCCTTCCAATAGCCAAAACGTTCGATATGGTTGATATACTCATCTGCCAGATTGACACCACCTGTATAGGCAATTTGACCATCGATAACCATGATTTTACGGTGGTCACGGTTGTTATAGGCGACGGTTAAGCGTGGAATCACCTTGTTAAATTTGTGAGCTTCAATCCCTTGACCACGAAGTTGGATGGTGTAATCTCCAGGCAAGGTTGCCATACAACCAATATCATCATAGAGAAGCTTCACTTCTACTCCTTGAGCTGCCTTTTCTTCCAAAATTTTCAAAATACTATTCCACATCAAACCTTCTTCGATGATATAGTATTCGAGAAAGATAAATTTCTCGGCTTTTTTGAGATCCTCTAACATCTGGCGCCACATGCTTTCCCCTGAAGGGAAAAAATGGGTATCCGTTCGATTATAGACATCCGCATTCGTATCCATGCTAAGGAGAGATTTGATGACACCGTAAGCCGACTTATCCTCTTCCTTTAACTCCAAACGGAGAGCTCTGCTATTGTCCTCTCGGTCAACCATTGATTGGAGTTGCTTTAGCTGTTTCATTTCTTTTTTAGATAAACGGCGTTCTCCAAACATGATATAGAGCAATGGCCCAAACACTGGCACAAAGGCTACTAACAGCCATGTTACCTTACTCTCAGGATTCATGGACCGATTGACAATTGATACAATGGTCGCTAAGCTCACTAAAATGACAAGGATAATCCAGAGAATCGGTGCCATCTGCCCTAGATAGAGAAATAAACCAAAGACAATAAACAACTCTGCCAACATGATGGTAATACTAAAACCATACTTGGACATGAGTAGCTGCATTTTTCTAGCTGTCATACATCCCCTTCCTTTTCTAACATTCTCCTTAACTGCTTGATAAACTAATGTTTCTACTAGTATACCTCAGTTCAGGGGTAGATAGCAACCGTTTACCTTTTTATATTTTTAACTAAGATATTAAGAGACTTAAAAAGAACTACCAAAATGATAGTCCTTTCCAGCATTATTTAGCTTCTTTTCACTTTATGAATTAGAAAAGTTCTTTGTAGAGAGCAATGGTTTCTTCCAAGGTTGGCATAAATGGATTTCCAGGTGCACAGGCATCAATCAAAGCATTCTTAGAAAGGTAATCAAAGTCAAAATCTTTTTCTTGGATACCAAGTTCAGTGAGTTTCTTCGGAATACCCACTGTTTCAGACAGTTTCTCAATTTCAGTGATAGCATAGGCGGCACATTCTTGGTCTGTTTTCCCTTCCACATGGAGTCCCAAGGCCTTGGCTACATTGCGGAAAGCTTCTGGTACACGCTTGGCATTTTCACGTTCTACAACTGGGAGAAGCATGGCACAGCAGACACCATGTGGCAAGTTATATACCGCACCGAGTTGGTGAGCCATAGAATGAACATAGCCCAAGCCAGCATTGTTAAAGCTCATACCACCGAGGAAGATGGCATTGACCATAGCCTCACGCGCTTCAATATCATGGCCATTTGCTACGGCACGAGGGAGGTACTCCTTGATGAGTTCAATCGCTCCGATAGAGAGTTTCTTAGTCACATTATAAGCACCTGGTGTTACCAAGGCTTCGACAGCATGGGTAAGAGCATCCATACCTGTCGCTGCTGTCAATCCTTTCGGTTTTGAAAGCATGAGTTCTGGATCATTGACAGAGATAAGGGCGAGGCTGTTCTTATCAACCATTACCATCTTGACCTTGCGTTCTTCGTCAGTAATGACATAGTTAATGGTGATTTCTGCAGAAGTTCCAGCTGTTGTATTGATCGCAACCACTGGCAACCCTTTTTCAGCAGACTTGTGAAGACCTTCGTAGTCCTGTGGTTTTCCACCATTTGTCGCGATGATAGAGATACAACTAGCCGCATCCTGAGGAGATCCTCCTCCAAGACTGATGATGAAGTCACATCCATGCTCTTTCAGGGCGGCCACTCCGTCTGTGACGTTCTTGCAAGTCGGATTTGGCTCCACATCGCTAAAGATCACATATTCAATCCCTTCAGCATCTAGTGGTTTTAGGACCTTAGGTAAAATATCACTGTCTTCGATGAATTTATCTGTCACCAAAAGGGCCTTCTTATACCCCAGTTCCTTGATATACGGACCTACTTCATTTACAACACCTTTACCAATAAGGTTAACTGATGGAACGTAAAATGTAGCCATATGCTTTTCCTCCTGCGCCTCTGCGCTATTTGATTATTTACCATAAGTATACGACCTTATAAGAAGTTTTACAAATATTTGTAAGCGTTTTAAGTAAAAAGTTAGTAAAGAACAGCCAGCCCTTTTTTCAAGAAAAAAAGCTCCAAAAAGATAGCTTTCATCTCATTGGAACTTTTACTTAATCATTATTGCTTAGTTAATACCACTCGGTCAGATGCCTCTCGGTCCATATCGTCGATAATCAATTGATTACCATTAACCGCGTAAATTTTGACATCATCACCGATAATGACACGTTGATTTTCTGGCTCAAAGGTGACTTGCTTGATTTCCTTATCTCCATCTGGCTCGACCTCAGTCCATGTACCAGTCTTACCTGTTACAACAAGAGTGATCTGATCATTCTCATCTTTTCCAGTGTAGGTACCATCGATGTTAGTCGGTTGAGCAACAGTAGTGTCCTGACTTGAGGAGGCTTGTGGTTGACTAGCACTTGTAGCAGCGCTAGAAGATGATTCTTGTTGAGAAGATGATTGCTGTGCAGATTGCTGGGTAGGGGCTTGTGCCTTAGGTCCACAAGCTGCTAAAAGACTAAGAATTGCTAGGGAAGCAATAGAAAGTGTGAATGTTTTCGTCTTCATAGCGATTTCCTTTCTTTTTGTGCCAATGTTTTGCTGGAATCGTTTCCAGATATACCTCCTACCTTCAGTATAGCAACTTAAACCTAGACGGTCAACTAATCCCATCGCTTCCTACTAAACTCGCTCGTACTTCCGAGATAAAGTAGAGTGATCCCGTCACGAAAAGCAGATCCTGGTCATTGGCTCTTTCTTCAAATTCTCTGATAAAATCGCCATAGGAAGGAATCAAATCGTAACCCGCCACATCCTTTTCATCCAGAGAGCCTTGGTAGTCAAAGCCTGTTACCTTAAGTTCCACCTGAGGCAACTGCTCAGATAGATAGCCTAACATTCCTTGATAATCCTTGCGTTTAAGGGCACCAAAAAGGATGCGAACTTGATAGCCTTGCTGGATTTTCCCCTGGATAAACTCGACCAGACGACTTAAAGCTGGAAGATTGTGAGCCCCGTCTAGGTAGATATGCGGACGAATCCGTTCCAATCGACCTGCCCAATGTGTTTCTTTCAAGGCCTGTCTGACAAGTTCTTCTTCGACACCTTCACCTCTTGACGCCATAAACAGAAGAAAAGTTTGTAAAGCCAAGGCGGCATTTTCTTGCTGATAAGCACCTTCCAAACCGATTTCAAGCTGTGAAAAGCTTGCTAGGCTGCTTGAGAAATTTCCAGTTTTCAAGGTGAGGTCTCGTCCAGCTTGATAAAGATTTACGTCTAACTCTCTCGCTTTACTTTGGCAGACAAGCTCCGCTTCTGGAGCAAGCTTGGCAATGACTGCCTTCTTACCAGACTTGAAAATACCAGCTTTCTGCCCTGCTATCTCCTCCAGACTCTCACCCAAGGTCTCCTGATGATCTAACCCAATCGAAGTTATAACTGCAATCTCTCCTGTTACGACATTAGTGGTGTCAAGCAGACCACCAATCCCCACTTCTAGAAGAACTAGATCCACGTCCTGCTCTTTAAAGTAAAGCAAAGCAATCAAGGTCAACAACTCAAAGAAAGACAATTGGTCATGTGTTTCCAAAAGAGTTTTTTCCATCTCCTTGACTTGGTTAGCTATACGGGTAAAGTCTTCATCTACGATCGGTTGCCCATTAATACAGATTCTATCATGGATACTGATGATATGAGGAGAGGTAAAAGTACCAACTTTTTTACCATGAGAAACAAACAACTCCCTCATGAAGGCAATAGTTGACCCTTTACCATTAGTCCCTGTTACGTGGATAATAGGATAAGTCTTCTCAGGATTCCCCAGCAAATCCACTGCTCGCTGCATTCGTCCAAGTCCAGATCTAAAGTTTAAACCAATCCGACTATGGAGCCATTCTTCTACTTCAAACATACATGTCTCCTTACAAAAGTACAATCAACTACTGCATCAAAGTATGATTGCAAATAAAAAGCGAGGTCGGGACAAAAATCCCGACCTCTTACCTGGTTAGCTAATCACTAGCTACTATGAATTTCAACGTAAGCTAAAAATGTCTCCCAGACTCACCAGCTCTCTCTTATTTCAAGGATCTGGGCTAAAAACGTCCCCCGGACGTTCCTACGTTTCTAATTTCTGGCGCAGGGCTAAAAACATCCACTGGATGTTTTTACTCCTCCATAAAGCTGTTGAAGACTTCTTCAATCATGTTCCACTCGTCTTCTGAGTCTTCTGGGATTGGTTGCAATTCGCCTTCTGTTCCGTCTTCATTTTCGATGAATGAGTAAGCTTGGATTTCAACTTCACCGTTTTCATCTTCTTCTGCGTTAACTGGCACTAGAAGAACATAGTTCTTACCAAATTCTTCTTTCCCGTCGATGGTCAAAAGAATTTCAAACAAGGTTTCATTTCCTTGCTCATCTACTAGTGTAATCAATTCACGTTCTTCGTGGTCATGGTTGTGATCGTGTGACATAGTTTCTCCTCTGTCTTAAAATTTTCTATCTAAATAATTTTGCAAAATCAGCTGAGCAGCCAACTTATCAATAACTTTCTTGCGTTTATTGCGACTGATATCTGCTTGTTCAATCAACATACGTTCTGCAGCGACCGTCGTCAAACGCTCATCTTGATAGTCTACTGGCAAACCAAAAAGTTCCTCTAGTTTTGCTCCGTAGGCCTGACTGGCTTCTACTCGCGGACCACTGGTATTGTTCATATTTTTAGGCAAGCCTACTACAAAGCGTTCCACCTTATAGCTGTCAACCAATTTCTTGATACGGTCAAAACCAAACTGGCCCTGATCCTCATTAATCTGGATGATTTCAAGTCCTTGAGCGGTGAAGCCTAGTGGATCGCTAATCGCAACACCCACTGTTTTTGAACCGACGTCCAATCCCATAATTCTCATAGATTATAGATCGACTCCTTGTCCTTTAAGGTAATAGCGCACCAATTCTTCAACAATTTCATCACGCTCATACTTACGAATTTGATTTCGTGCATTATTGTAACGAGGAACGTAGGCAGGGTCTCCACTCAATACATAACCGACGATTTGATTTATCGGATTATAACCCTTTTCATTCAAAGAAGCATAGACATCTGTCAACGTCTCGCTAATCTCTTTTTTGTTGGAATCATCCAATTTAAAACGTACAGTTTCTTCAGTAAATCCCATTCTAACACCCTCTTTCCTTAGAATAGTACTATTATAGCATATTTCCTTACGTTCTACAATTAAGTCAATCCATTTATTTGGATTTTCTTACTGTTCTGTCGCACCATTTGCCACTCTGTCTGCGATATATTGGCTTGGTTCATTTTTCAAAAGAGTCTCTAAGCCAAGATTTTTCAAATAATCTGTCTGTGACGCCTTTTTGACATCCAAGACTTGTAAATCATAGGTCGTTGTGGTCTGGATTTCAGTCTCACTGAGCAGTTTGGTTTCAAGTGTAAAACCTGCCAATTTGCGCGCTTCCTGAAGTATTTCATCCTTTTCTTCTGCTTCTAAAAGAGCTTTTTGAGTTTCTTCAAGACCGTGGTCAGCGATAAAGGATTTCAATTCCTCACTTAAGGGCCGTATTTGCCGAATAACCAATTTTAGAAATTGTTTCCCTTTATAGGTAATGGTTTGCGTTTGCTTGACACCATCTCCTGACTCAGGGAAAATCAAAGTCTTGGTCACAACCGTATTCTTTTCCGCATTTTCCAAAACGGGCAGAGTAGACTGGAGTGTTTCGGATTCACTTTTTGAACTGGATGTCGTTTCCTTCTTTTGGCCACATCCTGCAAGTAGCAGGAGGAGAGTAGCTGCGCCAATTACTATCTTTTTCATAATTCCTCACATAATTTTTTGATAAAAAATGAACAAGGCTAGGAGATACCCCAGCCTCGATGTTTATAGAGCTGCACGCAAACGTGCTTCTGCATTTTCTACATTACGGACAGAGCGTGGTAAAAAGGCACGGATATCATCTTCTTTGTAACCGACCTGCAAACGCTTCTCGTCAACTAGAATAGGACTTTTTAAGATCCGTGGTGTTTCCATGATTAAGTTGAGTACTTCATTGACACTCAAATCTTCGATGTCAACTCCTAAAGCTTTCGCATAGCGGTTTTTTGATGATACAATGCTGGCAATTCCATTATCTGTCTTTGTCAGAATATCGAGTAGTTCTTCTCTCGTAATCCCTTCTTTACCAAGGTTTTGTTCTTTATAACTTAACTGGTGTGCGTTGAGCCAAGTCTTCGCTTTCTTACAGCTTGTGCAACTGGAGACGGTATAAATCTTAATCATGTGCCTACCCCTTTCGCTACATGTTACTATCAGTTTAGTCTATTATACCATAAAAAACATCCGACTTGCGACCTATTTTTAAAAAAATTTAACTTTTTTAGCGATTTTCGTACTTTTTTCTTGACAAAATCAATTTATAGCCAACTTTTAAATTTTTTGATATATAAACGTTTCACAACTGTAACACTGATCATATAGAGAACGATTATCAAAAGCAAAAAGAGGAAATAAATTGGTTCCAAAGGGGTTAAATGAAGCAGGCTAGCAATTGAAGAGTAGGGAAGGAAGGTCACAAAGCTAGCTGCTAGCAAGGTTGTTCCAAGAACAAACCATGATGGACGACTTTGTAAGAAAGGAAGCTTTGCTGAACGAAGCATATGGATAACCATGGTTTGGGACCACATGGATTCAATGAACCAACCAGTCTGGAACAAGATGATAAAGCCCCTTGCAGAATCTGCTCCATGAACATAGGCTTGGCCTGTCGCCATTGGCACAATGACAAAATAGAGCAAGATAAAGGTCAAAATATCGAAAACAGAAGAAATCGGTCCCATCCAAATCATAAAGCGAGTAATGGACTGAGCTTCCCACTTATGAGGATGCTTCAAGAAGTCTTCATCCACATTATCAAATGGCAAGGCGATACAAGAAAGATCGTAGACTAGGTTTAACACAATCAAGTGAATCGGAGCCATAGGAAGGAAAGGTAAAAAGATACCAGACACTAACAGAGAGAAAATGTTCCCGAAATTAGAGCTGACCGTCATCTTGATGTATTTGGTCATATTAGCATAGACTTTCCGTCCTTCAACCAGCCCTTTTTCAAGCACCATCAAATCCTTATCTAGCAAAATGACATCAGCCGTTTCTTTGGCAATATCTACTGCTGTATCAACAGAAATCCCCACATCGGCTACTTTCATAGATGGGGCATCATTGATCCCATCTCCCATATAGCCGACACAATGTCCATTAGATTTGATTTGTAAAATGATTCGTGCTTTTTGATCCGGAGAGAGTTTGGCAAAGACCGTCACCTTCTCAACTGCTTGGGACAACTCTTCGTCCGTCATGGCATCAATATCAGAACCCAACAAGATTTGATCAACGTCTAAACCAACTTTTTCGCATACTGCTTGGGTCACCTTCTCATTATCCCCAGTCAAGATCTTGGTTTGAACACCATACTCTAATAAAGCTTGGATAGCAGGGGCTGCAGATGGTTTTGGTGGATCTAGAAAGGCAAGATATCCTGTTAGAATCATTTCCTTTTCATCTTCAACGGAGTAAGCAAAACCTTCTTTTAGACCTGTTTTATAAGCGACTCCCAAGACTCGTAAGCCCTGTTGATTGAGTTGGTCCACTTCTTTTAAGATTTCCACTCGGATATCATCCGTCAAAGGACTAATCTGACCTTGATATTCCACATGGGTTGAAATCGCAAGCATTTCCTCTAGGGCACCCTTGGTTACCAAACTAACAACTTCGTTCTCATCCTTGACGATGACACTCATCCGTCTACGTTCAAAATCAAATGGAAGCTCATCGATTTTTTGGAAGCTAGTATCCAAATTTTGTAGAACAGCGTGTTCTTTAGCTTCTTTTTCAGTTCTACTGATAATAGCACGGTCCATCAAGTTTTTCAAACCGGTTTGAAAATAGGAATTGAGGTAGGCCCGTCTCAACACAGACAAATCCAAATCTCCATGTATATCCAAAGGATATTCAAGGACGATTTCGTCTTGGGTAAGGGTTCCGGTTTTATCCGTACACAGGATATCAATAGCACCTAGGTCCTGTATGGCATTGAGTTTTTTGATAACGACTTTTTCCTTTGCCATAATAATGGAGCCTTTTGCTAGACTGGCCGTGATGATCATGGGAAGCATCTCAGGTGTAAGCCCGACACCCACGCTCAAAGCAAATACGCCAGCCTCTAACCAATCTCCATCCGTCAAACCATTGGAAAGAAATACGATGGGAACCATGACCAACATCAAACGGATTAAAAGCCAGGAGATACTGTTCATATCCCGTTCGAAAGAGGTGGGCTCGTCATAAGTATTGAGAGTCTGCTCTATTTCCCCCATCATGGTGTCATCACCGACCGCTAGAATCAAAGCCTTGGCACTTCCTGATATTACGTTGGTTCCCATGAAAGCAAGCGCTTCTGCTTCTAGCAAGCTGTCAAAATTTGACTGACTCATTTTTGACAAGGCTAGTTTTTCAACTGAATCACTTTCGCCTGTTAAGCCTGACTGTTGGACAAAGAAATCGCGCGATTCAATCAAAAGGAGATCTGCTGGAATCATATCTCCAGCACTCAACTTGACCATATCTCCAACGACCAAATCCTCAATCGCGATCTCTAAACTCTGGCCTTCGCGAATAACTGTGGCTGTGTTCACAATCATTTTTGATAGATTGGTCGCAGCTTTATCGCTCCGTAATTCTTGGACAAAGCGTATGCCACCAGAGATCAATACGAGAACGACGATGATGATAGAGGTTGTCGGATCTTCTTGTCCAGGCTTCGCCAACCAGACATTGGTCACCATGGAAATCATGGCGATAACTAGCAAGATGATAGTAAATGGATTAATGATAGATTCGTAAATCTTTTTGAGGATACTGTCTTCTTGACCCTTGGTGATGGTGTTTTCGCCATATAGGTCACGATTTTTCTCCACCTGCTCCTCAGTCAAGCCTGTTAGGCTTGTCTTGTAAAAAGATAGAGTTTCTTTTAAAGGTGTGTGAATAGCTACTGCTAATCTTTCTTTTGTAGTTTTCATTGGTTTCTCCTATCTGTATGAATGATGTGTTTCATACACAGAGACCAATCACTTTATAAGGGCAGAACGACACAAATCAGCGATTGGCTGTGTATGTGCGGTTCTGGGTGATCGTCAATTTGCATCGTCTGTCTCCTTTCCTTGTTCTAAAACAGTAGAAAATCCCACCATAAAATGGCAGGATTAAAAAACTAATTATCTGTTTTTTCGTTCAAGCTTTAACTCCATAGGGCAATGAAATGAGCTTAGTCTTGGCCTTCGCGACCAGGACTGTTGACCAACGAGTAGTGTCTCCACTGCTTTGCGGTAGTCATCCGTATCCCTATGGTAGCCTCACCTACCGTTTTCGTCTATCAGTATAAACCTTTAAAATATAAAAGTCAACGATTTATCATAATTTTCTTAAATAACAATTAATTCCTTCGGCGCTAGAGTCAACAATTCGCAACCGTTATCTGTAATTAAGATATCATCTTCAATACGAACGCCGTATTTTCCTTCAATATAAATACCTGGTTCATCAGTCAAGACCATACCGGATTTAATGACTTCTTTGGAAGTTTGGCTAAAGTAAGGTTCTTCGTGGATATCCAGTCCGATACCGTGTCCGATACCGTGTGTAAAGTAGTCGCCATAACCTGCCTCGATAATAATATCACGAGGAATTTTGTCAAAGTCACGGAAACCTAAGCCAGCCTTAGCTTGATCAATCAGAGCTTGGTTGGCTTTCAGAACCGTATTGTATATTTCTGCCTGCTCGTCACTGACATGACCGAGGTAGATGGTCCGTGTCATATCACTGACATAGTGGTCGTAGAGACAGCCGAAGTCCATGGTAATAGCTTCTCCCGCTTCAACCGGTTTGTGCATTGGATGAGCATGGGGCTTAGAAGAGTTGATGCCACTTGCTAAAATGGTATCAAAAGACAAGCCTGCCGCTCCTAGCTCCCGCATGCGGAAATCAAGGAAGTTGGCAATCTCAATTTCAGTTTTTCCTGGTTTGATAAAATCAAGCGCATCGCGAAAAGCTTGGTCTGAGATAGAACAAGCCTTGCGAATAGTCGCAATCTCTTTCTCATCTTTAATCATACGAAGCGCTTCAACAAACTGAGTCTGTGGAAGCAAGTCAATTCCTGCAAAAGCTGCCTGCATACGGTGGTAATAAGAAACCGCAATCTCGTCCTCAAAACCGACCCGAGACAAGCCCATATCCTTAACAATGCCTGCAATAACAGCCAATTCATCGCGGTCAGCCACAATCTCAAAACCTGTCACTTCTTGCTTAGCTGCAATGATATAGCGAGAGTCTGTCACCAAAATCTGACGGTCACGGCTGATAAAGACTGTTCCATTTGAACCCCAAAAACCAGTCAAATAATAGACGTTTTTAAGGTTGTTGATGATGATACCATCTAGTTCTTTTTCTTGCATTTTAGCTAGAAATGCTTGTACACGTTTATTCATGATGTAACTTTCCTTTCAAATAGTGTCCTGTGTAGCTGGCTTCATTGCCCGCTACTTCTTCTGGAGTTCCTGTTGCGATGATGGTTCCACCACCGACACCGCCCTCAGGTCCCAAATCGATGATATGGTCTGCCGTCTTGATGACATCCAAATTGTGCTCGATGACGAGGACTGTATTGCCATCGTCGACAAAGCGAGCTAAGACCTTGAGCAAGCGAGCAATGTCCTCAGTATGAAGCCCTGTCGTTGGCTCATCCAGAATGTAGAAAGATTTTCCTGTCGAGCGTTTGTGGAGTTCACTAGCCAACTTCATACGTTGGGCTTCTCCCCCTGAAAGGGTCGTAGCTGGTTGCCCTAACGTTACATAGCCCAGCCCCACATCCTTGATGGTCTGAAGTTTGCGTTGAATCTTAGGAATGTGTTGGAAAAATTCCACCGCATCGTTGACGGTCATGTCCAAGACCTGCGAGATATTCTTTTCCTTATAGTGGACTTCTAGGGTTTCACTGTTGTAGCGAGTCCCGTGGCAGACTTCACAAGCCACGTAAACATCTGGCAAGAAGTGCATCTCGATCTTGATAATCCCGTCACCTGAGCAGGCTTCACAACGACCTCCCTTGACGTTGAAACTGAAACGACCCTTCTTGTAGCCTCTAATCTTAGCTTCATTTGTCTGGGCAAAAAGGTCACGTATATCGTCAAAAACTCCTGTATAGGTAGCTGGATTAGACCTCGGTGTCCGTCCGATTGGGCTCTGGTCAATATCAATCAGACGATCCACATGCTCAATCCCTGTAATCGTTTTAAACTTACCAGGTTTGTCTGAATTGCGGTTGAGTTTCTGAGCAATAGCTTTTTTGAGGATGCTGTTGATTAGGGTCGATTTCCCTGAGCCAGATACCCCCGTCACTGCGATAAATTTTCCTAGTGGGAAGCGAGCAGTGACATTTTGCAAGTTGTTCTCACGCGCTCCTGTCACCTCGATAAAACGACCATTTCCGGAACGGCGCTCTGCTGGCACTGGAATGGCTCTTTTGCCCGACAAGTACTGACCTGTGATGGACTTACTGTTGCGAGCCACTTGCTTAGGTGTCCCTGCAGCGACGATTTCCCCACCAAAGACTCCCGCACCAGGACCAACGTCAATCAGATAATCCGCCTCGCGCATGGTATCTTCGTCGTGTTCCACAACGATGAGAGTATTGCCCAAGTCACGCATTTTTTTCAAGCTGGCAATGAGACGGTCATTGTCCCTCTGGTGAAGTCCGATCGACGGCTCATCTAGAATATAAAGGACGCCTGATAGATTAGAACCAATCTGGGTTGCCAAGCGAATACGCTGACTCTCTCCTCCTGATAGGGTTCCTGCCGAACGTGACAGGGTTAGATAATTAAGACCCACGTTATTGAGGAAGGTCAAACGGTCCTTAATTTCCTTGAGAATAGGACGAGCTATGATGGCTTCATTTTCAGATAAGGTCAGCTGGCTCACCAACTCCAAGTGGTCTGCGATAGACAAGTCTGAAATCTCTCCGATATGGGGACCTTGCTCGCCACCCACACGGACAGACAAGGCCTGATCGTTAAGACGGTAGCCGTGACAAGTTCCGCAGGTCAGTTCATTCATATAGAGGCGCATCTGAGTGCGGGTGTAATCACTGTTAGTCTCATGGTAACGACGCTTGATATTATTGACAACTCCCTCAAAAGGAATGTCGATATCGCGCACACCGCCAAATTCATTCTCATAGTGGAAATGAAATTCCTTGCCCTCAGACCCATAGAGAATCAAGTTTTTATCTTCTTCTGACAAGTCCTCAAAAGGCTTATCCATATCCACTCCAAAGGCTGTCATGGCTTGTTCCAGCATGTTTGGATAGTAGTTGGATGAGATAGGATTCCAAGGAGCCAAAGCCCCCTCACGCAAAGTTTTGCTGGTATCAGGAACTACCAAATCAGTATCCACCTCCAGCTTGATGCCTAAACCATCACACTCGCTACAAGAGCCAAAAGGGGCATTAAAGGAGAAGAGACGAGGCTCTAACTCTGGAACAGTAAAGCCACAAACTGGGCAAGCATAATGCTCAGAGAAGAGCAACTCAGAATCGTCCATAGTGTCGATAATCACATAGCCTTCTGCGATACGAAGGGCAGCCTCAATGGAGTCAAAGAGACGGCTACGGATACCCTCCTTGATGACAATACGGTCAACCACGACATCGATATTGTGCTTCTTGCTCTTGGATAGCTCTGGTACTTCGGTCACATCATAGACTTCCCCATCCACTCGGACGCGGACGTAGCCGTCTTTCTGAACCTTTTCAATGACGCTCTTATGTTGCCCTTTTTTCTTACGAATGACAGGAGCTAAAATTTGCAAACGCTGACGTTCAGGCAACTCCAAGACCTTATCAACGATTTGCTCAACAGAAGAAGCCTTGATAGCCCCATGCCCGTTGATACAGTAAGGCGTCCCCACACGTGCGTAGAGGAGACGCAGATAGTCATTGATTTCAGTCGTTGTTCCAACGGTCGAGCGCGGGTTTTTGCTGGTGGTTTTCTGGTCAATGGAAATAGCTGGGCTGAGGCCATCAATAGCATCCACGTCTGGTTTTTCCATATTGCCCAAGAACTGGCGAGCGTAGGCTGACAAACTCTCTACATAGCGACGTTGTCCCTCCGCATAGAGGGTATCAAAAGCTAGACTGGATTTCCCAGAACCTGACAAGCCCGTTACGACGACCAGCTTGTCTCTAGGAATCTCCACATCGATATTTTTTAAGTTATGGGCACGTGCCCCATGAATCACAATTTTATCTTGCATCTTTGTTCTTTCTAGTCCATTATTGCTTTCCATTATACCAAAAAATGTGAAATTCTATTACCCAAAAAGCTGTTTTTATAGTATAATAGTACGGTGCAAAAAATGAATCACTGAATAGTAGGAAAGGATAGGGGATATGAAACAAGTTTTTCTCTCAACAACAACTGAATTTAAAGAGATCGACACGCTTGAACCGGGTACTTGGATCAACCTCGTCAATCCTACACAAAATGAATCGTTGGAAATTGCCAACGCCTTCGATATCGACATCACCGACCTCCGAGCACCGCTCGATGCGGAAGAAATGTCCCGTATTACCATCGAAGATGAGTATACTTTGATCATCGTGGACGTTCCCATCACAGAGGAAAGAAACAATCGCACCTACTACGTAACGATTCCGCTAGGGATTATCATCACCGAGGAAACCATTATCACTACCTGCTTGGAAGCCCTCCCAGTTCTCGATGTCTTTATCAACCGTAGACTGCGTAACTTTTACACCTTCATGCGTTCACGTTTTATCTTCCAGATTCTCTATCGCAACGCAGAGCTTTACCTGACTGCCCTTCGTTCGATTGACCGTAAGAGCGAACAAATCGAAAGTCAACTTCACAAGTCTACTCGAAACGAAGAGCTGATCGAGCTCATGGAATTGGAAAAGACCATCGTCTATTTCAAGGCCTCACTTAAGACGAACGAGCGCGTGATCAAGAAATTGACCAGTGCAACCAGCAATATCAAGAAATACCTAGAAGACGAAGACCTACTCGAAGACACCCTGATTGAAACCCAACAGGCCATCGAGATGGCAGATATCTATGGAAACGTCCTTCACTCTATGACAGAGACCTTTGCCTCTATCATTTCCAATAACCAGAACAACATCATGAAAACTCTGGCTCTCGTGACCATCGTCATGTCTGTCCCAACCATGATCTTCTCAGCCTACGGGATGAACTTCAAGGATAATGAAATCCCTCTAAACGGCGAGCCTCACGCCTTCTGGTTAATCGTCTTTATCGCCTTTGCTATGAGTGTCTCGCTCACTCTCTATCTCATCCATAAAAAATGGTTCTAAGAGGAGTTCCTATGTCTCAGATTGATTTACAAAAACTAACCAAGAAAAACCAAGAATTTATCCACATCGCTACCCAACAATTTATCAAAGATGGTAAAACAGACGCTGAAATCAAGGCTGTCTTTGAGGAAGTTATTCCTAAAATCCTTGAAGAACAAGCCAAAGGAACGACAGCTCGTTCCCTCTATGGCGCTCCAACCCACTGGGCTCATAGTTTCACTGTCAAGGAGCAATATGAAAAAGAGCATCCTAAGGAAAATGACGATCCAAAACTCATGATTATGGACTCAGCTCTTTTCATCACTAGCCTCTTTGCCCTCGTCAGTGCCCTCACAACCTTCTTCTCAGCAGATCAGGCTATTGGCTATGGTTTGATTACCCTCTTGTTGGTTGGACTTGTAGGAGGACTTGCCTTCTACTTGATGTACTACTTTGTTTACCAGTATTATGGACCAGACACAGACCGTAGTCAACGCCCTCCATTCTGGAAATCAATCCTCGTCATCCTGGCCTCTATAGTCCTTTGGTTGGTTGTCTTCTTTGCAACAAGCTTCCTACCAGCAAACCTCAATCCAGTCCTTGCTCCATTGCCTTTGGCTATCCTGGGAGCTGCCCTTCTCGCTCTTCGCTTCTATCTCAAGAAACGTTTCAATATCCGAAGTGCAAGCGCGGGCCCATCACGTTACTAAGATAATAAATAAGCAACTGCTCAGGCGGTTGCTTTTTTGCTTGCTTTCTTGAGATTCAATAGAACTTCTGAGTCTCATTCTTGTAGTTTTCTCTCATCTTTTGTGATAAAATAGGCTCAATCTATTTCTAGGAGGATGAGATATGGTTTCTACTATTGGTATTGTTAGTTTGTCTAGTGGTGTTATCGGAGAGGATTTTGTCAAACACGAAGTGGACTTGGGTCTCCAACGTCTCAAGGATTTGGGACTCAATCCTGTCTTTTTGCCCCATTCGCTAAAGGGCTTGGACTTTATCAAGGATCATCCTGAGGCGCGTGCAGAGGATTTGATGCAGGCATTTTCTGATGATAGCATTGACATGATTCTTAGCGCCATCGGTGGGGATGATACCTATCGTTTGCTACCTTATCTTTTTGAAAATGACCAACTACAAAAGGTTATCAAACAAAAGATTTTTCTTGGTTTCTCGGATACGACCATCAATCACCTCACGTTGCATAAACTAGGGGTCAAGACTTTTTATGGGCAATCCTTTCTGGCAGACATTTGTGAATTAGACACGGAAATGTTAGCCTATAGCCTTCATTACTTTAAAGAACTAATCGAGACGGGAAGAATCTCAGAAATCCGCCCTAGCGACCTTTGGTATGAGGAACGGGCTGATTTTAGCCCCAAGGCTCTGGGAACAGCTCGGGTCAGTCATGTAAATACAGGTTTTGACTTGTTACAAGGAAATGCTCAGTTTGAGGGGGAAATCCTCGGTGGTTGCCTTGAGTCCCTCTATGATATCTTTGACAACTCTCGATATGCGGACAGTAGAGAACTCTGCCAAAAGTACAAACTCTTCCCTGATTTATCCGACTGGGAAGGAAAGATCCTCTTGCTAGAAACAAGCGAAGAAAAGCCTGAACCGAAAGACTTCAAAAAAATGTTGCAGGCTTTGAAAGAAACTGGGATATTTGAGGTCATCAGTGGACTCTTGGTCGGGAAACCTATGGATGAAACCTTCTATGATGACTATAAAGAGGCGCTAATGAACATCATTGACAGCAATATCCCGATTGTCTATAATCTAAACGTTGGCCATGCTACACCAAGAGCTGTTGTGCCCTTCGGCGTCCATGCTTATGTGGATGCAAAAGAGCAAGTCATTCGCTTTGACTATAACAAAAAATAAACAATTTCTCTATTTTTGTGCTTTGGTATTGATTTTCGTTACAATTTGTGTCTAAATTTATTGCATTTTGCTTATTTCTATGATATCTTTTTGAAGGAGGTATATATGACTAAACAAAAAATAAATCAAATTGTCGGTTCAATTGGAGCCTTTATCGGGATTATTGTATTTATCGCCTACATCCCACAAATTTTTGCCAATTTACAAGGCAACAAAGCTCAACCATTCCAGCCTTTATCCGCAGCAGTATCTTGTTTAATTTGGGTTATTTACGGGTGGACAAAAGAACCTAAGAAGGATTGGATACTAATTATTCCAAACTCAGCTGGCGTTGTCTTAGGTGGACTGACATTTCTCACTGCACTATAAAAATTACTAGCATATAATCAAAAAGCTGAGAGGAATTTCTCAGCTTTTTCTATATTCTCAGATAGTTAGACGCTTGGACTCACTAACTTCCGCTTTTCCACTCACAATCATTCTCATGATCATCTATCAGACCTGCCGCCTGTAGAAAAGATAAAACGGCAACTGGACCTGTGAACTTGAAACCTCGTTTTTTTAGATCTTTGGCTAATTTTTCAGACAAGGCTGTTTTAGCAGGTGCTTGGCGATAGTCAGGAACATCATTCACGATAGTTTTCCCCTCAACAAAAGACCAGAGATAGGTATCAAAGGAACCGTAGTTTTTCTGGACTTGTAAAAATGCTTGAGCGTTGGCACGCGTAGCAAAGAGCTTGGCACGATTTCGGATGATGGCTGGATTATCTAACAAGGCTTCCAACTCCCCATCTGTCATTTCTGCGACACGTTGGGCTTGGTAGTTGTAAAAGACTTCTCGGAAAGCTTGGCGTTTCTTTAGTACCGTTTCCCAAGACAGACCAGCCTGATAAGTCTCCATACAGAGCAGTTCAAAAAGAGCGCGGTCGTCATGAAGGGGTTGGCCCCACTCCTGATCGTGGTAGGCGATATAGAGAGGATTGGTCATCTTGACCCACGAACAACGTTTTGGCATATTATTCTCCTATTTGACCAACATCTTAAGAGCTGACTTGATATAGTTCTCGGCTGTATCTGTCGTTCCTTCAAAGAATTTCTTGATTTTCTTGAGCTCGGTCGCCTTGTAGCCCAATGCCAACATGGCTTCCATAGCTTCTTCCAGTTCTTGGTTTTCAGCGCTGGTTTGCACTGCCACCTTGGCAGGAAGGTCATCACTAGCCACGACTACCTTGCCTTCCAAGTCTAGCACCATCTGTTGGGCTGTTTTCTTACCAATTTTAGGGAACTTGGTCAAGTAGGTGATGTTCTTAGTCTCAATCGCCTGAACCAAGCCAGCATTATCATCGGCTGCGATGATAGCAAGAGCTGATACAGGACCAATCCCAGAGACCGAGATCAGACTAAGAAAGAGCTTCTTCTCATCTTCTGAGCGAAAACCATAGAGCAGATGTGCGTCCTCACGAACAACTTGATGCACATAAATTTGAGTCTCTTGATTAACCCGACCTGAGTAAGCATAGGGATTGGCTACACGCAAGATATAACCGATACCATTGACCTCTAAGACAATATATTTAGCAGTGATTTTAGTAATGATTCCTTTTAAATATTCGTACATAGTTTTTTCTCCATTATTTTGCCTATCTAGTATATCATATTTTCCCAAGACAGATGGCAACAAAAGGTGCAACCTCTGGTTGACAAATAGTACAGGAGATTGTATTCTCATTATAAGTAAAAACTGTTAGGATAGAGGTAGAAAAAGGAGGATAGAATGATGAAACTCGCAGAAAAACTATTTGAGCTCAGAAAGGAAAAAGGTTGGTCCCAGGAAAAGCTAGCAGAACAAATCAATGTTTCTCGGCAAAGCATCTCAAAATGGGAGTCTGGACAAGTCCTTCCTGAAATCGAAAAAATCATTGAATTAAGCAAGATTTTCCAAGTGACAACTGACTATCTACTACTGGATGAAAACTCTGAAAAAGATTCCACAGCAGTGATTTTGGAGGAAGAAAAGGACAAATACTATAAAGAGGCTAAATCCTTTGGTCTCTGGCAAATGATTTATATTTTCGTCTTGGCTCTGGCTATCTATCTCTTTTTAGCTGGTTCTAGTTTCCCAGCCGAATTCACCGCCTGGATTTGGCTGACCTTCGTTCTTTTGATTGCTTCAGCGATTGCTATCAACAAAGCTCTCAAAACCAAACAACGTTATCTTGATAAAGTGATTGGTCTTGAGAATCCTTCCGACAAAGACGACACTACAAAATCTTGAGTCACCTAGTTCAGTTTTCACAACACTTTTTATAGGACTGGTCTTGTCAAGCAAGTGTAAACCTCGTGTCAACTTGCCCATATCCAATCAAAGTACCACCTTAGAAAAACTAAAAAGCCTTGTTTAAAAGGAACAAAGGCTTTTTGTGTTCTTAATATTTCCCCAACTCACGAAGACTAGTGTGATTTTCCTGAATGCGACGGAACATCTTTTCCATATCCGACTTAGTGAAGTGCACCAAAACAGGACGTCCGTGGGGACAGTTGTAGGGATTATCACATTGAGAAAGCTGATAGAGGAGCTGTCTAGCCGAGTGTCCATCGATACGATGGTTAGCCTTGATAGACCGCTTGCAGGACATCATAATAGCCAACTCTGCTCGATATTTCTTGATAGAAACTTCCTTGGTCAAAAGGAGCATGTCACACATCTCATAGATGCCTGATTCAATCTCTTCTTCTGCCATCCAGATAGGATGTTCACGTAAAATAAATTGATTCTCCCCGTACTCTGCTAGAAAGACGCCCACTTCCTCCAAAAGTGCCATTCTTTCCTTGAGACGTAGGGCATCATCCGCTGGAAATTCAAAGATATAGGGCACTAGGAGTTGCTGCTGGCTCTGGTCAACATTACCAATACTTTCTCGGTATTCCTCATACTTGACCCGTTCCTGAGCAGCGTGCTGGTCTATGATATAGAGCCCATCTCGCCCTTGGGCAAAGAGATAGGTTCCATGCATTTGCCCGAAAAATTCCAACTCTGGGAAGCTTGAAGATTCTTCTCGCTCCAGCTTATCATAGGCCTTATCTAGACTGGCTAAATCTAGCTCTGGATGGTCCAGTTGGTCATAGTTAGCTGGCTTTCTCTCTGCAAAATGCAGTTTTGCTGGCTTAGTCAATTGCTCCAAGGTTTCTTTGGCAAATAAAGTCAAATCCTGTCCTTCATCAGTCAATTCTACCTGATAATCAGCTACTTCAGCTTGACTAGGTCTTGTCGGCTCAGTTTTCTCATAGTAGAGCGTATTTTCTTTGAGTGGGAGAATGGTCTGCTCCACCTTTTGACGATTGCGCACGGTCGATTTGGCAAGATTTTCCAAGGCATCTGGAATCAAGGTTTGCTCCTTGAGACTGTTGGAAATAGCTTCTGAGACCAGCGTCATCAGTTCTTTTTCCTTGGAAATCCGTACCTCTTGCTTGGTTGGATGTACATTGACATCCGCTAGATAAGGATCGATATGGATGTGAATGACAGCCAGTGGAAAACGTCCAACCATGAGCTTACTGCCATAACCATCTAAAATAGCACGATTGAGTAGGAAGTTCTTGATATAACGACCATTGATGAAAAGACTGATATAGTTGCGGTTGGCTCTAGTTAACTCAGGCAAGGACACAAAACCTGTAATTTCGAAATCAAGGTCAGAATTCTCAATTTCAATCATCTTCTTGGCACTCGCCAAACCATAAATTCCTGCGATGGCTTGACGCAGTTGACCAGTCCCTGCTGTCCGCGTCATCTCCTTGTCATCACTAATCAAACTGAAGGAAATCTCAGGATGGGCCAAGCCCAGACGGTTGACAATATCAATGATATGAGACAACTCCGCTTGCTGGCTCTTCATATACTTGAGACGGGCTGGCGTGTTGAAAAAGAGATCCTCCACACAAACCTTGGTTCCCACTGGACTAGTCGCTGGAATGACTTCCTCAACTTCTCCCCCACGCGCGACTAACTTGGTTCCATGACTAGCACCATCTACCGCCGTTAACAGAGTCAGAACACTAACAGAAGCGATAGAAGGCAGGGCTTCACCACGAAAACCAAGCGTCCGAATCCGAAAAAGATCTGCTTGATTTTTTATCTTACTAGTCGCATGACGACGCAAAGCCAATTCCACCTCATCGTGGACAATTCCATGGCCATTATCGGTGATTTGGATTTTCTTGAGACCAGCTTCTTCAATCTCAATGATAATCTGGCTAGAGCCAGCGTCAATGGCATTTTCTACCAACTCTTTGACCACACTAGCAGGACGTTCAATCACTTCTCCCGCCGCTATCTGGTTTGCCAGTACCTCTGGCAATTCAATAATATGAGACATCTTTCAGCCCCTTTCTGTATCTATTTTCCTAGAAATTGATCAGTGCTATTATACCATATTTCAGATGCTACCAGAAAAAGCAAATACCACATAGACTCTAAATCTCTCCACATAGACAAAGTCCCTTGCCATGGACCGTAAAATAGTGTTTAATAAAGGTGTACAGGAAGTGATCACAAGCTTGTATAACTGAAAAGGAGGGAAATTTATGAAAGTAGAACTACAGATTAAGGAGACGTACAAGGAAGAAAAGCTGATTGTCCAAGCACCTCAAGAAACTAAAAACGTCCAAAAAATCATCGAATTTGCTGAAAATCTTGACCAAAAAGAAACAATCAAAGGTAAGATTGATGATCAGGTCTATCTAGTTGAAATTGGCAAGATTCAGCGCTTCTATATCGAGAATCGAAAGGTTCTAGCAGAAACTGCATCTCAGACCTACAGCATTGATTTGTGGCTCTATCAGGTTCTTGAAATTCTGCCAACCACTTTTATCCAAATTTCCCAATCAGAAATCGTTAATATCGACTCGATCTCTCATCTCAAGCTCACGCCCAACGGTCTGGTTGAAATTTTCTTGAAAAACGAAAGCTTCACCTACTCTTCACGCCGTTACCTAAAAACCATCAAGGAGAAATTAGAACTATGAAAAAACAAGTATTTCACGACGCAGCTGCTGGTGTCCTCATCGGCCTCATCCTCTCTATCATCTTTTCACTCATTTATGCTCCAAATACCTACGCCCCATTAAGTTCCGACTCTCTCATCGGCCAAGTGATGGCTCAACATCAGGTTCACGGCGCCCTGGTTTTGCTCTACTGCACACTTATCTGGTCAGCTATCGGCGTTCTCTTTAGCTTTGGTAAGCGATTATTCAGCCGTGACTGGAGCTTGCTCCGTGCCACACTTTCCCATTTCTTCCTCATGCTGGCTGGCTTTGTCCCACTAGCAACTCTGGCTGGTTGGTTTCCCTTCCACTGGATTTTCTATCTCCAGCTCATTCCAGAGTTTGCGATCGTCTACCTCATCATCTGGGCTATTCTCTATAAAAGAGAAGCTAAAAAAGTAGACCACATCAATCAACTTTTGGTCCATAAAAAGTAATAAAGAAATCCCACTCACAAATGCATGAGTGGGGTTCTTTTTATAATTTTTGTTTGAACTCAACTAAGACATTCATAGCCTGCATAGGTGTCATATTGTAAACATCCAGTTCTGCTAATTCTGCTAGGATAGGGTGCTCTTCAGGCGCGTCAAAGAGTGACATCTGTTCAGTAACAGCACTTGTTTCTCTCATTGGAGCAGGACTTTCCGTCCCTTGACTCTCCAGTTGTTTCAAAATCTTATCCGCTCTTGCTAAAAGTTCTGCTGGTAAGCCAGCAATCTTAGCAACGTGGATACCGTAGGATTTGTCAGCTGGTCCTGGTTCGATCTTGTGAAGGAAAGTGACCTGTCCATCCTGTTCTAAGGTTGCCACGTGGACATTGACCAAGTGTTCCAAGCTAGACTCCAGACTGGTCAACTCATGGTAGTGGGTCGCAAAGAGGGTTTTGGCTCCGATATGTTCATGAATATATTCGATGATGGACTGTGCAAGAGCCATCCCGTCATAAGTTGCAGTTCCGCGTCCCAATTCATCGAAGAGAATGAGTGAGTCCTTGGTCGCATGCGAAATGGCATTGTTGGCCTCCATCATCTCTACCATGAAGGTTGATTGACCTGAAACCAAGTCATCTGCTGCTCCTATACGGGTAAAGATAGCATCAAAAATCGGCAAATAGGCACTCTCAGCAGGAACATAGGAACCCATCTGGGCCATAACCGCAGTCATGGCTAGCTGGCGCATGTAGGTAGACTTCCCACTCATGTTGGGCCCTGTAATCAATTGAATGCTGGTATCTTCTGCCATCTGAATAGTATTAGGAATATAGGTCTGAGCTCCCATGACCTTTTCAACGACAGCATGACGCCCTTTCTGGATATCGATTTGTGAGTCGTCGCCAAACTCAGGTCGGATCAGATGCTGGGTTTCAGCTACAACCGCCAGACTTTGCAAGACATCAACCGTTGCAATTCCTTGGGCTAGAGCCTGCAAACGCTGTATATACTTGCTGACTTCCTCACGGATGCGCATAAAGATTTCATACTCTAGGTTGGCTGACTTCTCACGCGCCTCCAACATATCCCCCTCGATACGGGCTAATTCCTCAGTACCAAAGCGTTCTGAGTTTTTCAGCGTCGCCTTTCGGAAAAAGTGGGCCGGCACATTCCCCAGTTGCGAATTGGTCACATGGAAATAGTAACCGTCCTTTTTATTGTAGTCAATCTTGAGCGTACTGATGCCAGAGTTCTCTCTCTCCTTAGCCTCAATCTCAGCAATCCAACTGGTCCCTTCTCTGAGCACTCGGCGGTATTTATCCAAGGTCTCATCAAATCCCGTACGGATAATGCCGCCTTCCGTAATCACATGAGGAGCTTCAGGAGCAATCGCTGCGCTAATCAAACTCTCCAACTCAGGGATTCCATCCAATTGTTCGATAAGATAGGCCAGAGCAGGTTGCTCCATTGCCTCTAAAATCGCTCGAATCCGTGGCACACTGGATAAAGTGGTCGCCAACTGCAAGAGATCCTTGGGATTGGTCTTGCCAAAAGAAACCCGACTAGCCAAGCGTTCGATATCATAAACACCCTTGAGACTGTCTGTTAAATCACTGCGCTCAAAGAAGTGGTCAAGAAAGACCTGCACCACCTCTTGACGTTGGACGATTCGCTCCTTATCAATCAAAGGACGATGGATCCAAGAACGCAAGAGCCGCATTCCCATAGCCGTTTTGGTTTCATCCAAAAGCCAGAAAAGACTGCCTTGCTTCTTGCCTGAACGAGCATTCTCAACCAAATCCAGACTAGCCTTTGTCGCATAGTCCATCTGTAAGAAATCTTTGATTTCATAGCGGATAACTGGTTTGAGATGGTTCAATTCCCGCATCTGGGTCCGGTGAACATACTGGAGCAGCTTACTAGCTGCTGCTTGCTCCACAGATGCCAGTCGTGGATCCAGTAAATGAATATCCTCAAAGCCATCCTTCTCATAAGAAAGCACCAGATTCATCTGACGGCTGAGGATTTGTTCTTCTTCCTCAGACAAATCATAACCCAGCACCACTTCACGAGCCTTGAGGTTACGGATTTCCCCACAAACCAGCGTGAAATCCAATAAACCCGTCACATAAAAGTCACCGGTCACCAGATCCATATATGCCAGACCAAATTGATTGCCATCACGATCTATGGCAACCAAGAAATTGTTCTGACTATCGGGCTTACTACTATCAACCACTGTACCGGGGGTGATGACCTGAACCACCTCTCGCTTGACAACCCCAACCGCTTGTTTGGGATCCTCCATCTGCTCAGCAATAGCCACCTTATAGCCCTGCTCAATCAAAACATCAATATACTGCTGGGCAGAATGATAGGGAACACCAGCCATGGGTATCGGATTTTCTGCATTTTTATTACGACTGGTCAGTGAAATCTCTAAAACCTGCGCCGCATTGACCGCATCTTCGTAAAACAGCTCATAAAAATCACCCATCCGAAAGAGCAAAAAAGCATCTGGATATTGCTTTTTAATATCCACATACTGCTGCATACCAGGTGATAGTTTTTCTGTCGTCATATTGGCTCTCTCCTTGTCAAAAATAAGGCTTGGGAACAAGTCCCAAAACCCTATTCATCCTTCATCAAATCTAGCAAACGCTCTTCCATGAGCTTGGCAACATGCTGGTCTCGACAAATAACCAGTAAGGTATTGGCACCAGCAACCGTCCCTAAAATCGCCTCGTCCTTATTTTCATCAACAATATTTGCTAAGACAGCTGCTTCTCCCAGCTTGGTATGAAGTACCAAAGTAAACTCTGCTCTCGCAATTCCTTCTAGATGATGCGACAAAAATTCTACCAAATCAATCTTTTCTGTTTCATTCGCTAGCACATAATATACCATACCATTTTTCTTAACCTTGATCAAGCCGATTTCGCGCAGATCGCGAGACAAGGTCGTTTGCGTCACAAAGACATTCCGAACTTCTAGGCGATCTTGGATATCCTTTTGTGTAGCTAGTTTTTCCTCAGTGATCATCTTTTTAATCAACTGGTGTCGTTCTTTTTTTCTCATATCAACCTCTTACATGAATATTTATAACCGATTTCGGGTTTATTTTTAGATATAATTATACCAAAAAAACTGAATAATTCAAAAAAATCTTTCTTCTTTCACTAAATTTATGATAAAATAGAATAAAAGTCCAAAAGGAGCCTACTTATGAGTACAAAAAAACTGATTGCTAGTGAATTGGCTAGCGTCATCGATAGCCTAGATCAAGAGGCTATTTTAAATTTACTAGAACAACCAAAAAACTCTGACATGGGAGATATCGCTTTTCCTGCTTTCTCACTTGCAAAAGTCGAACGCAAAGCCCCTCAAATGATTGCTGCTGAAATCGCTGAAAAAATCAACAGCCAAGCCTTTGAAAAAGTTGTTGCAACTGGCCCTTACGTCAACTTCTTCCTTGATAAAGCTGCCATTTCTGGAGCAGTTATCAAAGAGATCATCGAAAAAGGATCTGACTACGCTCAACAAACGGAAGGCAAAGAGCAAAATATCACGATTGACCTATCAAGTCCAAACATCGCAAAACCTTTCTCAGTAGGTCACTTACGTTCAACTGTTATCGGAGATGCTCTTTCTAATATCTTTAAGAAAATGGGCTACAACACTATTAAAATCAACCACCTTGGAGACTGGGGTAAACAGTTTGGTCTTCTCATGGTTGCTTATAAAAAATGGGGAAGTAAGGAAGCCGTAGAAGCTAATCCAATTGACGAATTGTTAAAATTGTACGTTCGCATCAATGCTGAAATCGAAAATGACCCAGCTCTTGATGATGAAGGACGTCTCTGGTTTAAAAAATTGGAAGATGGCGATCCAGAAGCGACTCAACTTTGGCAGTGGTTCCGTGACGAAAGTTTGGTTGAGTTCAACCGCATTTACAAACTGTTGAACGTTGAATTTGACAGCTTAAACGGGGAGGCCTTCTATAATGACAAGATGGACGAAGCCGTGCAAATCCTTGAAGAAAAAGGTTTGCTAGAAGAATCACGCGGAGCTAGCATTGTCAACCTCGATGATGTTGAACTTCCACCCGCTATGATTAAGAAATCTGACGGTGCAACTCTCTACATCACACGTGACATTGCAACAGCTATCTACCGTGCACGTACTTACAATTTTGTTAAAAATGTCTACGCAGTTGGTCAAGAGCAGTCTAACCACTTTAAACAGTTAAAAGCCGTCTTGAAAAAAATGGGATTTGACTGGAGCGATGATATGATTCACGTAGACTTCGGTTTGGTAACCAAGAATCGTCAAAAGCTCTCTACTCGTAAAGGAAATATCATCCTGCTCGAACCTACCCTTCAGGAAGCTATCAGCCGTGCCAAAGCACAAATCGAAGCGAAAAATCCTGACCTCGAAAACAAGGAACAGGTTGCCCAAGCTGTCGGAGTGGGAGCTGTTAAATTCTACGACCTCAAGACTGACCGCCGAAATGGTTACGACTTTGACCTCGAAGCTATGGTTTCCTTTGAAGGAGAAACTGGTCCATACATCCAATACGCTTACGCTCGTATTCAGTCTCTACTTAGAAAAGCAGACTTCCAACCAAATGCTCAAGCAAATTACAGTCTAAATGATGCTGAAAGCTGGGAAATTATCAAACTTCTCCAAGACTTTGCCCGTGTCATCAAACGCGCATCTGTTAACTATGATCCGTCGCTAATCGCTAAATACGCAATCAGCTTGGCTCAAGCTTTCAACAAATACTATGCTCACACTCGTATCTTGGATGAAAGTCCAGAGCGTGACAGCCGTCTAGCCCTCAGCTACGCAACAGCTGTTGTTCTCAAAGAAGCCCTTCGTTTGCTTGGAGTAGAAGCACCAGAGAAGATGTGATTCAGTACTAACAATTGGAACTAAAGTTCCTAATTGTTAGACGCTAGCCGCTTATATGCGGACTAGCTAACTGCTTCACTAGTCATGACCCCTAAATATAATCGATTTAGAGGCCATGACGTCGTAACTATGGTGATTTGGCTTGGCGCTTCACTAGTTCTGGGACATAAATATTATCGATTTATGTCCCAGAACGTCGTAACCAGTACGAATTGCCTAAACGTTTTACTAATTCACCAAACCAAATGAAATCGGTTTGGTTTGGTTCATGTCGTAATCTTTAAATCACTTAATTGCAAAGCAATCTAAGTAACTAACGCCAAATCCTATTCGGTCTTTGAGTTGGTGCTTTACTAGTCTTCATTAAAAATTGGACGGACGTTTCGGTTAAAGGTCAAGACCGTCTTGTTTTATCTGTCGGATACCTGTTCCGCTAGTCTAATCACTTAGTTGAAAAGCGAAAATTTCTTTCGCTTTTCTTATACCATCAACTTTTTTATCAAACCAGGAGAAATTTTATGAGCCAGTATGCTTATATCTTAGTTCTTATCAGTCTTGTCGTTCTTTTTCTCATCAATAAATACGAAAAAGAAAAACTTCAACAACTCCTTCAGGAACAGCTTCTGAAGGACGAAGCTTTCAAAACAGACATACGCGAAAGGATCCAAACAACGGAAAATATCAATGATGTGATTGACTACATCAATAAAGGTTACCGTTTGGGACTCCTGCTTTCTAAGGAAATCACTGAGCAACTGAAATAAGGGAATCCGAGAAGCTTTTTTCTCGGATTTTTTACTCCCATCAATACCATTTCTTTTTGATAATCATATCTTTCATATGATTTTTCTGAAATTTTCTAAATTTTTCAAAAATTCTCTTGCATTTTTCATAAGTTTCTTGTAGAATAGTAGCTATCTATTCAGATTATTCTGAAAATTCAAAAACGGGAGGTTTTTATGTCACAAGTTACTTCATCACACCAATCTACCTGGACAAGCAAGCTGAAAGCAATGGGACCCGGGATCCTAATGGCTTCCGCTGCAGTCGGAGGTTCTCACATCGTATCCTCCACTCAAGCCGGTGGTTCTTATGGATGGTCGCTGCTTCTCTTGGTCATCTTAGCCAATGTTTTTAAATATCCATTTTTCCGTTTTGGTGCCGAATATACTGCCGACACTGGTAAAACCCTGGTCGAAGGTTATGCCGAAAAAGGAAAACTCTATCTCTGGATTTTCTTTATTCTCAATGTCTTTTCTGCCTTGGTCAATACTGCCGGTGTTGCCATCCTTTGCTCAGCCATCATTGCTAGCGCCTTTCCAATGATTGGTCTTAGCATCACTCAATGGTCCCTTATCCTTGTTGCGGTCATTTGGGCTATGTTGCTCTTTGGAGGCTACAAACTATTGGACGGTATGGCAAAATGGATCATGTCTGCCTTGACTATTGCAACTGTTCTTGCCGTCATCATTGCTGCCGTTAAGCACCCAGAATACAGCTCTGATTTTATCGAGAAAACACCTTGGCAAATGGCAGCCCTACCCTTTATCGTTTCCCTTCTAGGCTGGATGCCTGCTCCTATTGAAATTTCAGCCATCAACTCACTTTGGTCAGCCGAAAAGAAAAAGACCGTTAACTTTAATACAGAGGATGCTCTGTTCGACTTTAACGTTGGGTACATTGGGACTGCTATCCTGGCTGTATTCTTTGTGGCACTAGGAGCACTGATTCAGTATCCTACAGGACAAGCGGTTGAAGCTGCTTCAGCCAAGTACATCTCGCAATTTGTGGGCATGTATGCCTCTGTCCTTGGCGAATGGTCTCGATATTTGATTACCTTTATCGCCTTTCTCTGTATCTTTGGGACAGTAATTACTGTTATCGATGGCTATTCACGTGTCAATCAGGCCTCCCTTCAACTCTTGGCAAATCAAAAAGAGGATAATCGTAAATCTTTGAACATCTGGATGACCATCACAGCTATCATTGGTATCGTCATCATCAAGTTCTTTGCCGGTCAAGTTTCAACCATGCTCCGCTTTGCCATGATTGGATCTTTTCTGACAACACCATTCTTTGCCCTTTTGAACTATGTGTTGGTGACAGGTGAAAATAAAAATCTTCCTTCTTGGCTAAAACTCCTCGCAATCGCAGGATTGATTTTCCTCTTTGGCTTTGCTATTTTCTTTATCTATGCACTTGCCATCGGAAAAGCAGGTTAGTTCACAAAGCAGCACCCTCGTCTGGGTGCCTTTTTCTGCATTCAAAAGGCAGTTGAGAAAATCCAACTGCCTACTTGAACGATTCTAACTTTCTGAACCCAATCCATATAAGTCCGCGATAATCGCTGCGACCTTTTTAATATCTCCCAGCATTCCACGCATTTCAAAGTCTGCTAGGACCGGGAAACCAAAGCGCTGGCTGTACTGCTTGGCAGTCAGACAGTACTGGTTATTAAAATTGCGATTACCAGAGCCCACTACACCAAAACACTTACTGGCATTGTCTCCATAGGCGATAAAATCACCCACTGGAGTCGTTAAAATCTCAACATCGCCGTTATTGACACCATTTCCACCTTCTAGATAAGTTGGTAAAAAGGCGACATAAGGATGATCCATCTCAAAGAAATCTTTCCCTTCCTTGACTAGATCCTTGATATGAATCTTTTGTACCTCAATCCCTTCGTACTGAGACAGGAGATAGTCCTTGAGTCGGGTTACAAAACTCTCTGTATTCCCACTCAAACTGATATACACTAAGGATATTTTTTTCATTTTGACCTCGATTTTTATGTTTACGATATAAAAAGAACTAACAAGATTGTAACTTGATAGTTCCCTTTTGTCAATACTTAGGCGGCTTCTTCTGCTTCAACTTCCTCAGACAAATCTTTTTGTTGACGCCACATCTTGTAAAAGACAATGGCAAGGAAGAGGACATTGATAACAACAAATAAAATCGTTGTTCCCTTTCCAAGGACTTCTGTTCCTAGTCGCAAAGTCTCATCACGGATAGCTTGTACAGCATCTTGCATACCCATATAAGTATAAATCGAACCAACAATGGCAAGCAAAACATAAGCAATGTAAGCATAATTTGCATATTGCAAATGATTACGAACCAAGAGCACAATACCTGCGACTACTAAAATCGCAGATAAAATAATCAAAACGATGTTAACAGTCGAATGCGATAATTCAGCTGTCTTATGTAGATAATTAATCGTATCCTCCAGCTGCTGAGCGCTAATGCCTTGTACTTGTGCTTGACTGGCACCTAGTGCTTCTTTACTAGGTACTGGACTTAGTATTCCAAACAAAGACATAGCTGAAATCAATGCTGATAGGACTAATAAAACCCAAAGATAAATAGGTTTCTTTTTCATAATTTTTCCTCCTTAAGGTATTTTGGACATTATAGCATTTTTTGCACGTAAATACAAGTTTTACAGGGAACTTTCGACTTGTTTGCGGTAAGCTTTTGGTGATTTTCCGCACAATTTACGGAAAACCTTGTAGAAATATCCAACATTGCTGTAACCAACAGCATAGCAAACATCTTCAATACTATCATTGGTTGAAAGCAAGAGCTGTTGCGCTGCCTTAATCCGCTGTTTGTTGAGCAATTCTGCGAAGGTTGAGTTGGTTTCTCGCTTGATTAACTGACCGAGGTAGACAGGATTGATAAAGAGATCCTTGCTGATATCCTTAAGCGAGAGCTCTTTCTGATAATCACGCCCGATGACTTCAAGAACACTCACCACATTTTCATTCATGCGGTACTGACCAAAAAACTTAGTCAAGGTTTCTTTGATGTAGGCAACCAATTCTTTAAAGGAGTTAATAGCATGGATGGCTTTGACAATCTCGGTCATATCATCCGCTTTTAGATGCTCAAACAAGTGGAAGACATCCATGACAAACTGAGTAAAGAGTTGTTTGGTGATGGCCACGCGCGGAGTATTCTCCAAAACGACCTTCTCCAGCAGGGTTAATTCCTCGATGATTTGATTGATATTCCCTTGGATAATCACGCGATAAATCGGTTCGTAATAAGCAAATAGACTCTCGGATTTTTCTAGATTGACAGAACCGTAAAAGAGGGCTTTTTCTGCGTTGATCTTCCATTTTTCAAAGGCTTGTTGGTAGGGCGCTTCAAATGGTGTCACGACGATGCCATCCAGTGGTTGATCAGAGATAAAAATCTGCCAGTCTTGACCTAAAACATAGTAAGGAATAGTGAAAGAGCCTTGCTTTTCCTTGGATAGACCAATCCACCAGCTGTCTTTGCCCGCTAAGAAGTTGATAAAGCCCTCTTCGTCCAATTCTTGGCTGAGAGTTTGGCTTTGCTCCACCTTTTCCTGAAGCTGTCTCGCAATTTTTTCTAATAGATGACTCAACTCCACCTTATCCACTGGCTTCACCAGATAATCCACGACACTAAGGTTCATGGCTTTTTTGACGTACTCAAACTCCTGATAACCTGACAGCAAGATATAATAGGTATCTGGAAGCAGCTCCTTCATTTCCTTAATCATCTCAAGCCCTGTCTTATCTGGCATATTGACATCGGAAATGACCACATCTACTGGATTTTTCTTAACGTAGTCCAAAGCATCATCTGCGTGACTAGCTGTTGCGACGACTTGCATATCCCATTTTTCAAAAGGGATTAATCGCTTGAGCCCCTCTGTCACCATATACTCGTCGTCTACTAATAAAACTTTATACATTTCCCTTCCTTTCTATTCATTTTGAATAGTAATACGGTAACGAACACCTTCTTGCTCAGCTGACTCGACACTGATTTTGTAGCGATCCCCAAAATAGAGGACAAAGCGTTCGTGTACATTGACTATTCCAATTGATTGTCGCTCTCCGCTATAGCTTGCCTCGTGCTCAAAACTTCTCTGAGTTAGTTTTTCTTGCAAGCTAGCTAATTTCTCAGCAGTCATCCCGCGACCATTGTCTACCACTAGGATTTCAACAAAACCTTGGCCCTTCAAAACCTTGATACTGATCACATTGTCTGTTCGGCGGTGGTCAATACCGTGGGCAAAGTAGTTTTCTACCAATGGTTGGAGCGTAAACTTGGGAACCCTCATATTTTCTAATTCGGGTGCGATCTTAAAACCATAGGCAACTGACTTTGGATAACGCACCATACAGAGATAGCTGTATTTGCGACAAAATTCTAATTCTTGCTTCAGCGTCGTTTCCCGCTCGTCGGAGATATTATTGCGTAGTAAACTGCTAAATTCATAGATAATATCCGCCAGTTCATCTTGGCTTTCCATAACGGCATACATGCGCAGAAACTCTAAGGTATTGTACATGAAGTGAGGATTGATTTGAGCTTGTAAGGCCCTCATATTGGCATCTTTCTGACTTAGCTCTAGCTGGTAAATATCGTGGATATTTTTTTCCAGGCGATCCAACATATCATTGGTGGTTTCCGCAATGAGAAGCAATTCTTGATCTTTTTCAGAGGTATCGATCCGAAGTCCCTCTTCTCCTTGGGCAATAACCTCGATAGACTCGACCAGATCCACAACCTGCCTTTGGTAATTGGAGAAGGTCTGCCTCAAGGTCACATATAAAATAATAATAAAGAGAACACTCAAACCAACAATGACAGCGGAACTAGTTAAAGTCCCAGTAAGAACAAAATCCTTAGGAACTGCTGATTGGACTTGATAGCCGTGTGATGTCAAACCTACAATCCAATTTTCCCGTTCAGCTACTACATTTTCCCCTATATGAAACAATTCAGTATCAAAAGGGGAGGTGATCGTCACGGCCACGGGAATCAGACCGCGAGTATTATCAATTGCTTGGTAAAGTACATCCTGCGATAAAGAAATGTAGATAACACCTAGAGACTGATCGGAGTTAGGATCAAGTACTGGTATGGCAAAACTATTGGCTGCTGGTTTGAAATCCTCAGCAAGAACTTTCTCCCCGCTACGTTTCTCTCTAGTAGAAACGAAGACTTCCTTGTAGTCTTGCAAAACAATTGCAACACCTGTCACAAAGTCATTTCTTACATACAAATCATCAATCTTTTCATACAAGGATACTGAGACATAGGGAGACGCTTTACGTTGCAACAGCCAGTAAAAATAATCCGATGTACTCAGACTAAAATACTTGTAGATCCCTTCAATCCGTGCTCGATTTTCAACCAGTTCCTGTGCTAGCTGAGTCGACTCTCTGTGGTAATATTCAATCTCACTCACTGTCCGAGTCGTCACACGTTGAGCTACTCGTTGAGCTTCTTTTTCACGAGAACTCCAGTCAGCATAGGAGAGCATGACCGCAAAGCTTGCAATGATGACAATCATCACCAAGGTATAGATGCGCAAGAGCGAGTGGAGCCAGAACGGCTTCATTTTATTTTGTCGCCAATTTTTCATGGATACTTTCATATACGGGTTCCAACATATCACTGATAAAGAAATGCCACATCCCAATTCCTACGAAGGAAAGCAAGGCGGGCATATAGTAACCAATTCCTACAAGCATGACCGTACCAAATAAAACCTTGGCAATTGCCGGCAAATTCATAAAAATCCCGATAAGAGCGAGTTTTACAGTATTTCGATAAGAGAGCTCATAGTGAACTTGGAGTTTCAATGAAACGGTATAAGCCAAAAAAACAAAGGCAACAACAAGGATATTGAGAAAGGTTGCCAAGAGATGGAAGATAGTCTGATGGGGCAATTGAACCAAAAGGTACAAACCATAGACTAAGACTAGATCTACAAGTACAAAACTATAGAAAGCTAAGTTGCTCTTGACAAAGTTACTCTTATACAATTCCCAAGCTTCTTTCAAACTATAAGCTCGATAAGTATAACCGTGCTCCGCATATAAACTCATAAGAGTTGCACTAGCTGGTGCCAAACCAAAGACCACACCTCCTGCTAGTGTCAATAACCAGAAAAAAGCCGTCGCAATCATTCCTAAAAAGAAACGATTAAAGACGAATTCTAGAAACTTTCCCATGATATCCTCCTTAAAACAACTATGTAACTATTATATCATATTTCAAACGTTTTCAAAAACATAGAGCTCCCATTTACAATACTCTAAAAGCGTGATACAATTGATTTTGACAGTTTTATATAAGGAGATTCTCATGAAGAAAAATATCTTAACTACCCTCTTAGCCGTCGTTCTCTACTTCCTTTGTCTAGGGATTGGAGTATTACTTGGACACTTGGTAGACTCAACGGGCAATATGTTCTACGCGCCTGCCTTTTCTGCCTTTGTCGGGGGAAGCGTCTACATGCTTCTTTTAGCAAAGGTTCCTCGTTTTGGTGCAATCACCACTCTCGGGCTCTTTATGGCAATTTTTTTCCTAGCTAGTAAACACGGCGCTGGCGCCTTTCTACCTGCTATCACTTGCGGTCTTGCAGCAGATGTCACTGCTCGCCTCGGCCACTATCAGGATAAGATTAAAAATCTTCTCTCCTTCCTCGTCTTTGCTTTTAGCACAAGTGGTCCTATCCTCCTCATGTGGATCAATCCAGCATCCTACGAGGCAGCTCTCCTCGCTCGTGGAAAATCTCAGGAATACATCGACCGTATCATGGTCGCTCCCGAGTTGGACAAAATCCTTCTCTTTGTCGCAAGCATCCTCCTAGGTGCCTTGATGGGGGCTGTGATGGGGCAATTTCTAAGTCAAAAAATCACCGATAAAATGTAACGTAAAAGCCCTGAAGACTAGCAATGCCTAGTTCCAGGGCCTTTTTGTATACAATCTTAGAATTCACTATAGATAAATTCTTGAATATTCGAAAAATCGGTCACAAAACAGTAAATCACGATGCTTAAGATAACCGTATAGAAAAATAGTGTCCACAAGATTAAACGCTGTGTGTTAGTTAGCTTGGTTTGCAAATTTGTAAAGTTCTTTTTCAACTTCCATCCATCCTTTCACTCCAACGTGCATCACGTCAAATAAAAAGTAATCATCATACTCTCTGTTTCCATAGTTTAGTACCGTTGCACCATGGCTTTTTGCGACATCTTCTATTTTTTTATAAGTTTTTTCTCGCATTTCTCTTGAGACACCAGTGTAGTCGTTCCATTTCCCGTTTACTGGGAAAATAATAACCTCAACTTCAATGCCCAATTCCTTAGCAACTGTCAAGAAAAGTTCCATATCTGAATATTCTGGTGACTCTAGGTAACTCAAATCTTTATTAGAATCTTTCAGCGATGCATAGCGGTCTTTTAAGTAAGTATTGTAGTAGTTATTATCAACAGCATAGTCATTACTGTCTGTTTTCTTTTTGACCTCTTCCACAAACTGAGCCGTCATTTTCTCCCAATCATAGTCTGGGGTTTTGTCTCCTAGTGAAGGATAATCTGATTTCTCATGATTTTCATAAAATTTTCGTTTGAGCTTAAAGGAATACATCGCGTTCTCAAACTCCAGTAGTTTTTTATCAACAATGGTTCCTTTTCCATCTATGAAATAACTTTTATATTTTTTATAGATGTCATTTTGTTGCTTGTTCCCCTTGGTAATCTCGATAATGCGATTGATTAGTTTTTCTTTCGTTTCTTTACTAATCTTGTCATTATCTAGCATGTGGAAAATATGTTCCTGAGAAGCCTTGTTCAAAAAGGCATCTTGATGAGTCCCATCTTTTTCAAACCACTGAACCGACTCTACTATAGCTACTTTTCGCTTGGTCATAGATCCTTCAATAGAGCCCAAGGTCGTAGCTTGAATGATGTTTTGAGAATAACTAGTCCCAATCTGCATGATATTAAAATCGTTGTAGTTAAAAATTTTATTAGGATGATAGTCTTCATTTATCGTTGCAACCAACTCTGAAGAACCCATTAGAACCAGTGTATTGGGGGTGATATTGCTTGTTAGAATATCTCTACTTTTATACTTTTCATACGAGGTGCTATAACGAATACTGTTATCCTTGACTTTATAATAATCATCAATCTTCTTGACATACGTCACATTTAAAAGGGCAAGCGTCGCAATTACGAGCACAAGCGATAGTAAAAATGCTTTTAATTTAATCATCTCGTTTTATCCTATCCCTTCAATCTGGCAGACTTCTTTTCAATCTCTTATCTCTTTAAAATCGTAAGCAAGATTTTATAGGGTTCACCTGAAAAGATAAAGAAACCAACCATAACCAAATTCATGGTCACAAACCAACTTAATAGCTTATACCATTTTTTGTTTTTATTTTTCTTATAAAAATTGCTTTTCTTTTGATACACTTCAAATCCAGCCATCAAGACACCATGATAAAAACCATAAACAATGTAGCTAACACTAAGACCATGCCAAAAACCCATGACCAACATATTGACCATATAGGCATAGGTTGCATTGTGTAGTCTATTTTTAAACCATTTTTTCCTGATAACCTGCATCAATACTCTTGAAAACACGAAATCTCTCAACCAAGTCGACAAGGTGATATGCCATCTGGTCCAGAAATCCTTGATATCGACACTCAAGAAAGGTTTGTTAAAGTTCATCGGTGTCTGAATACCTAGAATGTTACTACTTCCAACAGCCATTAGACTATAGCCTGCAAAGTCGAAAAATAGATACAAGGTATAGAGGTACATATATTTAATTGAGTAGACGACTGTACCCGTATTGCTTAGAGCGAGTAACATCTGATAAACATAGGTTGACAAAACAACCTTATAAAGTAGACCTAAAACGACACGATAAACACCGTCCCCTGCCAACTCTAGATACTCTTTTCGAGGCATGACCTCGTTTATCTCTTTTAAAAATCTCCTACTCCGATCAATCGGACCAGCACTAACTGTTGGGAAAAAGAGCAAAAACTGTAAATAATCTTTTACAGTGATTTTTTCTTTGATCAAGCCATCCGATATTTCTAGCATGATCTGAATGGTCTTAAAGGACATGTAGGAAATTCCAATAAAGGCCAACAAATGCAGAGAAGTCAGAGCAAAGACTTTATTGATCACCAAAGGAAGAATGGAAAGGAAAACCAGTGGTTTCAGCCACTTTGCCTCTATCCTCTGTGCTAGAAAAACCAGAAAATACTGGTAAACGATAAAGGCGAGCAAATAGACAATCATCGCTCGGCTCTTGCCATAAATAGCTCCTGCGAATAAGAGGGAGAGCGCCAAAATATAGTAGTCCTTACGTTTTTCAAAAAAGTTTACCACAAAACCAATCAGTAAAACTACAAATAAGAGAAGGAAAAACTCATTCCCCTCGAAATAATTCATATCAACCGAACTCCTTTTTCATTTTCTCATCTCGCTTTAAGGTTTATCTTTCTGTTTTTTTTTCTACCCTATTACCAGAGAGAGTTAACTTTATCTATTATACCATAATTTAAAAACTTTAAATGCCCCTGTTGGCAGCTTCCTAGAACAAAAAAGAGCCGAAGGGCTCTTTTTATTTATGACTTAATTTCTTGGTCAAGAAATCTCCCAAGAACTGGATTGTAAAGATAATCAAGATGATAATAATGGTTGCTAAGACTGTCACATCGTGATTGAAACGGTTAAATCCATAAGCAATGGCTACGTTACCGATACCACCTGCTCCAACCGCACCAGCCATGGCTGTTTCCCCGACAAGGGAAATCAAGGTTACAGTCGTCACACGAATCAAATCTGGCAAACCTTCTGATAGGTAAACACCCACGATGTCCCAGAAGGTCGCTCCACTAGCCTGCGCCGCCTCAATGACACCGCCATCTAGCTCAGCCAAGACAACCTGCACCTGACGGGCAAAGAAGGCAAAGACTGCAAAAGAAAGTGGGACAAGGGCTGCATTTGGCCCAATACTAGTCTTAACAATCAAGTGAGAAAGTGGCGACAAGATAGCCAAGAGGATGATGAAAGGAACTGCACGGAAAATGGAGGTGATCTTGTCTAAAATCCAAAAGATAACCTTATTTTCCAAGACACCACCTGGCGCAGTCAAGACAAGGAAGAGACCTGCTACCAGTCCCAAGAACCCTCCAATGATGAAGGAAAGAACCGTCATATAAAGAGTTAGGTAGATAGCTGTTCCCCAGCCTGCCTGACCAGCCCAGCCCATCTTATAGACATTTGGTAAGTAAGTTTGAATAAACTCTGTCATTCTACTGTCCTCCCTTCAATACTTTTAGCTGTACACCTGCTTGACGAATGGCTTCTTGAGCACCTGCTAGCGCTGCTTTTTCTCCTGACAAGACCACCACTAATTCTCCAACGGGAGTACCATCGAGAATTTCGATATTTCCATAAAGGATATTAGCCGTTACTTGGTAATGTTTGTACAATTCATTCAAAAGTGGCTCGTCTGTCGAAGCCCCTGCATACTTGAGCTGCACTAAGATACTGTTTTCAGATAAATGTTCTACGATTTCTTGCTTCTCAATCTTAACCATGGCTTCGTCAATACCTGTGGCTGTTGAGATAAAGTCCTGGGTCAAAGGTTGTTTTGGATCTGAGAAGATTTCAAGAACACTGCCCTCTTCAATCAAACGGCCATCCTGCATAACTGCCACACGGTTGGCAATATCCTTGACAATCTGCATTTCATGCGTAATCAAGACAACCGTCAAACCTAATTTTTGGTTCAAATCTTGCAACAAGGCTAAAATCTGCTTAGTTGTCTTAGGGTCAAGGGCAGACGTTGACTCATCTGAAATCAAGATTTTTGGATCATTGGCCAAGGCACGCGCGATAGCCACACGCTGTTTTTGTCCTCCAGAAAGTTGAGAAGGGTAGTTTTCAGCGCGATCTGCCAAACCAACCAAGTCTAACAACTTAGCTACCTTGGCTTTCTTTTCTTCCTTGCTGAGTCCAGAGTGTTTGAGGGCAAAGGCTACATTTTCCTCTGCTGTCTTTTGACTCATCAGATTGAAGTGTTGGAAAATCATCCCGATATCTTGACGCTTACGACGCAACTGCTCTGCAGTCAAGGTCACCTCGCCGTCAAAAATGACGTCGTTATCAATGGTAATTTTCCCTGCAGATGGCTTTTGCAAGAGGTTAATCACCCGTACAAGGGTTGATTTCCCTGCTCCAGAATATCCAACGATACCGTAGATATCCCCTTCTTGGATGTGAATGGTCACATCCTTGACCGCTGTGATGGTTCTCTTCTTTTGATGAAAGGTCACATCGATCTGATCTAACTTGATAATATCTCTACTCATAGCTTCTAATCAGCTCCTCTACTAATTCAATATGGGTGTAGTAATCGGCGATTCGCACGTTTTCATCTCCACCGTGGTCTCGGCTATTGGCATTTCCTAGACCGAAGGCAACCATTGGTACCTCTAGGGCATCAAAGACCGTATGCATAGGTCCTGTCCCCGCTGTTGTCGGCAAGACTGAAACGCCCTGTGGATAGAATTTCTTGGCCAACTCGATCACATTGAGAATGGCTGGCGCGCTCATATCGCTTCGATAGCTCATCTCTCCCAAGGTATAGTATAATTCTACCTTATCAAAGCCATTTTTGTCTAGCTGTTTCCGAATTTTTTCCAGAACATCGTGCGGTTCTAGGCCAGGAACCAAACGAACCTCTAGCTTGGCGCTGGCTTCTGCTGGCAAAATCGTTTTAACCCCTTGCCCCTGATACCCTGACTGAATCCCTTCGATATTAAGGGCTGGCTCGAAAAAGAAACGTTTGAGAAAGGCTGCACGTTCCTCTTGTAAGAGAGGCAGTTCCAAGCCATAAATGCGACTGATTTCCTCAGGATTGCGTTGGGCGTAGGTATCTACCAAGGCTAGTTCTCGTTCATTTGGCTCTTGCACATCATCGTGCAAGCCTTCTACCAATATACGGCCATCTGCAGCGCGTAGGCTACTTAAGACCTGGATAAGATACCATGGAGCTGATTCCACGACACCACCATAACTCGAGTGAATGTCCACATCCGCACTTTTCACCTTTGCATCAAAGGTCACGATTCCCTTGTTTCCACCAGAAATTTCTAACTGCTCCAAGGCATTTTTGGTTCCTTGCTCCCAAACTAGCAAGTCCGCTCCACGAAGTTTGTCTGCGTGTTTCTCTAAATACTTATCTAGATCCATGGAAGCAGACTCCTCTGCCCCTTCCATGATAAAGCTGATGTTGACAGGCAGGTCATCATGGTGTTGCATATACTTTCTCAGAGCACTCAACCGAGCTGTGATATGACCCTTGTCGTCGTCAACTCCACGCCCATACATGAAGCCATTTCGCACCGAAAGAGTAAAAGGATCCTCTGTCCACACCTGATCCCCATCCGCTGGCACAGTGTCATAGTGATTATAGAAGATCAAAGTCTTAGCATCTGGACGCGAACTCTTGAAATGCGCCATGACAAAAGGCGCCGTGTGGCTCTCATCAATCTCCACTTCAGCTCCTACACGCTTGAAAATCTCACCCAGATAGTTTGCGACTTCTTTGAGTCCAACCTGCTGGGCAAAGACTGATTTCTTGGAAATCAAGGTACGCAAAACCTCAAAATAATGCTGGGCTACATGATCCTTTTCAAATTTCTCAATCTGTTCTTGTTCACTAGGAAAAACCATATTCTCTCTACCTTTCTATGAACGTATAGTCTTCTTTACAATCCATGCTCTAGACAAAAGTAAGAGGTGGAAACTCTCTCCCACCTCCCTGTGTCTTATTACCAAACTGGTTGGTCCAAACCGTCTGATGTTTCTTCGATAACCTTTTTCACTTCATCAGTGTGGTAAGCTGCGATAATTTTCTTGATGGCATCCGCTTTAGGTGATGATTCCCAATCTTTTTTCGCAACGATGATGTTGTACCATTGTTTTGAGTTTTCATCAGCTTGTTCTTTGAAGAGTGCTTTCTTGTAGTCCAATTTTGCTTCTGTAACGAAGGTATTGTTTACAACGGCAGCATCAACTGATGACAATGAACGAGCTGTTTGGCTAGCGTCCAATTCAGTAATCTTCAAGTTCTTTGGATTTTCTTTGATGTTTGCGATAGTAGCAAGTTCAGTTCCTGAAACATCCAATTTGATCAAACCAGCTGATTGAAGCAAGTAAAGTGCGCGACTTTCGTTTGTTGCATCGTTTGGTACGGCGATTTCACCCTTATCTGGGATTTCTTCTACTTTAGTGTACTTGTTTTCTTCCCCATTTTTACCTGAGTAAAGGCGGATTGGTGAGATGTACGTATCTGCAATCGCTACAAGGTCTTTCCCATTTTCCTTGTTCCAGTTGTTCAAGAAGTTGTAATGTTGGAAGGCGTTCAAGTCTACTTCGCCATCAGCAGTTGCCTTGTTTGGTTGAGAGTAGTCAGTGAACTCTGTGAATTCCAATTTAATACCATCTTTTTTAACCAATTCTTGGATTTTATCCCAACGTTTTTCTTCAGAACCACTGCGGTTAACTGTTGCGATTTTAACAACTGTTTCGTTGTCTGCTTTCTTTTCTGAATTTCCGCAAGCTGCAAGAGCCAAACCTGCGACTGTAGCAAGAGCTGCTACACCGAGCCATTTTTTGATTTTCATGATTCTATCTCCTTTAAAAATAATACTGTAATAGTATCTCATACTTTATTTGATTTCGCAAATTGTTATTAGATAGGCAGACACATAGTTTAAAACTATATGTCTAAAAATTAGAAAATCATCCGCCTTTCTCAGACTGAATGATTTCATAAGACTATTTAATGTCAGCTTCTGCTGGAAGGTAAGTGTCTCCGAAGAATTGTTTAGACAATTTTTCAAGAGTTCCATCTTTGTAGAGTTCTTGGATACGTTTGTCAACAAATGATTTCAACTCATCTTGACCTTTTGCAAGAAGTGGGTAAACGTAAGGTTGTTGGTCGCTTGGAAGTTCGATGACTTTCAAGTTATCCAAACCTTGGTTCTTGATAACTGTCTCTACACCGATTTTGTCAAAAATCTTGTAGTCAAATTGTCCGTCACTCAAACGAGTCAGGATTTGTTGAAAGTCAGCTTTTGTATAGTTAAGAACAGTTGGGTTATCTGTGTGTTGTTTGTTGTATTCTTCCAACTGTTTAGCTGTTGTTGTTCCTTGCACGATTTCAGTAGATTTTCCACCGATATCATCAAGCGATTTGATGCTGTTATCATCTTTCTTAACTACGAGAACGTTAGGGTTTTGGGCAATTGGTGCTGCATAGAGGTATTTATCCGCACGTTCCTTAGTATAGCTAAGATTGTTAACAGCCATATTGTAGCGTTCAGCATCAAGTCCCGCAAAAACACCTGACCACTCTGTCTTTTCAAACTTAACATCGTACTTGTCAGAGTCTTTAAAGATAGCACGGACTACTTCAATCTCGTAACCAGTCAATTCACCATTTTCTTCATAGATAAATGGTTTTGGTGATCCGTTAGTTGCTACGACGATTTCTTTTTTACCAGATGTTGCTTCACCAGATGCAGCATCTTTCTTCTCACCACCTGAGCAAGCTGCTAGTACACCTGCGGCAACAAGTCCTAGAGCAGCAAGAGATGAATATTTGACGATTTTTTTCATGTCATTTCCTCCAAAATAGAATACTGTACTATCTTAACAGAAAATTATTTTTTTCGCCATTATATGATACCTATCTCGGTGATAGGTTTTTCTTATGGCTGACTAAAAGACCAGACGCAAGACTGCAATCAAGACTACTCCAAAAAGAACTGTGCCAACTAGATTGCGGTAGCGAAAGGCTACCCAAGCCGTTGGAAAGACTGCTAAAAAGTCCAGCCATTTGATTTGAGGAAGGCTCCCAACCTTGCCTGTCACCACGCTTGAAAGGATCAAGGCAAAGATAATAGAAACAGGCAAAAACTTCAAAAATCGCTCTACGATAGCTGGCAACCCCTTGTACTTAACCAAGATGAAAGGAATCATACGAGGAATCCAAGTTACCAATCCAGAAAAGACGATTGCCATTAAAATATACTTACTGACCATCTAAGACCACCCCCATGGTACAACCTAGCAAGGTCGCAAACAGAACAGCTAGCGACTGAGACACTACTGTCAAGAGCAAAAAGAAGGACACCGCAACAACGGCTAGGATCAGCAGCAGATTCCGTACAGGAACCCGTCTTTGCATAATCTGAAATTGCGAAGTAAAAATCCCGATAAACATCCCGACAAGGGCAAAGTCTAAGCCAAAGACTTCAGGATTTGGAAGAAGGCCACCTAAAGCTGTCCCCGCCACTGTCCCAATAAACCAGGCTACATAACTATTGAGATTATTCCCGTGCATCCACATAGGATGGACCTTGTCTGTATGGGCTAATTCTCCCATCAAAACTCCGTAAGTCTCATCTGTCAAGAGACTGGACATGCCGATGTTTTGCCAGAGACTAGTATGACGGAAATAGGTCGATGCATGCAAGCTCAGCAAAAAGAGTCGCAAGTTGATCAAAAAGACCGTCATAGCAATAGCTGCCACAGGCGCTTGGACCGCAATCAGTGCCAACATGGCAAACTGGGCGCTCCCAGCATAAACAAAGAGGCTCATCAAGCCCATCTCAACAGGTGTCACATAAGGCGCGCCAATAATCCCACAGGCTAGACCAATGCTGACATAGCCAAGGGCAGTCGGCATAGCCGCCTGTACACCTTCCCAAAATCCTTTTTCTTTCATCCTTCTCCTCATATTCTCTCCAATTGAGGCTGTTCGTCATCACAGCCACAGCACGGACTATTATAACATATTCAAAGAAGAGAAAAAAGTTTAGAGTTTGAAACTTGGAGCTAGTAAAAAATGCTGAAATCCCATGAGTGTTATTAATGCATCCTAAACTGATCCACCCGAATAGTATACTTTTTATCTTCAATTTCTTTAGCATCTTCATCTTCTGTCGGATAAACATCGATCCAAAATTCTCTCCTTTGTCCTTTCAACTTGACTTTATAGCGATAGCCGTCATCGTATAGTCCTACCGTCTCGGTAGTTACAGATTGAAAATTCGGAAGAGCTTCAATTTCTTTTTTTATAGTCTGGGATAGATTGTTGAGCATTACATATTGCTCCCCTTTTGAAGCTACAGGAATATGAACTGTCGCTTCTTCCAAGCGATGTGATTTTGAAAATGTGAATCTTGCTCGACCTGTATAACCATTCAAAGTAATATTTTCGTAATCATAGAAAAGGCGTCCCGTTTTATAGAAATAAGGGTCTTCTGCACGCCAGCTATCTCGATAACCCATTTCTGTTTCTTCCACCACCTCGCTAGCCTCTCCAAATACTTCTTCAAAAGATTTAGGAGACATGCCGAACGAAAGGGTTTCAAACAAGACCAGTTGTGTCTTTTTAAAACTCTGGCAAGCTGATAAAAGCATGAGTAAAGCTCCAAGAGCAAGCAAACTACTGATTATTTTTGTAAATTTCATATTTCTACTATACAAAAAAACTCTAGGATTGACAAACTTTGATAGAATCGGATTCCGTGATTGATTTTAAAATTACTTTTTCATTTAAGGTAACAAGGAATTGAGCAAGGACTATTATTAGATATTTTAGAAAAAGAAAAAGACTGGGAAGCCAGCCTCAAACACCTATTATACAAATTCTCCTCTAAATACTCTCACGAATGTTCAAGAGCATGCCAAATGCGGTTAGGAGCAATAGTAACAGAATAAAGCTGACCGCTAGGGTCCCAAAACTTGTAGCAATCGTTACGAAAACGATTGTGAATAGACTTGGTAAAACAACCGTAATAGCACCAATAGAGGATTGAACCGCTCCCATTGATTCCTCAGGTATTTGTTTAAAGACGAGTTCTTGCAATCTAGGAGAGAGTAACCCGGCGATGAAGGCATCCAAGGAGCTGAAAAGCAGAATCAAGCCAAAATGAACTGTGGCAAATCCTACTAGAAGGAGTAACTGGATGACGACCGAAGCGTATAGAGCTGTTTTTATAGAAATCGTATTTTTCAGATAACCACTTACAAGACTTCCGACAATAAGTGCTGACAATTCTAGTGTTGATAACAAAGCGAGTGATTGACCAGTTTGTAAATCCAAAAACGGTTGGTTTCTTAAAAAAAGAGTTGAAATAGGAACAGTGACATTGATCACAGCTTGGCTGATAGAGACGATAAATAAAATGAAGATCACTCTATCCATATTCCAGATCAATTTCGATGATTGGAACAAATGCTGGCAAAACGATTTTATAGAAAGACCTTCTTGATAGCTAATTGTTTTTTCAACTTTCAAAAGATCATTTTTTATGAAGAGAATACCTACAAATGCTATCAGAAACGTCAGAGCGTTTAGCAAGGAAATGAACTGAATGGAAAGAATTCCTAGTAAAATCCCTCCTAGAATATTACTGATTGTCCGAACTAAACTAACTGTTGATTGTTTAAAGCCAATGGCTTCTGTCAGATGTTCTTTCCCAATGATTCTTATAAAAATAGGGGTTAGCATGGCTCCTGAAAAGTAACTCAATGTATCCGACAAGAGGTTCATTAAACAAATAAAGAATACGAGCGATAAGGAAAAGGACTGCCCTGAAAGCGAAAGTGCCACTATAGAATAAAGTACAAATTTGACAAAACTAATAATTGTATATTTTAGTACACGATGATGTTGAAAGTCAGCCAAAACTCCCATAAAGATTTGCAGAACTTGAGGAACAGTCTCTGAAATCGTAATGAGTAAAATCGCCAAGGGGGCAAACGAAGCATCTGCCACATAATTCAAAAAAGCAAGATAAAAAATCGTATCCCCAACCGTTGAAATCCACTGGTTGATGGTTAATTGCCTAAAATCTCTATTTTGAATAAATACTTTCATCGCAACTCCTTTTTAGTTCAAATGGGAAATTTTCCCCCGCAAGATAGACCAAACTTACTGAGCACCCAAAATTACAGCAACGGTAAAATCTGACCAATGCCATTGTAGACTATATGCAGTCCAATAGGCCAATAAATGGACTTTGTCACTCTAAATAAGACTGCAAATATGAGACCACCACCCATATAGAAGAAAAAGTCTGTTAAAACCCAACCATGGTTACTAATATGTAAGACTCCAAATAAAGCAGCAGAACCAAGCACATCCAGTCCCCATTTCTTTCCTTTTTCCAGAGCGGTCATCACCAACCCACGATAAATCATTTCTTCAAAAATGGGACCTGCAATCACAGGACAGAAAAAATACATCAAAAATACCGTAGCTCCTGTAAAAGTAGGAACATCCAGTTGATAAGCAATTTCATTTTTGGTAGGTGGGAAAATAAAAAATGTAAGGAAATTCCAAATAACAAAAGCAAGAAGAGCTAGAAAGGAATAAAAAAGATAGGATCCCTTAAATTTTCTACTATTGATTTTCTGCCATTTCCCTGACCAAACCATAACAATAATAGCAAGCAGAACCACAAGAAAATTCAACATCATATCCGACAAATAATAGGCAAAGTCAGATAGACCAGCAGCAAGGTCGCTATGTAAAAGCAAACGAATGAAGAACTGGTCAGCAATGACAAGTAAAACGGCTATAATAAAGTAGTAGTTAGAAATTATCTTTTTCATATTTCACCTTTCTAAAATCCAAACACCAATAAGCTGACGATAATTAAAAAGCTATTCCACAAGATGTGGAGTGCCATTGACCAATAAATTGAACGTGTATAGCGAAAGAGCATACAGAGTAGCAGACCTGCTCCTGCATAAATGATGAAGTCTGTTATCACCCATCCATATTGCAAAACATGGATAAGACTGAAGAAAGTTGAGGAAACAATTATATCAACATAGCGCTTTTTAAATTTAGATAGGGCTGTCATCAGAAGGCCACGGAAGACTAACTCCTCAACTATCGGAGCAATAAGACTGCCATAGAGAAAACGCGTTATAAAGTAACTAATTCCTGTCAAATTAGCTGCTTCTTTCACTATTGCACTCCCATTTTGCGTACTGGGAAAGATCCGAGTCGTTATATTTACCCACAAAAACATCAACATAAAGAAAAGAAAGAAGATACCCAGATAGGACCAGCGAAACTCGAATCGACCGTACTCTTTCCAACATTGACTCTTGACAAGAACCACAGTAGCAGCAATTCCCTCAATTACTATCAATAAAATTTGAATCCCATAAAATCCAAAATCGGATAACTGGTTCATTGAGTCTAATTTTGCTACAAGATTAAAAATCAAGTAATAGGACACAAGCACCAAAATGGTCCCTAGATAAAATTTCGTTTCTTTTCCTTTCATAGTTGATCCTTTTAAGTTTTATTTACGTCGTCTTTCAGCCAAACCTACCCAGAGTCCTTTCATCCAATCAAAAGCTCCGTAAGGACTTGGTCCAGCGCTACAAACTGACTCTATTAGAACTTACTCATGAATTTTTTATGTTACAGCTAGTATTTTCTTTGTCTAATTAGGATTCTTGAAAAACTCTAAAACAACAAGGGGAGAATTTGACCAATGCCATTGTAGACTATATGCAGTCCAATAGGCCAATAAATGGACTTTGTCACTCTAAATAAGACTGCAAATATGAGGCCACCACCCATATATGAGAAAAAGTCTGTCAAAACCCAACCATGGTTACTAATATGTGAGATTCCAAACAAAGTTGCCGAACCAAGCACATCCAGTCCCCATTTCTTCCCTTTTTCCAGAGCGGTCACCACCAATCCACGATAGATTATCTCTTCAAAAATGGGACCTGCAATCACAGGATAGAAAAAATACATCAAAAATGCTGTAGCTCCTGTAAAAGTAGGAATGGCGAGTTGATAGGAAATTTCATTTTTGGTAGGTGGGAAAAGATAAAATGTGACGAAATTCCAAATAACAAAAGCAAGAAGAGCTAGGAAGGAATAGAAAAGATAAACCCCTTTAAATTTTCTACTGTTGATTTTCTGCCATTTCCCTGACCAAATCATAACAATAATAGCAAGCAGAACCACAAGAAAATTCAACAGCATATCCGACAAATAATAGGCAAAGTCAGATAGACCAGTAGCAAGGTCGCTGCGTAAAACTAGACCACTGCACTTCTGGTCAGCAATAACTAGTAGAAAAGCTACAAAAAAGTAGTGACGTGAGATTATCTTTTTCATTCTATTTTCTCCTATACTATGAAATAAAGACAGTATAACACGAAAACTACCCTATCTTAGAAAATCGCATATTTGACATTTTTTCTCATGGAAATTTCATTTTTGCGATTTTTGTGGATTTGATTATTTTACTGGTATAATAAAGATGCTATTAACAAGGAGGGAGACGATATGAAGAAAAGAAAAATTCAACTAATGCTTCTACTCATTTCAGAGTGGGTTATTATCATTCCATTTCTAGCTCATCGATAAGTTCTTTGTACTGCTGAAAACGCAGTTCAAAAAGTGCTGATAATTGTGGATTTTCTAATATTTGCAGAGATTGGATAAAGTGTTCAATCTCTTTTTGATTGCTTCCCTTAGTTTGCAGGAAAACACTCATCTTCTTTAAAAATTGCCACAATAATTTCTCAAAAACATCATACGGACGAAGCATGCTCTCCAACTCGGACTCAAAGATTGGGATGTAAGAGAAAAGCTTACGCTCCATGAGCTCTGATATGATATTCAGATAGCCACTTTTCATATACAGTCGATTGTGCACTAACTCTTTAAATTCCTTGGACTTTTCAAGTAAAGAGGTTGATAAAAAGATCAGATCTTGATTACTCAATAAGGGCATGGTATTGCAAAAAAGATAGAGTTCAAACCAGGTCCAAGACTCAATAGCATAGAGATAGCTAGTCAAAAACTCACTATCCTCTTCTTCTAGCGGATAGTTTTTATCCAAGGAATGGATAGCATCCTTGATCACAATAACATTCAAACGACGATAGGTCTGCGCCATCTGTTCTTGCTCAACTTCCTCCAACAGTTGCTCTAAGCCAGCAATATCTTGATGGGCAAAGCGATCCACAATCCTTCTACCAATCTGCATATGTGGAGATTCTTGATAGTTGTTGAGTTTGTGCCCAAACTCATCGAAGGTCACATTTATCCCTTGGATGGCTAGTATGAGCTTATCCGCAGACAGCATAGACTGCCCTAATTCAAACTTGGATAGCTGAGATGCTGTCAGCCCATCACAAGCCACATCTGACTGCTTGAGTTTTCTCGCCAGGCGCAGTTCCTTGTAAAATTCTCCCAATTCCTGTTTTTCAATCATGGCCAAATTCCCCTTTAAAAATTCCCTTTACTATTCTATTCGTAAAAAATTTTACTTTTTTAACATATTATAAAATATTTTAGCAAAAAAGCCAGCTCGAAGCTGACTCTTTATTCCATAGTATCAAAGGCGAGGCTTGGTTTGGCGTTGAGGTCCAGGCCTGCAAAATTTTCTTTGTTCCACTCGCTGACGCTGGCATAAGCAATCATACCTGCATTGTCTCCGCAAAGGCGTAGGGGTGGGATGATGACCTTGACATCGGTGATTTCAGCTGCTAGGCGTTCTCTGAGACCTTTATTAGCAGCTACACCACCTGCCACGACTAGGGTTTTAACAGGGTATTTTTCCAAGGCCTTCTTGGTTTTAGCCATAAGAATATCCATGACCGCAGCTTGGAAGGATGCTGACAGGTCATCCTTGGACAAGCTTTCTCCCTTTTGCTCGGCATTGTGGTGAAGATTGATAAAGGCAGACTTCAAACCTGAGAATGAAAACTCTAGATTGTCCTCCTTAATCATGGCACGAGGGAAATCATAAATATCCTGCCCCTGATGAGCTAGCTCATCAATCTCGCGACCTGCTGGATAGGTCAAGCCCATGACACGGCCGACCTTATCATAGGCCTCACCAACTGCATCATCCCGCGTTTCTCCAACAATCTTGTAATCCCCAGCCTCAGAAACATAGACCAACTCCGTGTGCCCACCGCTGACCAAGAGAGCTAGCAAGGGAAACTCCAAAGGCTCAACGCTCTGAGCCGCCATGAGGTGACCAGCCATGTGATTCACGGGGATCAGCGGAAGTCCATGAGCCCAAGCAAAGGCCTTGGCAGCTGACAAACCAACTAGCAGTGCTCCGACCAAGCCTGGTCCGTAGGTAACCGCCACAGCTGTTACATCCTCTTCGGTAATCCCTGCTTCTGCTAGCGCCTCCTCAATACAGGCTGTAATGACCTCGACATGGTGACGGCTAGCCACTTCTGGCACTACGCCCCCAAAACGTTTGTGACTCTCAATTTGACTCGCAATGACATTGGACAAGAGCTCATCGTCGTTTTTCAAGACGGCAACACTGGTCTCATCACAGGATGTCTCAAATGCTAAAATATATCTATCCTTCATCTACTTCTCTCTTCATGATGATGGCGTCCTCGACTGGATCATGGTAGTAGGCCTTGCGCTCAGCGATGACCGCCATCTTTTCTTTCTTGTAAAATGCTTGCGCTCGTCCATTTGACTTTCTGACTTCGAGGAAAATCTCCTTATCTGTCGGCAATGTTGCAAACAAGTCTGATGCAATTCCCTGACCCTGATAGGCTCCTTTGACAGCGATTTGCAGGACTTCTGCCTCAAAGAGATTCTCCTGAACGGCTAGAAAGCCAATCACTTCTGTCCCATCATAAGCCAGAGCATACCAAGTCTGGTCTTGGGACAGGTCTGCTTGGATTTGTTCCAGCGTCCAAGGACTGACTGAGTAAACAGCTGCCATGACAGCATAGATGGCTTGAGCCAGGTCAGGTTGCTGTTGAATTCGTTTGATTTCAATCATAGGCGTTTGATGTAAGACTCGCCAGACTCGGTGTGGTTCTTGAGCCAGTTTTCCTCGGCTTCAACACGCTTGAGGTAATTTGGTACAAAGTCGTGCAAGGAGTCTGCTTCCTTATCCCATGCCCAAAGAGCAAGATTAGCTGCATTTGGCAAGGTTTCTTGGTAGCTAGCTTGTGGTAGCTGTTCTTGGATCTGCTCCACAAAGGCTCCCACTTCACCGACAAAGGTCACCTGTTCAGCATCCTTGACTTTTTCTAGCACTTCTGCAAAGGATAGGTGTGCTTCTGGCGTGACAGGTTTGGCATTTTCATAAAATCCTGCATAAACATTGTTGCGACGCGCATCCATCAAAGGAACAAACAAGCCTTCTTGTTGGCGTGGCACCAGAGCCAAGAGACTAGACATGCCAACCAACTCAATGTTCAGAGTGTGAGCCAAGGTCTTAGCAGTCGCTACTGCAATTCGCAAACCTGTGTAGCTACCTGGTCCTTCCGCCACCACGATTCGATCCAAATCCTTAGGCGTCCAGTCCAAACTTGCCATCAAAAAATCGATGGCAGGCATGAGGGTAATACTGTGATTTTTCTTGATATTAATCGTCGTCTCGGCAAGAACCTGCTTGTCCTCTAAAATAGCGAGAGAAAGAGCCTTGCTGGACGTATCAAAAGCTAATACTTTCATAACACATTCCTATCTTTTTGTCTGCTTACTATTATACTACAAAAGCTGACGCATGGGAATTTTCTTTTGTTTTGAAACAAAAGAGCCTGTCACTTAGACAAAGAGGAAGGCACAAAAAATTCAAAAAAAAGGTAACATTTTTCCTATCTTTTCCGAATAGAAAAGTGACCAAGGCAATTGAAAGGTTCTTCGTAAGAAGTTTAGATAAGTCATATATGCTTTAACTTGATTTTCGATGCGAGAAATCATCATCGAAAACATAAGGATATCACCTGAAAATAGAAAAATCCGCCCCATCTATCAAGACGAGGTGGATTTTCTGTATATTTAGATGAATAATTGAGCTCAAACATTTAAACCAAAATGAAAAACGAGCCAGACAACATAGGTGACAAGAAGGAGAAAAATTGAATAGAGTGTCACAAAAGCAAGCTTCCAAAGGAATTTTGTTTTGCGGTGTTCTAGATACGTAAAAATAAGATTTCCACCGTATACACAGGCTACAAAAACTATAAACATCAAGAGGCGAACCCCAATCGCAAATTCAAACAAACTAAACATTCTTAATCCTCCTTATTTTAAAAACTATAGGAAATATTCCCATCCATAAACTTCTCTTTCCATTATAACACCTAAGCGCTCTCCGACCAAATCCTACCTGTCTTTTTGCTCCTTCTTCCCCTACCGACTTTCTCTATTTCCGTCTTTTACTAATTTTTCATTTTGTGGTATAATTGAAATAATTGTAACGAATCAAGGTCAATCTAGACACAAAATGGAATGAAATCAAGCAAATCTCTGCTAAAAGTTTGGAATAAGCTGACCTGTAAATAGAAAGGAACTATATGATTTACAAAGTTTTTTATCAAGAAACAAAAGAACGTAGCCCACGTCGTGAAACAACACGCGCACTTTACCTAGACATCGATGCCAACTCAGAACTTGAGGGCCGTATCGCTGCTCGCCAACTTGTCGAAGAAAATCGCCCAGAGTACAATATCGAGTATATCGAACTCTTGTCTGACAAATTGCTAGATTACGAAAAAGAAACTGGCGCCTTCGAAATTACGGAGTTCTAATATGGCCTACACTCTTAAACCTGAAGAAGTCGGCGTTTTTGCCATCGGTGGTCTGGGAGAAATCGGGAAAAACACTTACGGAATTGAATACCAAGATGAGATTATCATCGTCGATGCTGGGATTAAATTCCCAGAAGATGACTTGCTGGGTATCGACTATGTCATTCCTGATTACTCTTACATCGTAGACAATATCGACCGCGTCAAGGCCGTTTTGATTACACACGGACACGAGGACCACATCGGTGGGATTCCCTTCCTGCTCAAGCAAGCAAATGTCCCTATCTACGCTGGACCGCTTGCCTTGGCTTTGATCCGTGGAAAACTTGAAGAACACGGTCTCTTGCGCAACGCCAAACTTTACGAAATCAACCACAATACTGAGTTGACCTTTAAAAATCTCAAGGCAACTTTCTTTAGAACCACTCACTCCATTCCAGAGCCTTTAGGGATTGTCATTCATACTCCTCAAGGTAAAATCGTTTGTACGGGTGACTTCAAGTTTGACTTTACTCCAGTTGGAGAACCTGCAGACTTGCACCGTATGGCAGCCCTTGGTGAAGAAGGCGTACTCTGCCTCCTCTCTGACTCGACAAATGCAGAAGTGCCAACCTTTACCAACTCTGAAAAAGTCGTTGGTCAGTCTATCATGAAGATCATCCAAGGCATTGAAGGACGTATCATCTTTGCATCCTTTGCCTCAAACATCTTCCGTCTCCAACAAGCAACAGAAGCCGCTGTTAAGACTGGACGCAAGATTGCTGTCTTTGGTCGTTCTATGGAAAAGGCCATTGTCAACGGGATCGAGCTTGGCTACATCAAAGCTCCTAAGGGAACCTTTATCGAGCCAAATGAAATCAAAGATTATCCTGCAGGCGAGGTTCTTATCCTCTGTACAGGTAGTCAAGGGGAGCCGATGGCAGCCCTCTCTCGTATCGCTAACGGAACCCACCGCCAGGTGCAACTCCAACCCGGCGATACCGTTATCTTCTCTTCAAGTCCAATCCCTGGAAATACGACTAGCGTCAACAAGCTGATCAATATTATTTCAGAAGCTGGTGTCGAAGTCATTCACGGTAAAATCAACAATATCCACACCTCTGGGCACGGTGGTCAGCAAGAGCAAAAACTCATGCTCCGCTTGATTAAGCCGAAATACTTCATGCCTGTCCACGGTGAATATCGTATGCAGAAAGTCCACGCTGGACTAGCGGTGGATACGGGTGTCGAGAAGGACAATATCTTTATCATGAGCAATGGTGATGTGCTTGCCCTTACCGCAGATTCTGCTCGTATCGCAGGTCACTTCAATGCCCAAGATATCTATGTCGATGGAAATCGTATCGGTGAAATCGGCGCTGCTGTCCTAAAAGATCGTCGTGATCTATCTGAAGACGGTGTCGTTCTAGCAGTCGCAACTGTTGACTTCAAGTCTAAAATGATCTTGTCTGGGCCTGATATCCTCAGCCGAGGCTTTGTCTACATGAGAGAATCTGGTGACTTGATTCGCCAAAGCCAGCGCATCCTCTTCAATGCTATTCGTATCGCACTGAAAAATAAGGACGCCAGCGTGCAATCTGTCAATGGCGCTATTGTCAATGCCATTCGACCATTCCTCTATGAAAATACAGAACGTGAACCGATCATTATCCCTATGATCCTCACACCAGATGAAGAAGAATAAATCAACAAAACAGCCCCGTCTTCGGAGCTGTTTTTTCTATGCTTTCTTTTCTTGATTTTTAGAAATACTGCGATTTTTACCTTCAAGATACACCATCAAAATTGAAATATCTGCTGGATTTACTCCCGAAATACGGCTGGCTTGGCCGATAGTTTCTGGATTGATAAGTTTGAACTTCTGACGAGCTTCTGTCGCAATGGAGTCAATATCATCCCAGTCGATATTGGCTGGAATTCGTTTTTCTTCCATGCGTTTCATCTTGGCAACCTGATCCATAGCTTTTGAGATGTAGCCTTCGTACTTGATTTCTGTTTCAATCAATTCGATAATCTTGTCATCCAATTCCTCAGCAGCTGGTCCGATGAAGGCTACCACATCCTGGTAAGAAACTTCTGGACGGCGAAGGAAGTCCTTGGCTGTCACTGCATCTGTCAACGGCTTGAAGCCCATCTCCTCAACCTTGGCATTGGTTTCCTTGACTGGCTTGAGTTTGATACTGTCTAGTCGCTTCATCTCATTGTCAAATTGATTTTTCTTGATTTCAAAACAAGCCCAGCGCTCATCATCCACAAGTCCAATCGCACGACCTATCTCTGTCAAACGCATATCAGCGTTGTCATGACGGAGGATGAGACGGTATTCAGCACGACTTGTCAAGAGACGGTAGGGTTCAATGGTCCCCTTGGTCACCAAGTCATCAATCATCACTCCGATATAACCATCACTGCGTTTCAAAATCAACTCAGGCTTGCCTTGGATTTTCAGAGCCGCATTGATACCCGCGATAATTCCTTGGCCAGCAGCTTCTTCGTAACCTGATGTTCCATTTGTCTGACCAGCAGTGAAAAGTCCAGAGATTTTCTTGGTTTCCAAAGTCGCACGCAACTGGTGAGGTAAGACCATGTCGTACTCAATGGCATAACCTGTTCGCATCATCTCTGCATTTTCCAGACCTTTAATGGAATGAACCAAATCACGTTGGACATCCTCAGGCAGGCTGGTTGATAAACCTTGAACGTATACTTCCTCAGTGTCACGACCTTCTGGTTCTAGAAATAGTTGGTGACGTTCCTTGTCTGCAAAGCGCACAATCTTGTCCTCAATCGACGGACAGTAACGAGGTCCCACTCCCTTGACCACACCTGTAAACATAGGCGCACGATGGAGGTTATTTTGGATAATTTCATGACTGGTACCATTGGTATAGGTCAACCAGCATGGCACTTGATCCTTGACATAATCCTCATCACGTGAAGTATATGAGAAGTGATTTGGCGCTTCGTCCCCTGGCTGAATCTCTGTCACGTCGTAGTTGATCGAAGAAGCCTTAACACGTGGAGGTGTCCCCGTCTTGAAACGACCAATTTCGAGGCCTAATTCCTTGAGATTGTCAGCTAGGTTAATCGAAGCTAGACTGTGGTTAGGTCCTGATGAGTACTTGAGGTCTCCGATGATAATTTCCCCACGGAGGGCAGTTCCTGTCGTCACGATAACAGCCTTAGCAGCATACTCTTGATGGGTCGCTGTACGCACACCGACAACCTTTCCATCTTCGACCAAAATCTCATCAATCATGGTTTGACGAAGGGTCAAATTTTCTTGATTTTCAACTGTCTTGCGCATTTCTTTAGAGTATAGCTCCTTGTCAGCTTGCGCACGAAGGGCACGGACAGCTGGCCCCTTCCCTGTGTTGAGCATCTTCATCTGGATGTAAGTCTTGTCAATTGTTTTAGCCATCTCGCCACCAAGTGCATCCACTTCACGCACGACAATCCCCTTGGCAGAACCACCGATAGAAGGGTTACAAGGCATGAAAGCCAGCATTTCAATGTTGATGGTCGCAAGCAAGACCTTGCAGCCCATACGGCTAGCAGCTAGGGATGCCTCCACCCCAGCGTGCCCCGCACCGATTACAATAATATCGTATTCTTCCGTAAAATTATAAGTCATTTTCTCTCCTATTCCTCAAGATGAATGTGTCTTAGTTGACCGTCCAAATCTGGTAGGGCTGTTTTTAAAAAGGCTGGAACTAGCTGGATATTCTGGAGTTCATCCAAGTCAATCCACTCACAAGGCTGCATTTTTTCGTCTTCCTGCATGGTCAATGGAGCTTCTTCAAGCAAATTCACCAGGTAATGAAACTCGATGTTGTGATAGGAAACACCGTCTTGTTCAAAACGATTTTCAACCACGAAAGCTAGATGCCCAGCTTGAGCTTTGACACCTAGTTCTTCCCTCACTTCACGAACTACCGCTTCTTCCGTGCTTTCATTGACTTGAATCGCACCGCCAATAGTGTAATACTTGCCCTTGTCTTTGGTAACTAGGAGCTTGCCATTTTGGAGAATCAAGGCAGTCGCTCGAACACCAAAAACTGTATTTCCCACTTTTGTCCGAAAGTCTTGTTGAGTCATTTTTATCCTTTCCTTTAAACGACACAAAAACAGTCAAAACTCGTAAGAAGTGCAGGACAAAAAAGCCTGCAACATCCATGAGCTTTGACCATCATTTCTATTGCTTTTATTATTGTAGCAAATTGAGAAAATTTGTCAATCTAAATGTACTGACAAACTTGTCCATCGCGGTAGGCATTGTCAATCAAACCACCACCGAGACACTCTTCGCCATCATAAAAGACAACTGCCTGTCCTGGTGTGATCGCGCGCTGTGGCTCCGCAAAGATGACCTCTGCCTTGTCTCCTTTGACATGTACTGTCACCTTAGAATCGGGCTGACGGTAGCGGAATTTAGCCGTACATTCTAGCGTAAATTCCTCTGGCATTTCACGAGTAAAGTGAACTTGACTGGCCTCTAGACTGGTTGACATGAGCGAGTCATGGTAGAAACCTTGTCCGACATAGAGGATATTTTGGCTCAAATCTTTTCCGACAACGAACCAAGGCGCATTGTCACCGCCGTGTTGTCCACCGATACCGAGTCCGCCACGCTGACCGATTGTATAATACATCAGACCTGCATGCTCACCCATATCGCGACCATCCACAGTCATCATACGACCAGGCTGGGCTGGTAGGTAGTTGCTGAGAAAATTTTTAAAGTTCTTTTCTCCGATAAAGCAAATCCCTGTCGAATCTTTCTTCTTAGCAGTCGCAAGTCCTGCTTCTTCTGCTAGTCTGCGAACTTCAGGCTTTTCTAAATGTCCCAGCGGGAACATGGTTTTTTGGAGTTGTTCTTGCGAAAGTTGGCTGAGGAAATAGGTCTGATCCTTGCCATTATCCACGCCACGAAGCATGTGAACAATGCCATCCTCATCACGCGCCACTCGAGCATAATGCCCCGTCGCTACATAGTCTGCACCCAAGGTCATGGCATAGTCCAGAAAGGCCTTGAACTTGATTTCCTTGTTACACATAACATCTGGATTTGGCGTGCGCCCCGCACGGTATTCCGCTAGGAAATACTCAAAAACGCGATCCCAGTACTCTTTTTCAAAATTGACAGAGTAGTAAGGAATGCCGATCTGGTCTGCCACCGCAGCCACATCCTTGTAATCTTCGGTCGCCGTACAGACGCCGTTTTCATCTGTGTCATCCCAGTTCTTCATGAAGATACCGATCACATCATAGCCCTGCTCCTTGAGCAAGAGAGCCGTCACCGACGAATCAACACCACCACTCATCCCCACGACAACACGTGTTTTAGAGTTATCACTCATGGTAAGTCTCCCATCTATTCGTTTATTCACGATTGAAGGTCGTGTGTGCTTTAACGATTGAAGGTCGCTTGAGCAGTATTCATTATAACACGCTTGGTTGGAGAAGACAAGAAAGAGGCTGATAAATCATCTCAACCTCTCTTTCTTCCTTTGCAAACTAATCAATTTTCCCCTTCAAGTTCTTTCTTAGCTTGTTCTATCTGGTATTTCACTTGCTCAAAGCCGGTTCCTCCTAAGGAATTCCGTCTCTGAACAGCGGTTTCTGGGCACAAGTAGATATAAATATCCTCTTCAATCAAGGGATGGTAGACTTGCAACTCCTCCAAATCCCAATCTTGGATATTTTTACCATGCTTGATAGAGTCTAGAACCAATTTCCCTACTATTTCATGCGCTTCTCTAAAGGGGAGGCCTTTTTCTGCCAAATAATCTGCCAGTTCGGTCGCATTCGAAAAATCATTCTCTGTGGATTGCTGCATTTTGGCCTTATTAACCTGCATGCTCGATAGCATACCTGCCAACACATCCAGAGAATTTAAAATCGTTTCTACTGTATCAAACATGCCTTCCTTGTCCTCTTGCAAATCCTTATTGTAAGCCAGAGGCAAAGACTTCATGACGGTCAATAGTCCAAGCAAGTTCCCGTAAACCCGTCCTGACTTCCCTCGAATCAATTCGGCCATATCAGGATTTTTCTTCTGGGGCATGATAGACGAGCCCGTTGAAAAGCTATCAGACAAGCTAATGTACTGATACTCAAAACTACACCAATTGATGATTTCCTCACAAAAACGGCTCATATGCATCATCAACATGCTGGCATTTGATAGAAATTCCAAGATAAAATCACGGTCACTCACTGCGTCCAAGGAATTGGTATAGGGCTGTTGGAAGCCCAATAAATCACTCGATAATTGACGATTGATTGGAAAAGTTGTCCCCGCCAAGGCAGCCGCACCCAGGGGAGATAGGTCCGTATGTTTCAAGTTAAATGCAAAGCGCTCGCTGTCCCTTTGAAACATATTGTAATAAGCCATGAGATGGTGGGCAAAACTAATCGGTTGGGCGTGTTGCAAATGGGTATAGCCTGGCATGATGGTTTCCACATGTTTTTCAGCCAAATCCAGCAGAACACTGTTCAGATTCGCCAACTTATCCAAGACATGGCCAAGCTGCTCCTTTAGATATAAGTGCATATCCGTTGCGACTTGGTCATTCCGAGAACGAGCCGTGTGTAATTTCCCAGCCAGAGGACCGATTTTCTCTGTCAGCAACACTTCCATGTTCATATGAATATCTTCATTTGCAATATCAAAATGAAGCTCTCCTGACTCTAAATCTCGCAACAAAGCTTTCAGACCATCTTGGATCTGATCTACCTCTTCCAAGCTCAAAATGCCAGTCTGTCCTAGCATTTGAACATGAGCTAGGGAACCCATCAAATCAAATTTTGCCAGCTGGTGGTCAAAGGAAATACTCGCACCGAACTGTTCTACCCAATCTTCCACAGTGCCTTCAAATCGACCACCCCATAATTTTGTATTTTTCGGCATATCCTGTCGTCCCTTTCTATCGCATCACTACTCAACATTTTTCTGAACTTCTGAATAAACCTTAGTCGGAAGCCCCCAAAGCTTGATAAATCCAACAGCCGCATCTTGGTCAAAAGTATCCGCACTAGTATAAGTCGCCAAATTTTCATCGTAAAGAGAATTTGGTGATTTCCGAGCCACTACCTGGGCATTCCCCTTATAGAGTTTAACTTTTGCAGTTCCATTGACAACTTTCTGTGTCTCCTTGATATAGGCAATCAAAGCCTGAGTTGCTGGGCTAAACCACAAGGCATTATAGATGAGATTGGACAACTCATTTTCGATAATGGGTTTGAAATGAGCCACTTCTCTCACAAGAGTCAAATCTTCAATCTCCTTATGAGCCGCCAATAAAGTCACAGCACCTGGGCACTCATAAATCTCTCTTGACTTAATACCGACTAGGCGATTTTCCACATGGTCAATACGACCGACACCGTGTTTCCCCGCAATTTCATTTAGCTTTTGAATCAAATCCGCCACTTTCATCTTCTCACCATTGAGAGAGATGGGCACCCCACAGCTAAACTCAATGTCAATAAATTCTGGACTGTCTGGCGCCTCTTCTGGCGAAGACGTGATTCCAAATGCTTCTTCTGGTGCTTGGTTCCAAGGATTTTCTAAGACACCACATTCATTTGCACGTCCCCAAAGATTTTGGTCAATAGAGTAAGGATTGTCAAGATCAGCAGGAACTGGAACGCCATTTTCTTTGGCATATTGGATTTCTTCTTCACGAGACCATTTCCACTCACGAACAGGCGCAACCACCTTTAAATTGGGATCCAAAGCTGCAATCGATACTTCAAACCGAACTTGGTCGTTTCCCTTACCTGTACAACCATGGGCAATTGTGGTTGCACCCGTCTGATGAGCTATTTCAACTAGTTTTTTTGAAATAAGAGGGCGACTCAGAGCGGATACCAAGGGATACTTCTGTTCGTAGTAGGCATGTGCCTGAAGGGCCACTAAAACATAGTCATTAGCAAATTCGTCCTTAACATCAATGACATAAGACTCAACAGCCCCAACCTTGAGAGCTTTATCGTGGATGAACTCCAAGTCTTTTCCTTCACCCACATCCATACAAACAGCGATCACATCATAGTCTTTTTTTAACCATGTAATCGCAACTGATGTATCCAATCCACCTGAATAGGCTAAAATGACTTTTTCCTTACTCATTTCTCTTCCTTCTTTCTATTTTTCGATAGAGGCTTTAAAAGCATCGTCAATCAATTTGTCCAACTCCCCAGAATCCTTCAACTTCTGGATGGTTTTGTCAACCGCCTCTTTTAATTCTTTACTGTCTTTTTTCATCGCAACAGCGTAGGAATCTTCTTTGTCATTGTCAAAATCAAACTCAGCGATGGCTAGGTCTGGATTATTCTCTACAAATCCTTTCGCCACTGGTTCCTCAAAGATAACCGCATCCAGTTGCCCTGACTTCAAATCTGTTATCAAATTTCCATTTTTAGGAAGTGAAACGAGAGAAGAATTCTGCAAAGTTTCTTTGGCCAGAGTTTCCTGGATAGAACCTTTCTGCGCTCCAACCTTTTTCTGAGCCAAATCCTTGACTGATTGGTAATTCGTTAATTCAGATTTTCTTACGATAACCTTATTTTTCGAAGTGTAGTAGGGAATTGAAAAGTCGTAAACTTGACTTCTCTCTTCCGTTTTAGAAACACCTGATATGGCAAGATCGGCCTTTCCTGAATCAAGACTAGCCAGTACATTGTCAAAACTCATTGGAGAGAGCTCCACTTCTACACCTAGTTCCTTTGCGATGGCTTTGGCTAGCTCAACATCTGAACCTACAATCTGATTTTTCCCATCGACCAATTTCTGGTATTCGAATGGAGCAAACTCTGGATTTAGGGCCACCACCAATTTTCCTTTAGCCTTAATGGCTTCAACACCTTGGGATTGAGTGTTACTACAAGCAAATAATAAGGGAAACATAAGCAAACCAAACATCGTCATCAACACCTTCTTCACTTTATTCATAGAAGAGCCTCCTTTTATTTTTATACTTTTAAATTGTATAAATAATACACTTCTCGAAAACATTTGTCAAGCCAAAACTGAATTTTATTTCATTTTAAACAAAAAAACTTAGGGAAATTACATAAAAATGTTATCCCTAAGCGTATTTATGCTATTCATTTTTTGGAAAAATATAATCACTCTATTAAATGTCAGACGACAGAGAGATCAACGCCCCCCACATTCTCTTTCACAATTCAATAACTCGATGGCATTGTTGAGCCACATAGGCATCGTGGGTAACGATAATGACCGTTTTACCTTCCTTGTTCATATCTAAGAGAAAGTTCAAAACCAAATCTCGATTTTCAGGATCTAGAGAACCGGTTGGTTCATCTGCTAAAAGGAGCTGGCTGGGTTTTAAAATGGCTCTAGCAACTGCGATTCGCTGCTGTTCCCCTCCAGATAACTCTGAAACCTTTTGATGTAGAATTGATGGCAACCCCACTCTCTCTAAAATTTCTTCTATCTTTTTGACTTTTTCCTTCTTGGATAATTTTACATACTTTAGAGCGAGCATGAGATTATACTCTACCGTTTCATTATCAATCAGAGCAAAGTTTTGAAACAGATAGGAGATATGTTCGCGGATAATCGCTTGCGACTTAACAGAATTGACAGGTACATTTTGCTGACCGAAAATTTCATAATGTCCACTGTAATCGCCATCTATCAAACCCAAGAGATTTAACAAGGTTGACTTGCCACTGCCACTTTTTCCAACAATGGCAACTAAATCTCCTTGGTTAATTTTTAGAGATAAGTTCTCCAAAATAACTTTTTTCCCAATGGTTTTCGTAACATTTTCCAACTTTATCATAAGTGATCCCCTTTCAATAACTGCACTACATTTCTTTGTTCCATCTTAGAGCCCAAGAAAAGCACAAATAGGATATCTAAGCCTGTAAATCCTGCAAAAAGTAGGAGCGGGAAAAGTGCCTGTGTAAAGAATAGCAAAACCATAAAAGGAAGACTATAAACGGCTAATAGAAGACCCAGCAAGGAACGATACCGATCTATCAATTTCCAACCCATAAACTTCTTGGTAATAATATCTGTTCGCTTCAACAAGAAAGTTGTTACTAGTAAGAAGTAGGAAATCATCATACTAAGAAGACCAACCAAAGCAAAGAGTATGTTAAAATTTCGAACAGCATCTCGATAAGAATCTACTTTCTCTTGTTGAATGGCTTGAATAGATGAAAATTTTAAATAATTCCCATCTGACAATTTCTCAACTAACGCTGTCACTTCTTTTTGGTGCTGGGCTGTATTTTCGATTTTAATGGGGTTATTTAAACCTGTTGTTGACAGGGAAGCTTTTTCATCCCACATCATATCAGAATCATTGACCAAACTAATAATTGGATTGTGGAGATTTTCCTTTCGCTTCTCGTTATAGGGGAAGAATGACCAATCACCTTCATAGTAGGCGATCTCGACATCCATCTCCTCTATCGTTCGTTTTTGCTGCTCTTCATACTTCATCGAAAGATAGGCAATTAATTTCCCCAAGAGCTGATTTTTATCTTCTTCACCTTTCGCACTTGCTGGCATCAAAATAACTTTTTTAGTGCCGGTATCGGGTAGCTTGAATCCCTTGCTCTTTAGAAAATTGCGATTGGCATAGTAAACAGTTAGCATATCAGCCAGTTGATACTGCTGCACTTGTTCTGCAGTGGCAAAATTTTTTATAGGCAGGTTGCCAGTTTGCACATAGCCTGCCTGCGTTTTTTCTACCAAATCCTGATAAAATCGATAGAAATAATCCACTGCTTGCCCTGAGCCTGCCAACTGCTCTTGCCACAGGTTATCATTGAGCTGGAAAGTTTCTAAGGTCAGATAATTTCCTTGACTGATCCACTGTTTCTGGTAATCCAACTCTTTGTTTTCTTGCTCCAAACTTTTCCCCACCCCAATCAGTAAAACCGTCAGTAAAATGGTGGTTCCTATTTTCATCAAATAATTAAATATCAAACCAAATTTAAAAGATGAAAAACCTTTCAGTAGAGAGCTGATTGTCATTTTTTGGATTAAGAGGTAGGTCAACCAACTGATAAAGAGATAAAGTTGCAAAAGCAAAAAATGCGACAACCATAACATAGGGAATAAATCTTTCGGCTTATAATCAAGCGAGAAAAACACTCCTAGATTGATCACAAGCGCCCCACCTAGGAGGAGGTAGAGGTTGCCTTTCACAACATCAGCTAAAACAGCCCTATCTTGAAAACCAAGCAACTTTTGTACCCCCACTCTTTTCATCTCCATCATCGGCTGATACACTGTTACTAACACAAGAAGTAAAATGGCCAAGACAAAAACAATGGCAGATAAAAGCAAATCTCGATTTATGACTTCCACTGCACTTTTGTAGGTCGGCTCTAGCAAGGTAGTCTGGTCTATCTTGAAAAAATCGCTCCATTTCTGTACAATCCTATCCTTGTCCATCTCTTGTGTAGAAGTTATCGTATAGCGACCATTTAAACTACGAGATGTATCCTTAATATAGGTTTGAAAAGTCATAAGCTGAATAGGCTTGGCTTTTAGAAAGGTCGGAATCGTACCAAGTTTATTGGAAATTTCTTTATTACTGTAGACTCCCTCGCCATCTTCTGTAAAATCAAGAGAAGAAATCCCAAACTCTTGGTAGGGGAAGGTATCTTTATCAAAAACACCAGACTTGATCACCTCATCACCACTGTCTGTTTTGATGATGGATACTTTGTATTCCTTTGATACATCCTCAAAAAATCGAAGTACAGATGCTGCAGGTTCGTTAATATCTTTCAAATACAAATCCAAAGAACCCACTGTCTTTCCCATTTCCTGAATCCGAACCACTTCTCGTGTGTAGTTTACATTAAAAACAAAAAAAGTAGTACACAGAAGCAGGAGTAACATACAGAAATTACTGATTTTTTTCATAAAGATACCCCCTTAGTACTTTATCATCTTAGTCGTAGAATTTGTTACCCTTTTTCACAAATTTATTTTAGATTTCTTTTTTACTTTTTATACTACTATGATACAATATTTTTAATCAATTTCTATTTTTTGTTAACTTTTTTCACACATAAGGAGGAGATCATGCGCTACGATTTTGGAAATGTTTATAAAGAAATCCGTGAGTCAAAAGGGTTAACCCAGGAGGAGGTCTGTGGGGGTGTTCTCTCAAGAACCAGCCTATCAAAAATCGAAAGTGGCAAGACAACTCCTAGATATGAAAATATGGAGTTTCTTCTCCAACAAATTAATATGACCTTTGAAGAGTTTGACTATATTTGCCATCTCTACCACCCAAGTGAACGATCAACTATCATGCAGACTTTTCTAAAAATGGCTTCTATTAGTGGTACGAGCGACTTAAGTAAATTACTCAAAAAATGCCAACATTATCTAAAAACACACCATGATTTCCCCATCCAGCAGTTACAAGATATGCTCGAAATCGTTATCTACATCCGTGAAAATGGGATAGAAAAATTGTCAAGTAAGGTTGATAACATTGTAAACAGACTATGGGATAAGATTGAGAAACAAGATACTTGGTATGAGAGCGACCTCAAAGTCCTTAATACCATTCTCTTTGCTTTTCCTATGGAGTATATTCATCAGATTACCGAAAAAATTCTCGAACGAATAGAGGTTTATAAACACTATAGTCCTGTCTTTCAGCTTCGTATGATGTTGCTTCTGAATCTCTCAACTCTTTATCTTTACAATGGTGATAAGTTGCTTTGCAAACAGCTTTGCTACACTCTCTTAGAGGAAGCAAAAGTAAGCAAACAGTATGACACACTTGCATTTTCCTATATTCGTATAGGCATTTGTACTAATGATGCTCAGTTGATACAAAATGGACTCTCCTTAGCTAAACTAGTCGAAGATGAACACTTACTAACAGAGCTAGAGCGAGAAGTTGACATCTTTGTAAACAAAAAAGAAAGTCATTAAGACCTCCTTTTCTATATCTTCTTAATACCAACCGTTGTTAAGCCAGAAGTTCTTAGCAGCTGTCCATGAACCGTAACGTCCTGCAACGTAAGCATCTGCTACACGTTCTTGGTTTTCAGCTGAGTAGTCACCGTTCAAGTACGAATCTGTCAATTGGTAACGTCCGATGTAACGTCCGTTTGTAGCTGTGTAGCTACCACCTGATTCTTTTTGAGCGATCCATTCTTTGGCTTCTGCTTCAGATCCACTTACAGTTGAAGCTGTGTAACTTTCTTCTTCATAAGAAGTGCTGGTTGTAGCAGCTGGTGCTTCGTAAGTTGTTGTTTCAGTTATTTCTTCGTAAGTCGTAGTCTCTTCGATTGTTTCTCCTGTTGCAGCTGGGGCTTCATAAGTTTTCGCAGCTGGAGCTGTCCCTTCGATGACCAAAACTTGATCCACAAAGATCAGATGAATATCCTCTATCTTGTTTTTTTCTGCCAATTTTTCAACAGTGGTGTTGTACTTCTCAGCAATTTCTGAAAGAGTATCACCTGGTTTAACTGTATAAGTGATTGTTTCATCTGCAAAAGCAAGTGATGGTGCAAGGAAAGCAAGGAAAGTTGCTGCTCCTGCAAGAGTTAATTTGATTTTTTTAGTTGTTAATGTCATTTCTAAAAATTCTCCTTTTTACTATACTTCTATCATACCGTTTGAATATTACCGTTTCTTGACGGTTTCGTGTAGAAATATTACAAAAATATTTTATATTTACTGAAACATTGATATTTTTGTCATAAAAGACAAGATTTTATACCATTTTTATCCATTTTTTCAGTTTTATAAGGGAAATAAGCACAGAACTTCATTCTTTGATATAATAGAAACAAGAATCTTTGTAAGGGGAAACAGATGCACTCACTTCGTTTTCAATCTGTCTTTGATATTATCGGCCCTGTCATGATTGGCCCATCAAGTAGCCATACAGCTGGTGCGGTTCGTATCGGAAAAATCGTGTCTTCCATCTTTGGTGATAGACCGACAGAGGTGGAATTTCAACTATTTAATTCATTTGCCAAGACCTACCGTGGTCATGGAACTGACCTTGCTCTCGTCGCTGGAATTTTAGGTATGGATACGGACGATCCCGACATTCCAAATAGCCTTGAAATTGCCCATAAACGTGGTATCAAGATTGTCTGGACCATTCAGAAAGACAGCAATGCTCCTCACCCTAATACCACTAAAATTACTGTGAAGAATGAACACAAGTCCATCAGTGTGACAGGGATTTCTATCGGTGGGGGAAATATCCAAGTTACGGAACTTAACGGCTTTGCTGTCTCTCTTAACATGAACACACCGACCATCATCATTGTACATCAGGATGTTCCAGGTATGATTGCCCACGTTACTGAAGCCCTCTCTCGTTTCGATATCAACATCGCTCAGATGAATGTAACTCGGGAAAAAGCTGGAGAAAAAGCCATCATGATCATCGAAGTCGATAGTCGAAGTTGCGAAGAGGCAATTGAAGAAATCCGAAAAATTCCTCATCTCCACAATGTCAATTTCTTTAAGTAGGAGGAAACATGTTTTATTCTATCAAAGAATTGGTTGAGCAAGCAGATCTAGACTTCCAAGGAAATGTCGCAGAACTCATGATCGCGACAGAATATGAACTGACCGGCCGGGAACGTGCAGAAGTTCTCCTCCTCATGGAGCACAATCTAGAAGTCATGAAAGCCTCTGTCGAGCTCGGTCTTAGTGAAAACAAATCTCGTAGTGGCTTAACGGGTGGCGATGCAGCCAAGCTAGATCGCCATCTCAAAAGTGGCAAGGCCTTGTCTGACTTTACCATCCTATCAGCTGCCCGAAATGCCATCGCGGTCAATGAACACAACGCTAAAATGGGCTTGGTCTGCGCCACTCCAACCGCAGGAAGTGCTGGCTGTCTACCTGCCGTTCTTACTGCAGCTATCCAAAAACTTGACCTCAGCCACGAAGAACAGCTGGATTTCCTCTTTGCTGCTGGTGCCTTTGGATTAGTTATCGCAAACAATGCCTCTATCTCGGGCGCTGAAGGTGGCTGCCAGGCCGAGGTTGGCTCTGCCTCTGCCATGAGTGCCGCAGCCTTGACCTTGGCTGCAGGTGGAAGCCCCTATCAGGCTAGTCAAGCCATTGCCTTTGTCATTAAAAATATGCTGGGCCTCATCTGTGACCCTGTCGCTGGTTTGGTCGAGGTTCCCTGTGTTAAGCGCAATGCTATGGGAGCCAGCTTTGCCTTTATCGCGGCAGATATGGCCTTGGCAGGTATCGAGTCTAAGATTCCTGTTGACGAAGTCATAGATGCCATGTACCAAGTCGGATCCAGCCTCCCAACTGCCTTCCGAGAAACGGCTGAGGGTGGACTCGCTGCCACACCTACTGGTCGTCGCCTACAAAAAGAAATCTTCGGAGAATAAACCTCATCTAATAGGAGAAACTATGTCATCAATCTCAGCCATCTTTTTCGATCTAGACGGAACACTCGTTGACAGTTCTATCGGGATCCACAATTCCTTTACTCATACCTTTGAACAACTGGGAGTCCCGACTCCTGATGCTAAAACCATTCGTGGTTTCATGGGTCCACCGCTTGAAACTAGCTTTGCAACTTGTCTCCCAAAGGAGCAAATCTCGGAAGCTGTTCAAACCTACCGTTCTTACTACAAGAAAAAAGGGATCCACGAAGCGCAACTCTTCCCCCGAATAACGGAATTGCTTCAAGAACTCTCGCAAAACTATCCTCTCTACATCACCACTACAAAGAATACTCCTACTGCTCATGATATGACTAAAAATCTGGGAATTCATCATTTCTTTGATGGCATTTACGGTTCTAGTCCTGAAACACTACACAAGGCGGATGTCATCCGTTATGCCTTGCAGACACATCAACTCCCTGCAGACCAAGTCCTCATCATCGGGGATACTAAGTTTGATATGATCGGAGCTCAAGAAACTGGCATTAAAAAGTTCGCTGTCACTTGGGGATTTGGAGAAGAAGCTGATTTACTCAGCTATCATCCTGACTGGATTGCCCATACAATCGATGATATCATCAGTCAGCTATAACAAGCTAATAGCTTCAAACTACAGAGTAAAAAGACCAAGGTTCTGTCTACACAAAACCTTGGTCTTTGATTTATGATCAATTACATGAGTCACTCTTACTCAGCATGGGTTGTCTCATTTGCAAAGGAAATGATGGCTTCTTTGAGCTCATCTCCGCTGAGTGAACGGAACTCCTCAATTTTCTGATTGATGGCTTCTAGTGGCATGACATTTACCTTACCAACGAAAATCTTGTCCATGACTTGGTTATCAACCAATTCGGTCGAAACCAAGAGTTCTTCATAGAGTTTTTCACCTGGGCGAATCCCAACTTCAACGATTGGAATTTCACTTTCTGTGTGTCCGCTTAGAAGCACCATTTTCTTAGCCAAGTCATAGATCTTAACTGGTTTGCCCATATCGAGGATAAAGACTTCTCCGTCCTTGGCATAAGCGCCAGCATGGATTACCAGACGGCTGGCCTCTGGAATGGTCATGAAGTAACGTGTCATACGGAAGTCTGTCACTGTTACAGGGCCGCCTTCAGCAATCTGACGTTCAAAGACAGGAATCACACTACCACGACTACCGAGAACATTCCCAAAACGAACTGCACAGTAGGTTGATTTGCTACGTTGGTTAAAGCCAGTGACAATCAATTCTGCCACGCGCTTGGTTGCGCCCATAACATTCGGTGGATTGACCGCCTTGTCAGTCGAAATCATGACCATCTTAGGTACTTTGGCTGCATCAACAGCCTTGGCAACATTATAGGTTCCAAGGATATTGTTCTTGAAGGCTTCTTTTGGATTGCGTTCCATCATCGGAACGTGTTTGTGGGCTGCAGCATGGTAAACGATGGCTGGTTTATACTGTTCAAACACTTGTAGAAGACGATCATAGTCCTGAATATCTGCAATAACAGGAACATAATCAATCCCTTGGAATGTACGGATCAATTCATGATAAACGAGATAGATTGAATTTTCACCATGGCCCAGCAAAATCACGCGTTCAGGATTGAAGCGACTGACCTGACGACAAATCTCTGAACCAATCGAACCGCCGGCTCCTGTCACCAAGATGGTCTTGCCTGTAAGCTCTGCACCAAGACGCGATTCGTCAAGACGAATTTCCTGACGGCCCAAAAGGTCTGTGATATCAATTTTCTGGAAACCACTACCTGGTTGATGGAGCCCTTGAACAACTGTCTCAACCTTAGGCATCTTGTAACATTTGACGCCTAGCTTATTACACATCTGCAAGATGCGTTCGTACTCTGACGGATCAAGCGAAGGAATGGCTACGATGACGCGCTCGATTTGGTGGCGTTTGGCCAATTCAGGCAGATTATCATAAGAACCCAAAACGGAAATTCCACCTAGTTTTTGTCCCTTTTTCTTCTCATCATTATCCAAAATTCCCACTAACTCAAGGTCACTAGTTGGGTGTTGGTAGCTGTTCATAAAGAGGGCCCCACCATCACCAGCACCAATCAAGAAAGTACGGCGGTGTTCGCCCTCTCCACTTCCCTGCTTGCGCTTAGAATAAATCAACTGCCAAGTGATACGAGGGAGTAAGATCAGGAAGGTACTCAATAAGATAAAGAGTATGATGAACCGGATAGAAAATAGAGGAAGAAAAGCGTAGCAAAGTCCGTAAGAGACAATGCTGCTGACGGTTACGCCAAAAAAGATTTTTAAGAAATCTGTGATTTTACTATAGCGACTAATACTCGCATTGAGCCCCCAAAATCCAATCATGATTTGATAGAAGAGGAAAGCCAAACCAGTATAGATAACATAGTCCACAGGCGCTGGGTTAATCAAGCCATAAAAGAGAATGTAAGACACGATGATGGAAACCACCATACTAATAATATCAAATACACCCCAAAATACTTGTTTTTGCTGTTTATTTAAAATTTCAACCAGATCAATCACGTAATCTGTTAGTTTTTTATTCATAGGAATTTACTCTTTCTTAAAAGAATTTAAACATATATTGTTATTATAACATTTTTGGGCTATTTTATCTTTTACAATACTATTTATTTTTTCTTAATAATTTTACAAAAATAAACTGACGTACAAAGCCTGGACAAAGTGCAACAATGACCTGAATGGCAATGCTTTTCGCATATTCCATGTAGGAAATTTGCCCTCTTTCAAGCATACGCTGACGAGCTTGGCGATAGAGTTTGAGGTAGCGCAAACCACCTCGACGCTCAAACATCCCTGCACCGACACGAACCTGACACAAGATTTGATCCAAGTTTCCAGTCTTGGCACCTGCGGCAATCATATTGAGCCAGAGGAGGTCGTCCTCCATATAAAGTCCGTCTTCGTAGTTACCTGCCTTGAGAACCATATCCTTTTTGAACATGACTGTCATGTGGTTAAAGGCGCTTCTCATTCTCTGATAGGCCACAATGTCTGCGTGCTGAGTTGGAACACGACGATAAGACACAATCTCGTCAGGATTGTCAATAAATTCTGCAATATGTCCGCCTAAGAGATCGAGATCTTCTTTCTCCATTAGCTGAAGCTGTTTCTCAAAACGATCCGGAACAGCTATATCATCTGTATCCATGCGAGCGATGATATCGTACTGACACTGTAAAACACCGTATCGAAGAGCCAAACCCAAACCTTGATTTTCTTCTAAAGGGCAACGCTTAACTGGAATCTCTGACTGCGCTTCCACTTCATCTAGCACCTGATAGAGTTCGGGCGTGAGCGGCCCGTCCTCAACAAGAACAAGCTCACTTGGTTTCAAGGTCTGGTTTTGAATACTCTTGATAGCATCTCTCAAAAATGTCGGTTTTTCCTTTACATAGACCGACATCAAGACGCTGATTTTTTGCTTTTCAGACACAGTTTTTCTCCAATTTATAGATTTCCTTCCACTATTTTATCACAAAATTTCTTAGTTTCCTATTTTTATCTCAAATCAAGGAAAATTCTAGTAAAGAAATCTGTCTCCTTTCTGTATATTTTCAGTTAAATCTTTCCAGCTTTCCTCCCCGTCTTTACTTGACATTATATAGAAAAAACCTTAAAATAAGCTGTTATTAAAATCATCTTATCGAGGTTTTCATGAAAAAACAATCACTCTTTTTTGTTCTTGGAATTGTCTTAATCGGGACTGTTTTGCGCTCTCCTTTTACTGCTTTACCAACTATTTTAGGAGACATTGCTCAGGGACTAGGAGTTGAGGTCAGTTCCCTTGGGATTTTAACCAGTCTCCCTCTCTTGATGTTTGCTCTTTTCTCGGCTTGTGCGAGTCGCTTGGCGCAAAAGATTGGACTAGAGCATCTCTTTACTTACTGTCTCCTTCTCTTAACTATTGGCTCTGTCATTCGTATCTTCAATCTTCCCCTTCTCTATCTAGGAACTCTGATTATCGGTGCGAGCATCGCCATTTTTAATGTTCTTCTCCCTAGTATGATTCAGGCAAATCAGCCTAAAAAGATCAGTCTCCTAACAACACTCTATGTCACTGCTATGGGAATTTCGACAGCTATCGCTTCTTATCTTTCTGTCCCTATCACTCAAGCTAGTTCTTGGAAGGGCTTGATCCTCGTTCTCAGCTTTCTATGTCTGGTCACTCTGCTAGTCTGGTTGCCAAATCATCGCCACAACCACCACCTAGAAAGCCAAAAAGAAAAGCAAGTCAAAGAAAATATTCTAAAAAGTAAAGATGTCTGGGCTATCATTATCTTTGGCGGGCTTCAGTCCTTGCTCTTTTATACAAGTATGACTTGGTTGCCAACTATGGCTATTAGTGCTGGTCTTTCTAATAGCGATGCGGCTCTTCTAGCTTCTATCTTCTCACTGATCAGTATTCCTTTTTCCATGACCATCCCAAGTCTAACAACTCGTTTGTCAGACGGTCACCGTCAAATCATGCTGGCAGTTATCTCTATCGCTGGTATGATAGGAATTGCCATGCTCTTGTATCCAAGCGACAACTTCCTCTACTGGCTAGTCGCTCACCTCTTGATTGGGACAGCATGTAGCGCCCTCTTTCCTTATCTCATGGTTTGCTTCTCACTTAAGACCAGCTCGCCTGAAAAGACTGCGCAACTCTCAGGCCTGGCGCAAACAGGGGGCTACATCTTGGCGGCCTTTGGTCCTACCTTGTTTGGTTATAGCTTTGACCTTTTCCAATCTTGGGTTCCAGCTGTCCTTGCCCTTCTAGCCATCGATATCATCTTGACCATCTCACTCTTTATGGTAGATCGGGCGGATAAAATCCTTTAATTTTTCTAAAATACTGCTCAGATATAAACAATGCAAAGCCAGACTCTGTCTGGTTTTTTAGGCGTTTCTATCAAGAAAAAGCACCATCCATCTGTTAGCAGAAAGGTAGTGTTTTTGATATAATAAGATGTATAGAAACTAATTGTCATGCGAAAAATAAATTAGTTTATAAGATAGCTACTATTTCAAGCGAGGTACATAGAATGGATGAACAGAAATACAATTTGAAAGAAAGTTTAGCAGAGTTAGATAGGTTCTTTGACTTATCAGCAAAGGAGATAGATCAGACTGACTATGAAGCTCTAGCAGAAAAAGCAAGAATAATTTATGAACAATATCCTGAATCAGAAGACATTGCGTTGCGGTATGCTGGGATTTTGTTCAATTTGTCAACCGAACAAACTGAGTTGAAGGAAATCGAGACCACTGCTGAAAAATTAGAGAAATTACAGCAACAATTCCAGGATTCACCTGATATAGCTTTATGTTATGCCATGATTTTGGTTAATTTATCAACCAAGCAAACTGAGTTGAAGGAAATCGAGACTACTGTCGAAAAATTAGAGAAATTACAGCAACAATTCCAGGATTCACCTGATATAGCTTTATGTTATGCCATGATTTTGGTTGATTTGTCAATCGAACAAACTGAGTTGAAGGAAATCGAGACCACTGCTGAAAAATTAGAGAAATTACAGCAACAATTCCAGGATTCGCCTGATATAGCTTTGCAGTATGCCATGATTTTGTTCAATTTGTCAACCGAACAAACTGAGTTGAAGGAAATCGAGACCACTGCTGAAAAATTAGAGAAATTACAGCAACAATTCCAGGATTCGCCTGATATAGCTTTACGTTATGCCATGATTTTGGTTAATTTATCAACCAAGCAAACTGAGTTGAAAGAGCGGAAGGCTGCTGTCGAAAAATTAGAGAAATTACAGCAACAATTCCAGGATTCGCCTGATATAGCGTTGCGGTATGCTGGGATTTTGTTCAATTTAGCAATCAAGCAGACTGAGTTGAAGGAATGGAAGGCTGCTGTCGAAAAATTAGAGAAATTACAGCAAAAATTCCAGGATTCGCCTGATATAGCGTTGCGGTATGCTGGGATTTTGTTCAATTTAGCAATCAAGCAGACTGAGTTGAAGGAATGGAAGGCTACTGTCGAAAAATTAGAGAAATTACAGCAACAATTCCAGGATTCACCTGATATAGCTTTGCAGTATGCTAAGATTCTGGTTAATTTATCAATCAAGCAGACTGAGTTAAAAGAACTGGAGGCTACTGTTGAGAAATTAGAGAAATTACAGCAACAATTCCAGGATTCACCTGATATAGCTTTGCAGTATGCTATGATTTTGGTTAATTTATCAATCAAGCAGACGGAGTTGAATGAAATCGAAGCTACTGTTGAAAAATTAAAGGTCTTGCATCAACAATTCCCTGAATCCCCTGATATAGCTTTGCGGTATGCTAGGATTTTGTTCAATTTAGCAGCCAAGCAGACTGAGTTGAATGAGCGGGAGGCTACTGCTGAAAAAATACAGGGATTGCATCAACAATTCCCTGATTCACCTGATATAGCTTTGCAGTGTGCTCAGATTTTGGTTAATTTATCAATCAAGCAGACTGAGTTAAAAGAACTGGAGGCTACTGTTGAGAAATTACAGGGATTGCATCAACAATTCCCTGATTCACCTGATATAGCTTTGCAGTGTGCTCAGATTTTGTTCAATTTATCAATCAAGCAGACTGAGTTGAATGAGCGGGAGGCTACTGTTGAGAAATTACAGGGATTGCATCAACAATTCCCTGAATCGCCTGATATAGCTTTGCAGTATGCTCAGATTTTGTTCAATTTATCAATCAAGCAGACTGAGTTAAAAGAATTGGAGGCTACTGTTGAGAAATTACAGGGATTGCATCAACAATTCCCTGAATCACCTGATATAGCTTTGCAGTATGCTCAGATTCTGGTTAATTTATCAGCCAAGCAAACTGAGTTAAAAGAACTGGAGGCTACTGTTGAGAAATTACAGGGATTGCATCAACAATTCCCTGAATCGCCTGATATAGCAGAAATGTATGCTATGATTTTGTTCAATTTATCAATCAAGCAGACGGAGTTAAAAGAACTGGAGGCTACTGTTGAGAAATTACAGGGATTGCATCAACAATTCCCCGAATCGCCTAATATAGCTTTGGGGTATGCTCAGATTTTGTTCAATGTATCAATCAAGCAGACGGAGTTAAAAGAACTGGAGGCTACTGTTGAGAAATTACAGGGATTGCATCAACAATTCCCTGAATCCCCTGATATAGCTTTGCAGTATGCTCAGATTCTGGTTAATTTATCAGCCAAGCAGACGGAGTTAAAAGAACTGGAGGCTACTGTCGAAAAATTAGAGAAATTACAGCAACAATTCCAGGATTCACCTGATATAGCTTTGCAGTATGCTATGATTTTGGTTAATTTATCAATCAAGCAGACGGAGTTGAATGAAATCGAAGCTACTGTTGAAAAATTAAAGGTCTTGCATCAACAATTCCCTGAATCCCCTGATATAGCTTTGCGGTATGCTAGGATTTTGTTCAATTTAGCAGCCAAGCAGACTGAGTTAAATAAACTCGAAACCACTGCTAAGAAATTACAGGAATTGTATGAACATGAACCTTTCCGAGAATCCGAAGAAATTGCTTTTATATATGGTATGTTCTTAGCAAGCTTATTTAATCATCAAACGGAGTTAGATGAACGTCTTCAAACCACAAAAATAATTAAAAAACTCTATGAAAAATTTTCAAAATTTATGATACAAAATTTTGATGATTTATTTTTCCGTGATGATAATGTTTGTGACCGTGATGAGTACAAGCTATTCAACTTTATCTTAAAAGAAGGTCTTTTAAAGAATACTAAATATGCTATTTTAAAAACATGGGTAAAGCGTTATAAAGAAGACTCGAGTGAACTAAGGAACTTGCTATCAATTTATCAACTTGTTCAAAAAATCAAGTATCAATTGGGACTAAAAGACGAAGATAAAAATCAGGTGCTTAAATTCGGCCATTACACCAAGGGAAGCACTCTCCAAATTATGTTAGATCAAGAGGAGAATGAAAAGAAGAAAGAGGAGAATGAAAAGAAGAAAAGTACTTTTTCGGTATCTGGAAAAACTCGATTGTATAATGCTAATTATATGAATGATCCTGAAGAAGGAATCGTCATAGAACAGATATTGGGCTTAGATAGACGAGATGTTTTGGAGCCAAGCTCATGGTTTTTAATGAGTTTTACAAACAAAACGGATGATTTGGCCATGTGGTCCCAGTATGGTGATGATGCCAAAGGCGTTTGTTTGGTACTTCGTGAAGATGATTTTTCTAGATTTACTTCCTTCAATGATGTTTCTTGGCGTAAAGAGGCCATCCCCTTAGTAGAGACAATGAATAAGGTAGAATCTACTCTATCGTATGATTTAAAAGGCTCACCAAATGAATTAAATAATATTAAACCAACTGTAGCTATTATAGATGAAGAAAAAAGGTCGAAATCTGAAAAAAAAGAGAATGTACCAAAACGGAATAACGATTATCTTTACCGAATTGCCTATGTTAAGCATATAGGGGAAAATTTAAAACTAGAACAAACTGAACTATTTGAGAAATCGGAAATAGATAAATTAGAAAAATTGTTGAATAATTTAAAAGAAAAACTAGATATCGGTTCAAAAGTCACAGAGGAGAACTATCAAAATGCTATTGCTGAATGTATAGAAGAAATTCGTTACTTGTTTAAATCTGTAGATTATAAATATGAGAATGAACTGCGTATCTTACGCTATGCTAATCTAGACCCAAGTAATAAGGAAATCAAAATTGACAAAACCTCTGGAGTAGGTAAACTTTATATAGAACGGGAGAATCCAATTCAAATTGGGGAAGTCATTTTCGGTCCTAAGTTTCCGAATCCTGAGTACGTGACTCCTTTATTGAAACTTTTGGATAAGAAAATTAAGTATAAGAAATCTATGATAAAATTTAGATAAAGACTGGCAACATCCTCTAAACTTCTAGTTTATACTAGGAGTTTTTTATATATAAAATTTTTACACATATTTCTTGACAGGGCTTTCATATTGAGATACAATATATTTGAAAAGAGTATATATAAAATTTTTATATAATAAAAAGGAGGTTTCCCATGTACTTCCCAACATCCTCTGCCTTGATCGAGTTTCTCATCTTGGCTGTACTGGAGCAGGGAGATTCTTATGGTTATGAGATTAGCCAAACCATTAAACTCATCGCCAATATAAAAGAATCTACGCTCTATCCCATTCTCAAAAAATTGGAAGCCAGTGGCTTTCTGACCACCTACTCTAGAGAGTTTCAGGGGCGTATGCGCAAATACTACTCCTTGACCAATCAGGGCGTAGAGCAGCTCATTACTCTAAAGGAAGAGTGGACGCTCTATACCGACACCATCAACGGCATCATAGAAGGGAGTATCCGCCATGACAAGAACTGACTATCTGACTCAGTTAGAAACCTATCTCCATAAACTACCTGAAGCTGACCGCATCGAAGCCATGGACTACTTTAAGGAACTATTTGACGATGCAGGTCCAGAGGGCGAAGAAGAGCTTATCGCTAGTCTGGGAACACCAAAAGAAGCGGCTCATGATGTTCTCTCTAACCTCCTCGACAAGAAAGTCAATGAAGCACCTGCTCAAAAGAATGACCGTCAACTGCTACACATTGCCCTACTTGCCTTACTAGCAGCCCCTATCGGAATTCCTGTTGGAATTGCAATTATCTTAACCATTATCGGGCTTTTTATCGCAGCTGCCTCTGTCATTCTAGCCTTCTTTACTGTCTCTGTGACAGGTATCCTACTGGGCGGACTCTTTATCGTAGAGAGTTTTAGTATCCTAGTCGAAGCCAAATCCGCCTTTATCTTGATTTTCGGGGCTGGTTTGCTTGCTATCGGTGCTTCTTCTCTTGTTCTACTAGGCATCTCCTATGTAGCTCGTTTCTTTGGCCTTCTGGTCGTCCGCTTGGTGCAATGGATTCTTAAAAAAGGAAAGAGAGGTGACAGACATGCGTAAATTGACGAAAGGATTTCTCATCTTTGGTGTAGTTTCCACGATCCTTGGTTTTATCATGATTATTGTAGGCGCCCAGTCCAATGGTATTCAAAGTTTGCTTGCCATGTCAAAAGACCCCGTCTATGACAATCGTATCGAAGAAGTGACCTTCGGAAGCGAAGTGGAAAAACTTGATTTGACCCTTGAAGAACACAGCCTAACCATCACAGAGTCTGTAGATGACAAGATCCACATCACCTATCATCCGTCCATGTCTGGCCGTCATGATCTGACTACTGGCATGAGTGACAAAACACTGAGCGTCACTGACAAACAAGCCTCCCAACATCGTTTTCTCGGTTCAGGAATCGAAGGCCTACTTCGTATTGCCAGCAGTTATTCCAACCGTTTTAATGAAGTTATTCTCTCTTTACCTAAAGGGAGAACTCTGAAAGCTATCAATGTCTCGGCCAATCGTGGACAGACCTCCATCCGTCAAGTCACCCTTGAAAATGCGACAATCAAAACAAAAGGCTACCACTTAAGAATAACAGAAAGCTCCATCAAGAACAGTATACTAACGACACCTAGTATTATCAATATTTTTGATACAGAATTGACAGATAGCCAGGTCAAGACGGAAGGGGAACACATCTATGCTGAGAATATCCAGTTTCACGGTAAGGTTGAGCTAGACTCTCATAACGACTTAAGACTCTTTCTTTCTAAGACAGAATTCGATCGTATCAATTTAGACATTTCTTCTAAGCATGGCGGTATTTATCGTAAAGCATACAGAGAACACCCTAGACAAAAAGACAATGAACTTGCCAACCCTTACAAAACTGAAAAAGCAGATGTCAAGGACCTGCTCATTATAAGGGCCAGCCAGGATATCTACCTACCCAAGGAAGAAGAATACTCTGCTCCACCTAGAAACCATTGACAAAAACGCTCTCATCTGCTAGTCTAAAGATAGAAAACGACCATAAAAAAGGAGGTTCCACCATGACACAAGAATGGTTTGAAAGTGCCGATCTTGAAAAGAAATTACCTCAGACAAAATCGGAAATCCAGCCCAACGAGCCAGAGACTTCGGAAACTGTGAAGACCGAACTACAAGTAAGCGAAGAAACACCTGTCTCACCTAAAGAACTGGAAACGCATGAGGAGGAAACTCCCGAAATAATCGAGGAAACCCAAACCGAGGAAGAGGGAGAAGGAAAAGCTGAAGAGGAACACAAACAAGAAAACCCTGCAAAAGAGAAAAGTATCCTCAGCAAGGCTTTAGAAAGCCCCTATATCCCAGATATTGACCCTCGTAAAACTGCCCGATTCAAAGAAGAAATCGCACTATTTTGGACTTGGCTACTGGATGCTATCCAAGAACCAACTGCCAGCAAGAATACGGACCAAAAGCATCGTTATAGTGTCTTTGCCCTGCTCACTTTGCTATCCTCAATTAACCTTTTCTTTAGTATCTATCATATCAAGCACCTCTACTACGGCTATATGGCATCTATTGCCAATAGTTTACCTAACCAGCTCCCTCCTTTAGATCTCTTTGCTGGACTCTCCATCTTGGTCGCTAGCGCTCTATTTTACTTTTCCATCATTTTGGGAGGCTTTACTGTCCGACGTGTACTGGACCAGGAGAGCGACTTCACCTTCCAAGAAGCTTGCGATCGGTATAGCAGACTCTTTGCTATCCCACTTGTCCTAACAGCTCTAGCAAGTTTCTTTGCACTCTTTGGTGGCTTGCGATTTGCTGGTATCCTCACTCTTCTAAGCATGGCCATCTTTGCCCTTGGAAATCTCTTTGTGATTAGCAAGCCAAGTAAGACCAGTAGCCTTGACCCATTTTATCGATTCTTGCTAGCTGTCTTACTTGATGGCGCTATTCTCTTACCCTTCTTCATTGCAGAGCTCGCGCTGACAGTTGACTACCTTCGCATCCTGACCTTCTTTTAACCAAAATCCCTGCCATTTGTTAATGACAGGGATTTTTATGTTTACTCTTTTTTGAACAATGTCTATTCGATGCTTGCCAATCCTTCAAAATCTTGTCCTAGGATGGGTTTTATTACTAGAGTTCAGTAGTATGATAACATTGCTATGAAACTCGTTATTCCAAATATTATACAAATTAGTTATAGGTAAAATGAAGATTAGAAACCACCAATCTCCATTTTTTAACTTTTAATGAAATTCATCCATATTAATAACTTTGCTTGCTCTAGCAATAACATCCTTATCATGAGTCACGACAATAACAATCTTTTCCTCGTTCACTAATTTCTCAACCTCATTTAGAAATAATTCAGTTGAGTTTCTGTCCAAATTTCCTGTAGGCTCATCGAATAGATAGATGTCCTTTTCTTGTGATAAACTCCTCATGAGTAGAATTTTTTGTTTCTGACCTTGCGAAATATTGGTGGCTTTCCCATCAATCTGATGACTCAGAGATACATTGAGATTCAGACTATCAAGATTATTTGATTCATAGTTTTCCTTATTAAATAGGGTGAAATTAATATTTTTTGAAACACTTCCAGGGAATACATGAAATTCAGATGAATACACGCTTAAATAATCCAAAATATTAGTCTCCTCTAAAGTAGAAAAACTTTCCATTCCATTCAGTACAATATCACCCTCTGTTGGAGAAGATAATCCCTGAATAATATTCAAAAGAGATGATTTGCCTGTTCCATTACCACCTGTAACAACTGTTAGTTCACCACTATTAAATTCCAAATTTAATTTATTAAATATCAATCTTTCATCCCATTTTTTAGATAAATCATGGCAGGACAACTGTTTAATTTTAGCTACTGAAATAGGAACAACATCCCTTTTCGCTTCTACCTCCTCTGTTCCGATAAACTCAAAGGAATATTGACTTTTTTTCAATGCTACCCAAGATGTAATTAAAGAACTTAAAATGCTAGATAAAAGTAATAGAATCAAAATACTATTTGCATACTCTGCTATATGTTCATAATCTCTCATAGAAATTATAGTAGCAATCAAAAATGAACCAGTTAAACCAATAAATATCTGAGTAGAAGCTAATAATCTATTGGTAATATGTGTACTATCTAGTTTCGTTCCCAACAGTTCATTGAGTCTTTCATTAAATTCTTTGATAAAGTCGCTAGATTTTTGGAAACTTATAATATCTTGCAAACCATAAATTGTATTTTCTACAAGAGAACTAAAGTTAGAACTCTTAGCAATAAATTCTCGCTGATTTTTTACAACTTTTCGTATCTCAAAATTTACATATAAGCCAAGAATAACTATAGATAAGCTTGTAACTGCGAAAATAATGATATTCAATTTTAATAGCAATAATAGTAGCAAGCAAAACACTAAAAGTTGTACCTTTAAGTAAAATTTTTGCATAATACCTGTTGCTGATAACAACAAATTCCAAAAATAACTACTAACATACTCATAATTCTTAGTTAAAGAAAAATCATTTAATTGGTTCTGATAAAAAGAGGACAGAATATCATTTAAAAAATCATTTTCAATCTTTCCTTTTAATCTTGTTTCCAATATAGAAAACTGCCAATACAAATATGAACCTAATATTATTGAAGCGAGACTAAATAGCTGAAAGCTAAACTGAATATTAAGCAGATTAGACATCGTTATTTGTAGAAAAAAAGCAATAGTAACTGGTAAGATAATTTTGGCTATTCCCAAGAAAAAGATTGCAAACTTTCTCTTCCAACCAAGTGAAGCTAGAAATCTATGATATAACTTATCTGCATAGCTTATCGTAACAATATCTTTTCTATCTTCTGAATTAACATTCTCATTCTTTTGAGGAATTAAAACAATTCCTACACTCTGACTAAAAAGTTCTAATCTTGAAATTTTCTCAATTTCTTCATTCGCAGGATCAGAAACAGTCAATGAATTACTGTCTCCATCTAATACAACAATATAATGAGGTAAACCAGCTCTTTCTACTATCATCAAATAAGGAAATGATACGTTATTTAACAAACTAGGAGTGTCAATTTGATAAGAATCCGCATCAATACCATAGTTTTTTAGTATACCTTCTATATCAAACAAAGACAATCCTTGGTGACTATTGTTATCAAATTGTAGACTATCCAGATGTTCTAATTTGGGGAAATAATAAGAAATGATTGTCTTTACACAAGCCATTCCACAATCCAGCAAAGTTGCTTGTTTATAGTGACTAACCATTTTTTTCTCCTTTTTCAACACTTATCTTACTATAGCCATCAACTTCAATGACGCTATTAGAAGTTTGATTTGTGGTAGGAACCCTTAAAATTTCTCCTGTATTGTTTGTATGTAAAGTATAAATCCCATCAAAATCTTTAGGAACTGTAATAGATACATCGCCAACAAGAGTATCTATAAATATTTTTTCGAAAGTAGTATTTTTTCCTAAGGAAATAGTTACATATAACTTGTCTTTTCCTTCTGAACTCAGAGCCAAATTAAAACCATGTTGTGAAAATGGTAGATATAGACTATCTGAACTCATTTTAACGTTTTTAGATATATTATTCGCTGATTCTTCGGAAACTTTTCCTTCTATTTGAACACTTGTTTCATCTGATTCACTCTTGACAACTTTAACATCAATTGCTTGCTTTGAGCCATAAAACTCTAACGTTTTAATACTTTTAGAAGAGAGAGTCCATGATTGTTTCAAACTGATTGTCGTCTCTCCTCTTTTTAAAGTTAATAAAATTCCAGCTACTACAAACAGTAACAGCAGCCCAATTACAATTCCTATTTTTTTCATCATTAGTCCTCCTACTTAAATTCTTTTTTATTAAATACAGCTAACGCAAGCACAAGTACTGCTATACTCACCACTATAGGGTAGCATACGTTCGTAAAGGTAAATTGACTTACCCCAGGGGAAGCTTTCAAATTTAAAGTCATAAGTAAATAGTCTTTCACACTCTCACCAGAATTTGGAAGGACGTAAGCCAATAGGTTATCAAATAGTAAAATGTAGAGTGTATAAATCATACATGATTCATAAACCTTATCAAATATTTGAAAAATCAATAACGAGACACTTATAATGACAAAATAGTATGGTAGCTGGTGTAAAAATGTCGAAACAATCAACACCATGTCCCCTTCTAAATAAACAAGAGCTGCCAAACTATAAAAAATAGACACATATAATAAAGACAAACAAAAGGTTCCCAAAGTTTTATATAAAAATAACTTCCATCGTTGTTTTTCTTTTGTGAGCAGAATATTGATCGTACGGAAACTATAATCTTCTCCCCAGAAAAATAAATTGGAAGAGATGAAAAGCAACGGAATAAAACCACTCACGTTTGAAATCAACACTCGAAATGCCGGCTCATTTTCATTTGATGACTTAAAAAATAAGGAGAATAACAAAACTAATAACCCTATCAACAAACTAGGAAGCACTCCTCTTTTTTCCCAGTAAAATTTATACATATCTGCCTTAAGAGAATTCATGACTCTCCTCCTTTCTTAAATCATCAGATAATATTACGCAAATAGTAGTCCTCAAAGCGTTCCTTCTTAATATAAATATCCTGTATCACTAGATTTGAACCAATACTATATTCCAAGATAGCCATTAATTTTTCCTTTTCTGTAACAACCAGATAGTCATCCTGCTCAAAATGAACAATGCCCTCTTTTTCTAAAAACATTTTTAGAATCTGATTATCACTTGTCTTTAGGAAAATTTTTTCAGATAAATCATTCGCTAGCATTTGTGAACTCGTCACATTTAGAATCTTTCCTTTTTTCATGATGATATACTTATCTGTTATAAATTCCAATTCTGACAGAATATGACTCGAGATTAAAAAAGTAACTCCTAACTGATCCCTTAAACTCAAAATCATTTTTCTTAAATCTGAAATCCCTTGAGGATCTAAACCATTCACTGGTTCGTCTAGGATAATGAGCTCTGGATTATCCAGAAGAGCAATTGCTATCGATAATCTTTGTTTCATGCCAAGAGAATAGTTTTTCACTTTTCGATCCCATGATGGTTTGGGTAGGCGAACCAATTCCAACATTTCTATGATATCTGTCTTTAAACCAAATCTTGTCTTGTAATATTGCAAGTGTTGGCGTCCAGTCAGGTTTGGATAGAGGGCAGGTGATTCGATAATACTGCCAATCTTATGCTGAGAAACACTCTTGATTTCTCCCTTATCAGCCCGAATTAGTCCTAGGAGAATTCTCATTAATGTTGTCTTTCCAGCACCATTTTCACCAATAAGACCACATATTTCTCCTTGATCAATATCAAAGGAAACATTATGAAGAACCTGTTCTTTCCCATATGTTTTATCGATATGTTTAAGACTTAAAATCACACGATTCATAGTTTCTCTCCTTTATTATATCTTTTGGTTTCATGAATTATCCTCCACCTCTGAAATCCCAAAATTCCTAACATCTGTAACCTCTTCAGGCAGAATTAAAACTCGCTCTTCGCCTGCATCTAAAATAGCTAGGCGAAAGACTTCGTTATTTATCGCTATCTCTACCAACTTTTGCTCAGTCGTGTTATTTCGAAACACCAAACTGTGGCGAGTCTGTGTAAAAGTCTCTAGCGAGATACTCAGATTCTCCATCTCTTCCTCCTACTCTAAATAACTCAATTAACCCTTCATTACATCTCTAGCTTAACGCTTTCAAAAACAAAAAAACATGACAAAAATGTCATGTCAGCTCTTCATTTCCTCAAAAGTTTTTATATCTTTTTCTTTTTCTCCCAATATACGCGCTTCTAATACTTGGTCTCCAAATGCTTGAGCACAAATAACGGCTCTATCATATAAGTAGATAGCTTTTTCCTTATCCTGTTTATGAAATAAAGTACACATAGCATCTAGCATATCAACAATTGGCTTGTTTTGAAAATCCTGCGATAAAATCATCAGCGTGTTCATCGCCTTAACATAAGGCTCAAAAGTGGAGTAAGATTTTTCCATCCATTGAACAGCTAAAGAATCAAGCACCGTTCTCTTTAACATATAGGCTGTCTCTAAATCGGATGAATTCGTTTCTCTCAGAAGTTTTTTAGAAAGTTCCCAAAATAGTTCACGATGATACTCAGTCGGTCTTGCTAAACACGAAACCAAGTACAATTTTATGAGAAGCAAATCATTTACCGAGTAATTTTTTCTTATCTTTACTTGTTCAAAATACTCATCAAGCAAAGCATCACCAAACCCTGCATCTTCACTTACAAAGACATCAAAACTAGCTTGTAAGGCGCTGATTGCAATCTGCTCATCCTCAGGTAGACTATCATAATAGTGTTCGTAAACTCTGTCAAACAACTCTTCTTTAATATGAATTCTGTCATCATCTCCATAAGTTTGAAACTTAATAAGTTTATCCTTTAATATCAAGTACTCTGAAGGTAAAATCATATGATCCATATCTACTATATGTGAAATTGGACAGCCTAGTTTGTAAGCTATATACTCTACCTTAGATAAACTTGGGGAAGACTGCCCTGATTCAATCCGTGCTAATTGGCGTACTGTTATCTCGGTTTCATCATCACAAAGAGTTTCACGAGTGAGATGTTTCATCTCTCGCAACATTCGGATTCTTTTACCTACTTCCTTCTTGATATCCATCTCAAGATCTCCTGATCATTATTTAACGAACAATATTCTATTTTTTGTTATATTATACTATTTTTCATTGAACTAAGCAATTTTTGAAATTTCACATTACAAAACCTAACTAAGCTAAACTATCTTTCGCATGCTAAATAGCAGTTGACCTGCTTTACTTTTCTTGTGCCAATTCTTCAAAATCTTTTCCCAAAATGGCTTGTACTTCTAGTTGATTGGCATCTAGTTGGTGGTAAAATGCTGTTGGTAGCGACTCTAGGAATCTTGCATAATCCAAGCGAGCGATGGCTTCGTAGTCTTCTACTTTGGACCCATCACCAGAAATCTTCACTAGGTCAATCTCCCAAACAAGCTCCTTGCCTGCCAGTTGCTCCGTATAGGATGCTGGTACAAAGGGTTCCTTTGGCAAAATCGTCTTGACTCCCTGGGCTAGGTGATAGATACCGTGCACCTTGCCTTGAGCATCTGGGTAAAATCTCACACTGGCAAGGTAGGCATCAGATCCTTGAACTTTCTTGACCAGCTCTTCAAAACGTACCAGTCCGTTCTCAACCAAAAAGCTCTCGAGGTATTCCTTGTTGAGATAGATAGGGGACAAGAGCCCTTGGCAGTATACTAGACGAGCCGCCTTATCCGCTAGATAATTCTGAACTGTTTGTCGGAAATAAGCTTCAAATTCAAACCCTTCTAGCCCTTCTACCACTTGCCCCAACTTGCTCGATAGGGCTTGGAGGAGAGCTTCTACAATCTCCCAGTCCGCTCTAGTAAGGAAGTCTGGAATCACCACTTGATAGCCTTTTCGACTATCCGCATAGTTCACCTTGAAGAGAAATTGTGACTGACCTACAATCCCACACTCGATATACTCGAGACGATTGAGGGGCTGACGGAGATAGACCGCATCATAACTGTGTGACTCCAAGCCTTCCACCAAGGCCAAGATAGACTTGGCAGTCAAGACCTCCTGTTGTCCTAGAATGCTTTCTTTATTTGGGATAAAAAATGTTTTCGCCATAACTGGCCTCCTTTGAAATCGTTTACATATAGTATAACCTATTTTCCTGAAAGATACAGAAACAAACTTTAGATTTTTAGATAAAAAGCATAGAAAAACAGCCCCTGAAAATTGCTTGACATTCAGCAGACTAAAAGTAATCGGTATTCACACACCCTAGAAATGCAATAAAGACGACCAAAGGAATCGTCTTTATTTTCTGTAAGTAAATTCTATATAGCTTATACTGTCCTTATCTATATTGCTATCCGACTTTAATTTTGTAGCTAACTGCCATGCTTGTTCAAAATATTTTCTAAATACCCCCACCAATTCCTTTCAAAGAATATGGATAAGACGCATAAGATGATGAGACAAAAATAACCTCTTCCTTATCAATTATTACAAATTGAATCTTTGAAAATTTTATTTTTTCTTCCTTATTATCAAAGTATCTACACGAATAATTGGAATCGTAACTTAGATGTTCAAGCATTTCGTCTATATTACGCTTATAACTAAAGGTAAGTATTTCTTTATAATCTCATATATCTTTTTAATTTGCTTATCAATTTAATTGCCTATATGTTCCTTCTTAGCATCATTTCTTCGTATAGGATTTATTTTCATAAAATCTTGCTAATTAAAGTCACAAAATCAATACATATTCTGAGAATATATCTGAATTTCATAAAAAGGCAATGAATAAACTTCTAAGAAAGCAAGACTCATTCTGAGCTCTTCTTACTTTTTATCCTGCTGCGTCAGCTCCTGATTGTAGGACAAGGCTAGCTTGATCCAGTAAGACAGTTCTTTTTGTGCTTCACCATCTAAATCAATATAGCCATGATAAAGCCTACCCTTCATTAAAGTCACACTGGCACCATTTTTAGGCAGGACCTGCTTTTCCATTTCCTTACCAATGCGGACCATGACAAGCTCTTGACTTCTCGAACTCACAGTAACGGTCATCTTACCTTGGACCATAAAAGCCAAACCACCAAACATCTTCTTCTCTTCTACCTCTTCTTCAAAAACATGAGGAGGAAGTTCAGTAGCTAAAATGGTACGAATCTGTTGAGCTAAAGATTTACTATACGCCATCGCTCTCCTCTAATTCATCATCACATCCCAGCCGATACCAAAACGGTCAATTAAGCGGGCATAAAACTTAGCAAAAAATTGATTCTCTAGAGCATAGAGAATCTGTCCACCTTCAGCAAGCTTAGCAAAAAGCTCATCGGCTTCTTCTCTACTGTCTGGGCTCAGAACTAACCATTGATTGGGCTGATGATTGCTAGGAATAGATAGGTCGTTAAAAATGCCTACATCCTCACCATTCAGGGTCAAGTTTTCCGTATCTAAGGCAATCCAAGCAATCTTATCCCGTTTTGCTGCAGGAAGGTCAGCTGGATCCATCATATCACTGGCTCGGACAAGTCCCTTTATCTCTGTCTGAAAAAGATCTGCATAAAAACGAAAAGCTTCTTCGGCCTGACCATTAAAACTTAAAAACACGTCTAATTTCATTATTGTTCCTCCAATTTTTTATATCTGAGAATAAATCTCTAGTATCAGTTTATCAATTAGGATAAAAATTTTCTTATTCTCAATTGCGCTTGTTTGGCTAGGGAACGCATGATTAAAACTGGAAGATTAACTGTAATAGGTGGATCACTGGGCAAGGGCCTGCGCATGCTGATTTCCTCTTGATAGATGCTATCGCCTGCAAAAGTGAGAGGCTCATCGCTGCCCCAGCGAAAGTTATGCTTCAAGACATAGTTTTTAGTTAGGCGTAAATCTTCCAGCAATTCACAGGCCAAAAGATAGTAGCGACCATCGGGTACATTTTCAAAAGTAAACCGGCTCTCCTGACTCAGTGCTACTCCGATAACCGGCTCTTCTTTGGGTATTCGGGTTTTAAACAACCCGACACAGCTAAGGCGTGGTTCATACCCCTCAGGATAAGATAGCGCCACAGTCAGCCTATTGTCACTTTTACAGTCGGGATTCTGATGTAACAAAGCTCCCTTCTCATCTAGCTGTTTTACCATAAAATCATAAGCCTTGGTTGATTCTTGGTAGTATTTTTTAGGCGAAAGTCCAGTATGCCGCTTAAAAGTATTGGAAAAACTGCCTAGACTATCATAACCAGCTTCCATAGATGTCTCGGTCACATTTTGCCGGCTTTCTACAATCTCCTGAATTCCTTTTTCCATCTTAAGAGCTTCCACATATTGCTTGATAGAAAATCCCATCTTTTTCTTGAAAGTTCTGGATAGATGGAAAGGACTATAATGGAAATGCTCAGCCAAATCGGTCAGACTCAGCTCTTCATCTGCATGCTGACGCAGATAGGCTGCCACTTCTTCCATAATAGCTTTAGACATAGACCTGCTCCTTTCCCATTTATTCAACCCCATTATATCACATCAAAAAGAAAGGACAAAAAATCGAAACCTGAATAATGAAAATCTAAGCTTTAAATAAATAATGAAAAAACTTTAGACGCTATCCGCCTAAAGTTTTTTATCTTCACGACTAAATTACTGAGCCACCAATGTTTCCAAGCTTTCACCGATAGCTGCTAGGCGCTCAACAACTTCTGCTTGTGTCAATTCATTTTCTGAAACATAGCGGTTACGTGGGTGAACACGACACTCGTGTGAGCAGCCACGAAGGTACTTGTCTTCATTTTCTTCTGATGTTAGGATACGACGGTTACAGAAAGGATTTCCACAGTTGACATAGCGTTCACATGGTGTTCCATCAAACCAGTCTTTCCCTACGATGGTTGGGTTAACATGGTTGACATCGACTGCGATACGCTCGTCAAAGACGTACATTTTCCCATCCCAAAGCTCGCCTTGAACTTCTGGATCTTTACCGTAAGTTGCGATACCGCCATGAAGCTGACCGACATCTTTGTAGCCTTCACGAACCATCCAGCCTGAGAATTTCTCACAACGAACTCCACCTGTACAGTAAACCACGACACGTTTGTCCATGAATTTTTCCTTGTTGTCACGAACCCATTGTGGCAACTCACGGAAGTTGCGGATGTCTGGGCGAATAGCTCCGCGGAAGTGTCCTAGGTCGTACTCATAATCGTTACGTGTGTCAAGGACAACTGTATCTTCGTCAAGAAGGGCTTCTTTGAACTCTTTTGGAGACAAGTAAGCACCTGTTGTTTCAAGTGGGTTGATGTCGTTGTCAAAGTCGTTGTCTTCCAAACCAAGGTGGACAATTTCTTTCTTGTAGCGAACAAACATCTTCTTGAAGGCTTGTTCATTTTCTTCGTCAATCTTGAACCAGAGGTCTTCCATTCCTGGGAGGCTGTGAACGTAGTCCATGTATTTTTGAGTTGTTTCGTAGTCACCCGAAACGGTTCCGTTGATTCCCTCGTCAGCGACTAGGATACGACCTTTGAGGCCGATTGATTTACAGAAAGCCAAGTGATCTGCCGCAAATTGCTCTGCATTTTCAATTGGAGTATAGAGGTAGTAAAGTAAGACACGAATATCTTTTGCCATAAGATTTGTTCTCTTTTCTATTCTTAAATTTTCAGAATTTTTCATCTAACTATACTAGTATACCCACTTGGGAAAGTGATTGCAATTTATTTGACCGGAAATTGTAGAAAGAGTCCTACCCCTGCACTTCATCAGTAACCATAGCGAATCGCAGATAATTCTCTCAATTTTTTTATTTGCTCGGCTTGACTTTTTGACAAACTTAGCTTGTTATCAATCAACACACGTGAGATGTCAACGTTCATTTGGCTCAGAATAAATGGAGTAGAGGTTCCATCGTCCTTTAATCGTTTTTTATAAATCACTAACTGATTTTTCAAGGGAGAAAGTTGAGGCGCATCCTTTATATCTTCCAATAGATGATCTATAATAGCCATCGCTTCACAACGCCTTTCACTTCCTCCAGCAAACCATTTTAATGATGTCATTCTCATTTTCCTCCAGAAACTCACTTATAAATTGAAAAACTATAATTCCTCACTCTCGCGCCAATATTTTACCCAAACACCCTATGTAAAAAAGTCAGCAAAAATGGCACGGTCGCTACAATATTATTGATCACATGCACTGCATAGGATGGATAAATGCTCTTGGTATAGCGGGTCAAACCAGCAAAGATGATCCCAACTGTTGCAAAGACGAAGATATCTAACAGACTAGGCAGGCTTGAAAAATGAGGGAGAGCAAATAAAATAGAAGGAAGAAGCAAATCAAGACCAAATCGCGAATGCTTAAAGAAAGCGTGTTGCAGTAATCCTCTATAGATTAACTCTTCCATCAGTGGAACCAGAAAGAACAGGGCTATATAAATACCTAGCTCTGCAAAGTTAGTCCCACTATAACCAATCAATACAGCCCAACCTTCCGCAATTGACTGGACATGTTTAGCTGTCTGAACGTTAAAAGAGATCTGGAGCACTACCACTAATACTGTCAAAATCGAATACCAAAGCCATTTTTTTCTTGGAATGCGAAAGAGATAACCATGGCCTGTCTTAACCAGAATCCAAATCATGACTCCACTAAATAGCAAACTCAAGATATTTCGAATCCAGAAGAAATTTCCTATCTGAGAAGAAAATTGCCAATAGTTTTGGACGATAAGAGTCAGCTGAGAAAGACCAAATACGAAAAATAGGTAAGAGAAGACAGCACTCATTTTGAAAAGAAGACGATATTTTTTCATAATAAATCCCCTATATATATGTGTATCCCATCACCTAAACTCTCAGAATTGCTACTTTCATTTTTACATCCTAAAAATCACTACCTCCCCTAGAGAACTAAGGAAGGCAGTGATCACATTTTTAGGAATTAGGAATGAATACACGAAATCAATCGATCTTATGATTTTTTGTTTTTCAAGAATTCGTCGTATTGTTTTTGCATTTCGTTCAATACTTTTTCGTAGGCACCTTCAGATTTCAATTTTTCCATCAATTCTGGAATTGCTTTATCTGGGTCTACAGTACCAGTGTTGATAGCTGTATCGAATTGTTGCATTGTGTTAGAGATTGCTGAGATTTCAGATTTCACACTGTCAGTGTTAAAGATGAATCCAAGCGCTGGAGATTCTTTAGCTTCTGCCAATTGTTTCTTAGAATCTTCGATTTGTTGGTCTGTAACGTTTTCGTTGATGTAAAGGATCCAGTTGTTACCAGTGTTCCAACCTGACATGTGAGTGTTTCCTTTGTAAGCATCAAGGACGCGGACACGGTTTTCTTTACCTTCAACTTTTTCCCAGTTCTTGCCTTCTGGACCGTAAACAAGACCGTTCAAGAGTTCTGGGTTAGTGTTCAAGAGGTTCAACACTTCCATTGATTTTTCTTTGTTCTTAGAGTTGTTTGAGATGACAAAGTTAGCAACTTGTGTTGTTTGGTTTTTCTTGATGAAGTTAGTGATTGGTTTGATTTGGATATCTTTATTAGCAACACGTGAAAGCAAGCTGTTACCGTAGTCAGCTGGTCCTACTGTTTCTTCACGAACGAACCAAGTATCTTGTTGAAGGTCAAATGAAGTGTCGCTTGTTGCTACGTCTTTTGGAATGTATCCTGCTTCATAGAATTTGTGAAGAGTCTTCAAGTGTTCTTTGAAACGAGGTACTTCGTAACGGTTTACGATCTTAGTAGTATCTCCTTCAAGGTCGATAACGAATGGAAGTCCGTTTGGCACTGGGTAGTCAAAGTTATCAGATGGAATAAAGTTCTTCGTAACCGCAAATGGTACTACGTCTGGAGCTTTTTCTTTGATTTGTTTCAAGACTGGTTCAAGTGTTTCGTATGAAGTGACACCTGAAATGTCAATGCCATATTTGGCAAGAAGAGCGCCGTTGAAGGCAAAGTTTTGAGATGATGCAACGTTGGCTGCAACTGGAACAGCGTAAATCTTACCGTTTACAGTGTTCCCTTTGATGTAAGCTGGGTCAAGTGCTTTGTAAAGCTCTGCTCCTTCTTTCTTGTACAATTCTGTCAAGTCCGCATAAGCACCTTTTTGAGCATTTACAACATAGTTATCTGCAAAGGCGATATCATAGTTTTCACCTGATGATGTGATAACTGACATTTTCTTACCGTAGTCACCCCATCCAAGGTATTGGATATCCAATTTAGCACCAACTTTTTCTTCGATGATTTTGTTTGCATTTTCTAGTAATTCATCCAAGTTGTCTGGTTTGTCACCGATTTGGTACATTTTAAGAACAGGTTTATCACCTGAAGCTGAGTCAGCAGCTTTTTTGTTGTTACCTGAAAGGTTTCCACAAGCGGCAAGGCTTGCAGCCAAAGCGACTACGCTAGCAGATGCAAAAGCATATTTTTTCCAGTTTTTCATGATAAAAACTCCTTTTTTTATTTTTAAACTTATAAACGATTTAATGATTTGTAACTTCAGTCACTAAGATGAAGTTGGGAAGGGAGAAACGGTGTTTCTCAGCAAGTGCTACTCTTTCACACCACCGATGGTCAAACCTTTTACAAAGTAGCGTTGGAAGAATGGATACAGAATCGCGATTGGAAGGGTTGCAACAACAACCATGGCCATACGACCTGTTTCTTTCGGTAGAGCAACTCCCAGTTGGCCAGATAGGCCGACTGCTTTTGCAATGTAGTCCATATTTTGCTGGATTTGCATGAGCAAATACTGCAATGGATACAAGTTGTCACTCTTGATATAAAGAAGGGCGTTGAACCAGTCGTTCCAGAAACCAAGAGCTGTCAAAAGCGTGATGGTTGCGATACCTGGAAGTGACAATGGCAAACAAATCTGGAAGAAGATCCGAGCTTCACTGGCACCATCGATACGAGCGGATTCTAGAATGGCTTCTGGAATGGTCTTCTTGAAGAAGGAACGCATCAAGATGATGTTGAATGGTGAGAGAAGCATTGGAACAATCAAGGCCCAAACCGTATCACCAAGTTGGAGCAAACGAGTCACCACGATATAGCCTGGTACCAAACCAGCATTGAACAACATACTAAGAAGGGCAAAGATTGTGAAGAATCTGCGGTACTTAAAGGTTGTCCGTGAGATGGCGTAGGCATAAGTGGTTGTAATGAAGACATTGGTCACTGTCCCGACTACTGTCACAAAGACTGAGATAAAGAGCGCTTGGAGGATCTTATCTTTAAACTGAGCCAAGAACTCAAAACCATCTAATCCAAACTGTGATGGGAAAAAGCTATATCCATACTGGAGGATGCTCTTTTCATCTGTCACCGAAATGATGATAACGAAGATAAAGGGCAAGATACAAGAAAGAGCAATCAAACCAGAGATAATACTAAAGAAGATATCTGCTTTCTTACTGAAGGAGTGAATGCCGACATTATCGATTTTTTCTTTTTTAATTTTCTTTTCTGCCATATTCTCCTCCTTTCTAGAACAAAGCTGAGTTTGGATCGACTCGTCTTGCAAGCAAGTTTGATAGGATAACCAGAATCAAACCGACAACGGATTGGTAAAGACCGGCTGCTGAAGCCATACCGATATCTGCTGTCTGAGTCAAACCATTAAAGACATATACGTCCAAAACATTGGTTACATTGTAAAGCTGACCCGCATTGTGTGGGATTTGATAGAAGAGACCAAAGTCTGCACGGAAGATATTTCCGACTGCAAGGATGGTCAAGACTGTTACAAGCGGAGTCAACTGAGGAATGGTTACGTTGCGAATACGTTGCCACTTGCTAGCCCCGTCCACTGTTGCTGCTTCGTAGTAGGTTGGGTCAATTCCCATGATTGTCGCATAGTACATGACACTGCTATATCCAAAGCCTTTCCAAATACCTAGGAAAAGGAGAAGGTATGGCCAAATGCCTAAGTCAGCGTAGAAGTTGACTTCCTTCATGCCAATGGATGTTAGGAAATGGTTGAAAACCCCTTTGTCAATGTTTAGGAAGGCATCTGTAAAGAAACTGATGATAACCCATGACAGGAAGTAAGGGAACAACATAGATGTTTGGAAGATTTTAACCATTCTCTTAGAGCGAAGTTCGCTGAGGATGATGGCAATCCCTACTGATACAATCAAACCGATAAAGATAAAGCCGAGATTGTAAAGAACGGTATTTCGAGTGATGATAAAGGCATCTTTTGAACTAAACAAGAATCTGAAATTATCTAACCCGACCCATTTGCTATTCACAATACTATCTATGAATCCATTACTGGTCATGTGGTAGTCTTTAAAGGCGACCACATTCCCAAATACTGGAATGTAAAAGAATAGAATCAGCCAGAGAGCCCCTGGTAAAACCATCAAGAGAAAGATCCAGTTATCTCTCAAGGTCTTTGAAAACTTTTTCATAATTTCCTCCCTTTTTATTCCTAAAAACTGATTTCATCGAATTTTTAGGTTTGATAACGATTACATTATTAGTATACTCCTAATTGATGGCTAGGTTAAACTACTAATTATAGAAAAAACTCCACAAATTATTTTATGTGGAGAAGTTTTTTATAAGAAATAGGTTTCACGAGAAACACTCTGCATACGATAAATGTATTTCCTCTTTACTAATTGAAAACTTGTTCCAATATTGGGTGATGAAACTCGACAAAATGAACCTGAGCACTTATGATAGCCCCTGATTCATTCTTCTCAATCTCTGGTCTTCCTTCTGTATGTAAAAGAGCAGGATTACCATCCTTGTAGCCAAAGAGAATCACCTCTGTCTCTGCTTCATTCACATAGCAAGCTCGGATTTCAAACCGCCCAGAACCTGAACCTGCAATATACCCATACCATTTAAAAGTATAATTCACCCCATCTACTTGTCCAAATTGCATTATCTGGTCTGGCACTGCTAGTCCATAGTAGTGACCATATGTTGCTAAGTTAGTTGACTTAAATCTTTCACCTTTACTATCCGAGTAGGATTCCATGGCTGTTTTTATCTTGTCTATTAAAGAACTATTATCTGTATCTGGCTCGCTCTCTGTAGTTACACTTGTTTTTAATAGAAATTCCTTAAAACGTTGCGCTAAATCTGTGTTTTCAGTCTCTTCAAAATTTGCAGTAGGGATAGTTTCCAGTGTCTTATCGGCATGCAAGACCTGTGCTTGCCCATCCTTCAGTGTAAATAGGTAGAAATGTTTGTCCTGATTGTCATAGTAGGCAGCCAAAACCAAGTAATCATAGGCATTGTCACTCGATACTCCAAAAACATTCCATTTGACACTTTTCTGAGAGACTGTTGTAGTTTCTAATTTTTTGATTAGTTCATTTTTTTCATCAAAGTTTGCATGCTCTAGTCTATGATAGGACTGCCCCATAGAAGAAGCCCAGCTTGCAAACTCTTCCTCCCACTTTTCAGTATTGTATTGAATTAGCTTCTGAAAATCCGAGTAGTTCTTTATAATCAAGGCTTGATCAGCCGGATTAGATAACTCAAGTTCTTCCATGGCTGCAAGAGTAGCAGCCATAGGTGATTGGACGGTTGTATCCTTATGATCTTTTTCATGCGAAAAAGCCTTTTGATAGGAATCTGCTAAATAGTGAAAATAGTTGGTTGTTTCCTTGGTTTGTTGTTCCCTTGGTATTGACGGACTCGTTACGCCATCCTCTGTCGCTCTGTGGCAGGCAGATAAGACTAGCATACTAGCACCTAGGACCAGTAGTAACTTTTTCATGGTCATACCTCCAAACCATCCTTATTCTTTCATTATACTCCTTCCCTATCTCCAAATCAAAAAACATCTCCATGTGTTTAAAAGGAGATGTTTAACTGTTTGTGATAAATGCCTATGTCGTATAAATCGTCGAAGCTGTCGCAATGGTATGCCACTGATTGGCTGTAGTTGCTGCGAAATCCTTGTCTGCATAGAAGTCAGTAAATGGTAGAATTTCAACTTCTAGCTCGTCGATGTGGTCAATCTGATTAGACAGATAAGCCTCTATACGGCTTTCTGCTCGTTTGATACGTTGCAAAAGTCCGCCCATACGGATATCGACTGTATCCAAGCCAAAGACCTTATTTTCTTTCAACCATTGACGGCTAAAGAGGGCATGGAATTGTTCAATCTCGCTTCTGAGTTTTGGTAATTCTTGTCTGGCGATTTCTTGTAGACTTTCTTTATCGTTTGTTTGGTAGGCCTGACGAATGCGTCGTCCCACATCCACTTTAGAACTTAAAATAGCATTCAACTGGGCCTGAGTTTCAAATAGATAAGAGTAGGCACTAGCTTTTTCTTTGATTTCAGCAAGGGTCTCCGCAGCATGCGCAAAGTGGGGCTTGTCCTGTTCAGGTGTCATGTGCTGGTCAAGAATCGGGCAAAGAACATCCTGATAAAAGACATAGCGGTTGGGATTGATACCACTGAGATTGCCTGGCAGGTCTGGCAAGAGGTTAGCTAGGTCAATCTGCATGAAATCCTCAACTGATAGACCTGTATTGGTCTGGAAATGAGTAGACAAACGGTCTAGATCATTGCGGTAGCTGAGTTCTGCCCAGATTTGCAAACTTGGTAGGATAGAAAATTGGGCTGTTTCTCCACCATTATCCCCCCAACCCGTCACGATGACCTCTTTGATGTCATTGGCACGGCAGGCTTTATTGGCCTCCATAGCGATAAGACGGCTGAAATGGTTGTTGGGTGTGAAACCAATCCACTTCCAAGCTCCCCCTGCAAAGGCGATATCCTGGCTAATCTTGTGGTGGTTGCGGAAGTTGCGATTGTATTTTTCCTCGCTATCCTGATAATAGTCCCAGTAAACCAAGGTTACACGGTCTTTGAGACGGTCTAGGTAGACGCGAGTTTCTTCTGGAATTTCCACATCCCGGTCGTACTGGCCATCTTCTGACATGAGTTTGAAGAACATATCGCTCCACATCTGACAGTGGAAGCCATACTTGTCTGCAATGTCCAGCACGCGCTCCAAGTGTTGGCACATGAGGAGACTACGGTCCACAACTCCGTTTAAGATCAGGTAGCGTCCCAAGCCAACCAAGTGGGCTTCATCCATCCCGATATTGACCTTGCGTGTTTGTAGTTTAGATAGAGTGGCAAACATGCCATCAATCAAATCATACACCTTTTCCTCGCCGATAAGGAGAATGTCCTCCACATCACGAAGTTCTTGCACTTCTTTGACACCCCATTTAACGAAGGCTGACAAGTGGGCCAAGGTCTGGATGCAAGGCACAAAGGTCATGTCAAACTGCTGGGCGTAGGCTTCTATTTCCTGCAACTCCTCAGCCGAGTAGGCACCACGGAAATAACCAAAGTAAGGTTGTCCCTCAATCTGATAAGTATCTTCCATGTAAAGCTCAAAG